>JAQXAY010000262.1 GCA_029252685.1 Saprospiraceae bacterium | reverse complement strand
ATCTTTGAATAAAAGTGTGAATTCGGAATAATTTTTTATTTCTCCATATACCGCTGCTCCATACAAGGCGATATTATCAATAAAATAAACATTATTGACAATGGGCCAACCGCTCTGGTTATCACTATTAAATTTATTGTACCATCCTGCTCCACAGGTTCGTGGAGAGGCTTGACTATGCGCATCAAAATCAGCGTTGCCGTCTGATATTACAAAGCCATCAAGAAGTGTTGAATTACTTATATTCTCTGAATAGAGTACGGTAAAGCTATTATCCTTGTTCCCTGGATCGCCAATATCACCGCTTAGGATACTTTTCCCATTGATTGCTTTTCGCTCATCCATAAACTTTTCAAAGCCCATGAATCCACCAACTAGGGAAACACCATCTTTCAATATAAAGGATACGTCTCTATCGTCACCTTGGGTTGGTTTATACAAACCCACTGCAACCCATACTTCATCTCCAAATTCAGCTGTAATTAATACTTGGGCTAAATCAGAAGATGCATCCTGCCAAGACAAACCTTGCCCATCACCATCAGGCGCCACAAAGTACCTTTTAGCAAGGGATGATTGATTAAATAAAAAAATAAAGAGTATAGAAACGTAAAACCGCATAGAATTCATCTAGAAGATCAACCTACAGCTCATTAGGAATACTTAAATATAATCAAATATTCCACATAAAAATTCCTATAATATTATTTTTTTACCTTTAACTTTTTTGGGCCTATTGTTCGTAACATACTTCGTGAAGTGTTTACTGATACAAATACCGCCAAAGAAAAATGAATCAAAGCGATTAGAGTTACCGCGAGCTTGGCCTGCTGGGAAATCATCAATAGTTTGATTAGGTAATTCTGAGCCCCTATAACTAAGTGCCTGAATCTCCGGACTCATTTGCTCAAAATCACTCCGCTCAGGATAAGTACCACTAATATCGTCGATGTGATCCGTAAAGGTTTTATGAAAACCAACTTCGAATCCAATAACCACATCTCTTTTCTCCCCGACTTTTATATTAAAGCCAAGTCCAAAAGGAATTGAAACTTGTATTTTGTCATACTTCTCAGCTTTTCCCGGCATTCCCTGACCTTCAGTACCCAAAGGTTGAAGTTCAACCCATTCTCCATTATAGTACGTCTTGGGATTGAAGTAAAACCCAGATACACCTGCAAAGATATACGGTGCTGCAACTCGTTCAGCTCTAGAACCAAAATCCATAAAACTAAACTCAATCACGTGGGACCAATCAACTATATCTGTTTCAAAGCTCAAGTTCCTATCAGATATATTCAAAGTCGGATAGCTACTATCTGAACCACGAAGTTTACCATGATAAATACTAGTCTTATACGATAAGTTATTGCTAAAATTATAACGGAAAAATAGTCCTGAGGCAAATTCACTGCTTTTTGCTTCAAACCTTAATTGTCTCAACTCGCCTGAATAATTTGAAATTCCTGAAAACCACCCAAATTCATAGCTTTTATGCATCTGCTTAAACTCACTTTGGGATCTAACGTTCCAAGAAAAGACAACTAAACAAAAAAGTATTAGTAATCCTCTTTTCATCTGTTTGGTGTATTGTTAAAAAAGTAGTCTTGTTTTGATCTTTCAGCAAGAAAGATCTTTGGTAGGTTTATAAAAGCAGTAAGGTTTGTTTAATCAGTACTTGTAGATTATTTGTTCTGACAGAATTGAATTTAAGTGTATATGTCTTTTTTTCCTAATTAAAATTTCCCATAGGTTTGAAAGCTGACATAAAAAGGGCCCATCAAAATGATGAGCCGCGTTATTTGTCATATATAATATCAAAATATCTTCATCGCTGTACTACAAGGACATACGCATTCTCTGCAAGTTTACCCATATCGTCATAGCTAATCCAAGCATATCCATCTCTTCCCCAGCCATTACCATATGCTCCAGTAACCTCAAAAGCTTTCTTTTCTTCAGAATAACCAGTCACAATAATAGGCTCAACGGACACACCTCCAGTACCAGTATATTTCCAAGCCGAGGTATTACTTAAATTTAAGAAGGTTTTATCTACCTTAATATCCACCATTACAGGATTACCCCTCATTAGGGCTTTTCTCAATTCAAAGATTTTCTGTCTTGCGCCGATATCCGATCTGAATATATGTAGATAGTTTTCTGCTTGATATCGCTGAGTAGAATGTACTGCCTCATTTAAAAATTGGCTACCATAGGGAAATATTGCTGCATTAACAGTACCTAAACTTACCAGCTTAGTAAGCAATTCTTTATAAGATTCGTCTGCTTGAATAGCTATAAAATCTGGAGAAAGGTTGACCTTAAAGTTAGAATTGAAGTTAATGTAGAACTCCATGCAACTAGCTACAACGTAGGCATTATTGCGATCAGACTTAGGAGACTTACGATTTGGCATCATATAACTTTTGAGACTCTGCTCGCGCATTAGCTCTTTAGAACTACTGCCAATGTCCTCCAAGACGAGCATCATCTCTTCAATTTTAGCTTGGTCCGTTATACCGATAAGCTTATGGCCTGACTTCTCCACTTGGGCATTTAAAATATGCATACTAAAAACTAGACAAAGGACTACAAACAGTTGCTTAACCATAGATTCACTTAGATTTACGTTTATATTCGAACGACTAAAAGCTCATTTTCTTATATAAAAAGAGTTAAGTCGATAGAAAAATACATATTTTTATTTGTCATATTAAAAAAGACGCTTGCAAATGCAAGCGTCTTTTGATTATACTTTTTTTATAGTGGAATATTTCCATGCTTCTTCTTAGGAAGCTTATCAACCTTCTGCCTTAGCATATAAAAGGCTTTTATTAATTTCCGTCTACTTTCAGCAGGATCAATCACCTCGTCAATAAATCCTCGAGATGCTGCTCTGTATGGGTGGGCAAACTTCTCTGCATACTCAGCCTCTTTCTCGGCTAACTTAGCTGCTGGATCATCTGCTGCTTGGATTTCTCTTCTAAAGATAATTTCAGAGGCGCCCTTTGCTCCCATCACTGCAATCTCTGCAGTCGGCCAAGCAAAATTAAAATCGGCCCCAATATGTTTTGAGTTCATCACATCATAAGCTCCACCGTAGGCTTTACGAGTAATTAGCGTAATCCTAGGAACGGTTGCCTCTCTAAATGCATAAAGTAATTTAGCTCCATTTGTTATGATACCATTCCATTCTTGGTCGGTACCAGGTAGGAAGCCAGGAACATCAACCAAAACTAATAATGGTATATTGAAGCAGTCACAGAAACGAACAAATCGAGCTCCCTTCTTAGAACTTTCTACATCAAGTACACCTGCAAGACTCATCGGTTGATTACCAACGATACCGATACTCTTCCCTCCTATACGTGCAAAACCAACTACAATATTATCTGCATATTGCTCATGAACCTCATAAAAAGAATCTGCATCAACTAGTCCATTGATCACTTCTTTGATATCGTAAGGTTGATTAGCATTCTCAGGAACAAGATCCCTAAGTGCTGGTCTAAGTTCATCCTTCAACTCACAAGGCAAGTCAAAAACCTGCTCTTCACAGTTTTGAGGAATATAACTCAACAGCTTTTTTATCTGATTGATACAATCAACATCATTCTGAGCGGTTAAGTGTGTTACACCGGATTTGGATGCATGCGTTACTGCACCACCTAAGTCCTCCGAACTCACTGTTTCATTTGTTACGGTCTTCACTACATTTGGCCCCGTTACAAACATATAAGAAGACTGCTCCACCATGATTATAAAATCAGTGATTGCAGGAGAGTAAACTGCGCCTCCTGCACAGGGTCCCATGATAGCAGAAATCTGAGGCACCACACCGGATGCTCTTACATTTCTGTAAAAAATATCGGCATATCCTCCAAGGGAAGACACACCTTCCTGAATACGAGCACCTCCTGAATCATTCAATCCAATTACCGGATTTCCTGTCTTCACTGCTAGATCTAAAATTTTACAAATCTTCTCCGCATGCGTCTCCGACAAAGAACCTCCAAAAACAGTAAAATCTTGAGCATAAACATAAATAGTCTTGCCATTTACTGTTCCGTATCCAGTTATAACACCATCTCCTAAGATCTTTTGATTTTCCATCCCAAAATCTGTAGAACGGTGCGTTACAAGCTGTCCAATCTCTTCGAAAGAGCCTGGGTCAAGCAAGAATTCTATGCGTTCTCTTGCGGTTAGTTTACCTTTTGCATGTTGTTTTTCTATACGGGCAGATCCTCCTCCCAGTTCTGCTTCAGCTCTTAGATCAGCTAACTTTTTCAACTTGTCTTCCATGCCTGTTCTTATTTTTTTCTCAAAACCATTCCTCTACCTACTGAATAGGTCTTTCCGGTAAATAAAATCCTATCTATACGTATGATCAGATCCGTCAAGGCTACAAGTGCCGGAGCCTTCAAACTCGGACGCATTGTAAGTTTATGATCGTCGATCTTGCCATCGTTCAGGTTCTTAGCGTTGCTTTTAAATATAGATTGAATAATGCCTGTCCAGTACATCTCTAGCAGACCTATAAAGTAACCGCTTAATCCAAAATTCTGAAGAACCTCAAGATCGTTTTCTTTAGCCCATTCCTCCACCTTTTCCATATCCACA
>JAQXAY010000256.1 GCA_029252685.1 Saprospiraceae bacterium | reverse complement strand
CTATTTGACAAGATCTATGTAGCAGTAGGCGTCAACTCAAATAAGAAGACACTCTTCACTTTGAAAACAAGGTTAAAATGGCTTGATGATGTGTTTAAGGATGAAGGAAAAATAGAAATTGCTTATTTCGAGGGGCTTACTGTAAAATTCTGTAAATCAGTTGATGCAAATTATCTAATTCGAGGTTTACGTAATTCATCAGATTTTGATTACGAAAAAACTATTTCTCAATTGAATTCAGTGATTGGCAATGGTGTTGAAACCTTTTTTCTGATTTCTAAACCGGGTTTCTCTCACATTAGTTCGACCATTGTGAGAGAGATTATTAAAGCAGGGGGAGATGCTAGCACCTTTGTCCCTAAAGAAGTTACACTAAATGAAGAAATATAAATACCTTCTTTTCGATCTCGATAATACTTTATTAGACTTTACACGTTCTTCTGAATCATCTTTTAAACAGATGATTGGTCATTATAGTAATCTGGACAAAGAAACACTTTTCAAAGAATACTATATCATTAATAAGGCGTGTTGGTCAGCTGCAGAGCGAGGGGAATTAGCACTTTCTGAGATAAAAACATTGCGATTTCAACGCTTTAATGCCCTATTTGAGATTGATGCTGATCCTAATAAAATGAATACGCATTATTTTGATTACCTAAGGGAATCCGTATTCTATGTAAATGATGCTTTAGATGTTTTGAAACAACTAAGAGCTAAGCAGGTGGGTATGTCGATTATAACGAATGGACTTAAAGAGGTGCAAGATAGGAGAATTGATTTGTCTGGTATCAAAGATTATTTTGACGCAATTATAATATCAGATGCAATTGGAGTAAAAAAGCCGGATACTGCTTTTTTTGATTATACACTTAAACAGATTCCAAGTTTTAATAAGGAGGACCTTCTTGTAATAGGTGACACTGCGGGCTCCGATATTTTGGGAGCATACAATGCAAATATTCCATCTTGTTGGTTTAATCCAAATCAAAAAGAATGGTCATCTAACAAATTTAAACCGACTCATACAATTAGTCAACTTCCTGAACTTTTGGAATTGATTTAGAAATTCCTATCCTTTTTATAACTTTGGGTCTAATTTTAGAAATAATAAAATAGAACAATAATGGCAAATGCATTTTTTAAGGTTCCAGCACCTAAGAATGAACCCATACTGGCTTATGCTTCAGGTTCTAAGGAACGAGCATTGTTGGATGCAACTATAAAGGAAATGAAATCCACTACAGTGGATATTCCGATGACTATTGGAGGCAAAAAGATTTTTACTGAAAATAAAAAATCCATACATCCTCCACATGAAATAAAGCATACACTTGGGCATTACTCTCAAGGCACTGGTGATCATGTAGCTCAAGCTATCGAAGCAGCACTATCTGCAAAATCCGCTTGGGAGGATATGGCTTGGAATGATAGAGCTGCTATCTTTCTAAAGGTTGCAGATTTAATATCAGGTCCTTATCGCCAAAAAATTGCAGCAGCGACTATGCTTGGTCAAGGTAAAAATATCTTTCAAGCCGAGATAGATTCTGTAGCTGAGCTTGCAGATTTTATGCGTTTTAATGTTCAGTATATGACGCAGTTGTATAAAGAGCAGCCTGATAGTTCAGATCTTATTTGGAATAGAATGGAGCATCGTCCATTAGAGGGTTTTATTTTTGCTTTGACACCATTCAACTTTACAGCTATTGCGGCAAATCTTTGTGCTGCGCCGGCAATGTTGGGTAATGTAATTGTATGGAAACCATCTGATGATCAGATATACTCTGCAGGTTTATTGATGGAAATTTTTGAGCGTGCAGGCTTGCCTAAAGGTGTTATTAACCTTGTATTTACAGATGGACCTGAGGCTGGTGAAGTAATATTTAAACATAAAGACTTTGCAGGTCTACACTTTACGGGTAGTACAGGTGTATTTAAGACCTTATGGAGGACTATTGGTGAAAATATTGACCTATACAGATCATATCCAAGGATAGTAGGGGAGACTGGTGGTAAAGATTTTGTTGTAGCACACAAATCTGCTGATCCAAAAGAGGTAGCTACTGCTTTAGTAAGAGGATCTTTTGAGTTTTCTGGTCAAAAATGTTCTGCTGCATCTAGAGCATATGTACCTGCAGGTATGTGGGAGACTGTCAAAGGATATATGGAGAAAGATCTTGCTGATATAAAGACAGGAACTCCAGAAGATTATACAAATTACGTCAATGCTGTAATCAATGAGCGTTCATTCGATAAGATCGCCACTTACATTGATAATGCGAAGTCAGATGCTGATTCTGAAGTAATTATGGGAGGATCTTATAGCAAAGAGGAAGGTTACTTTGTAGAACCAACTGTTATCCTTGCAAAGACATCAGATTACACAACAATGTCTGAGGAGATTTTTGGCCCTGTGCTAACTATACATGTATATGCAGATGATGCTTTTGAGGAAATCCTTGAGATAGCAGATAATACATCTCCATATGCACTTACTGGTTCAATATTCGCTATAGAGCGTGAAGCAATAAATGTTGCGGTTAAGGCCTTAAGGCATTCAGCAGGTAATTTCTATATCAATGATAAGCCTACAGGAGCTGTAGTTGGACAGCAACCATTTGGTGGTGCTAGAGGTTCAGGTACCAATGACAAAGCGGGTTCAATTCTTAATTTGTTACGTTGGGTTTCACCTAGAACGATCAAAGAAACTTTTGTTCCAGCAACAGAATATAATTATCCTTCTTTCGAGAAATAATTTAAAGGGCACCAGGCTAAAGAGTCTGGTGCTTTTTTATTTAACCTGTAATACTACTCCTAGCCCGGGCATTGAATAATGCTCTTGAATACTAGGAGCTACTTTTAAGGAAAGGTCTTTGCTGACATCGAAGGACTGCAGATGAGCATCTACGAATGCTTCTAGAGCAAAAAGACCATAGATGGCAATAGTGCC
>JAQXAY010000230.1 GCA_029252685.1 Saprospiraceae bacterium | reverse complement strand
CGTGTATTCATGCAAATGCACCTCCTAATACTGAACTCAAGAAATCTGTCTTCGCGAGATATACCCTTCCTTTTATTCAATCTTTTCTTTGCTAGAAATTAGTCATCGTCTATACGCCTCTGCGTAAAACGCATCAATCAAGATGACTATTTAATCTAACTTAGAAATAATGAAACAAATAATATATACGCTTTTATTAAGCTTAATTTCCTTTCACACAATTGCCCAGAATCCCCTAGTCAAAGGGTCTGTTTCTGATGAAAAAGGTAATCCCCTAGAAGGAGCTACAGTTCAATGGAAAAACACAACTATTGGTACAATAGCCACTGATGGATCATTTGAACTCAACATATCCGAATCTTCAGATACACTTTTAGTCAGCTTTATTGGCTTTAATAGTTATGCAGATCGAGTAGTTCCAGGACAGGATTTAAAAATAATATTGACTGCTAACCTAGAACTTACCGAATTTGAAGTTAAAGATGGCAGGGGATCAAACTATGTATCAACAATAAGTACACTCAATGTTGAACATATTGGAGAAGATGAACTAAGAAAAGCAGCATGCTGCTCACTTGCCGAAAGCTTTGAAACAAATGGTACCGTAGACGTAATGTATACGGATGCAGTAACAGGAACCAAAGAAGTAAAAATGTTAGGTCTTGGAGGTTCATACACGCAGTTACTTGCTGAAAAAAGACCCTTAGCGAAAGGACTTGCTTCCTTGCATCTTTTTGATTACTATCCTGGCACTTGGGTAAAAGGAATCCAAGTCTCCAAAGGTATTGGAACAGTAGAAAACGGCATGGAAAATATTGCAGGCCAAATCAACTTTGAACTTGCAAAACCTTGGGAGGATGACAAAATTTTCCTAAACACATATATCAATAGTTTTGGTCGAGTAGAAACGAATCTTCATCTGAATTATCCTATTTCAGACAAATGGAGTATGGGCCTTTTACTACATGGCTCAGGTAATCGAAATCAGGTAGACACGAATGATGACCTATTCCTTGATACACCTCAAAAAACAACCTTAAATGGACTATACCGATTATTCTATAGAGGTAAATATCTTAGGTCTCAACTAAATGTCCAATATATAGATGGTCAAACTCGCTCAGGTCAAGTCGGTATGGATGTCGCCAATCCATATCTAGTAAATATGGATCATGAAAGACTTAACATATTTGGGAAGATCGGTTATGTAGGATTTGATGATCCAAATAAATCTATTGGTTTTATTTATGATTTTACCTCCCAAAAGATTGACGAGGAATATGGATACCTTAGGCCAAGGAATGGGACTCAAACCTATGCTTACACAAATTTTATGTTTGTAAGTAAGCCTGGTGAGAATTCTAAAATATCTACTGGAATAAGCACAAACTATTCAGACCTTCAAAACTATCTTGGCACCTTTACTTACAATGTAGAGGAAAAACAAGTAGGCGTATTCTTTGATTTTTCAACTGGATTTGTAAAATCGGAGCAGGTAGCTAAAAATGATATCAATACAGGATCTGCTTGTAGTTCAGAAAAAGTTGCTAGTGCTTCTGACAAGAAAAACGAAGGGGCTTGCTGCTCGGACAAGGGCAACAAAGAAGCTTGCTGCTCGGACAAGGACAACAAAGAAGCTTGCTGCTCGGACAAAGAACCTAGTATCTTCTTACAGAAATTAGGCTTAATCACTGGCTTGAGACTAGATCAACATAACCTTTATGGCTTGTTGGTAAGTCCACGATTGAGCTTGAAATATAACTTTGATGATCGAACTATTGCTCGTTTAAATATTGGGAAAGGGTACAAAACGCCTTACATCCTCTCAGAGAATATTGGAATGTTAATCAGCAATACAGATATCATGTTAGATGAGGCTCTGAATGTTGAGGAGGCTTGGAACATGGGTATTAATTTTACCAAAGAATTTATTTTAAATGGCCGTTCGATAAGTGTTAACGCAGACGCCTACCACTCCGTATTTATCAACAAAGTTGTAATGGATATGGAAAGACATTCGCATCATGTACATTTTTACAATCAAAAAGGTCAAACCAAATCCACTTATTTCCTTATAATGGCAAATGTTGAGCTCAACAATAATCTTCGACTAAAAGGAGCTTACAAATACAACCATTATGAAGTTGGATTTAGAGATGGAAACAGGATTCCACCATTGTTCGCAAAAAACAGGGGCCTCATTGCCTTAGAGTACGCTGTGCCTAGGACAAATTGGGATATCAACTTCAGTACTCAGTTCGTCGGGAAACAATTATTCCCAGAACATCCTTTTATTCCAAACACTATTGATTTGACAAATCACATTGGTAATACACCGTCTTACCAACTTTACAATATTCATATTAATAAGAAATTCACTGATCGATTTGAATTTTATTTTGGTGGAGAAAACCTTGGTAATTTCACGCAAGAAAATCCGATAATTGATCATGAGAATCCATTCAGTGATTATTTCAATGCTTCACATATCTATGGCCCAACTTTAGGAATTAGAGGTTATATGGGTATTAAATGGACAATAAAATAAAAAGATTATGAAAAAAATAAGTGTAATCGTAGCTCTGCTATTTATAGCATCTATAGGTTTCGGTCAGACTAAAAAGTCTAAGATCATGACAACAGCACAATGTAACATGTGCAAAAAAAAGATTGAAACAGCAGTAAACGAGCTAGATGGTATCGAAGTTGCTGAGCTAGATGTGACATCTAAAAAGCTAAAGGTAAAATACGATTCGAAGAAACTTTCGCTCCAAGCGATCCGAGAAAGAGTTGCATCAGTAGGTTATCAAGCTGATGATGTGAAAGCTAATGAGGAGGCCTACAATGCGCTCCCCGGCTGCTGTCAACTCGGAGGTCACAACTGACAAAAAAAGGTGCTTTAGTATTAAAGCACCTTTTTTGTATTTTGCAAAGAAAAAAATGAAGCTTCAAGCTCTTGCAGAACAAGTTTGCCAAATCTCCTTTAAAGCAGGCAAAGCCATTCTTGACATCTACGATAAATTTGATCAAATAAGCATCACAAAAAAAGATGATAATTCACCCCTTACAATAGCCGATCAAAAATCAAATGAGATTATCTGTTTCCATCTCAAAGGACTCAACAAAAAGTACCCAATCATCTCTGAAGAAAACAAGCAAGTTGATTATGAAGAACGCAAGCAGTGGAAACGCTGTTGGTTGGTTGATCCACTAGATGGCACCAAAGAATTCATCAAAAGAAACGGTGACTTTACTGTTAATATCGCCTTGGTCGAAGATCAAAAAATCATACTTGGAGTAGTCTATATCCCCGTAACAAACAAATGCTATTTTGCATTTAAAGACGGTGGAGCATTCGAATATATCTCTGCTGGTAACTACAGAAAACTGGAGGCAATCCCATTTAGCAAAACCGATGAAGGTCTAAAATTTGTTTGCTCAAGATCGCACCTAAGCGAAGAAACCAAGAACTATGTTAATCAATTCAACAAACCAGAATTCGTTTCGAGAGGCTCATCACTTAAGTTTCTGATAATAGCAAACAATGAAGCACATATATATCCTAGACTTGGTCCAACAATGGAATGGGATA
>JAQXAY010000205.1 GCA_029252685.1 Saprospiraceae bacterium | reverse complement strand
CCGATATACTCCCAGGTCCTTGGGGCGTAATAAAAGAGCCTTCGGAAGGGGAGACCTACCTAGGTTTAATTACTCGTGCGGATAATTCTTGGGAAAGTATCACTCAAAGACTTTCTTCTGAATTAAAAGCAGGCAAATGCTACTATCTGAAAATGGATTTGGCCTACAGTATTCGGTACCCTAGACATAACCTACCTGTGGTATTAAAAATGTATGGTTCAAATGATAAGTGTGCAGATCCAGAACTTTTATTTACCTCAGAGCTTATTGATAATACAGACTGGAAGACTTTTGATTTTATTTTTAAGCCTGAAAGGTCTTTTAGATATATTATTTTGGAGGCTTATTACCCTGGAGATGAAAAGATAGGTGGAAATATTTTGATCGACAATATTCAGCTGATTCAAGAATGTGGTAGAGCATAAAAAAAGCCCGATGTAAATCATCGGGCTTTTTTTAATTTGTGAAAATATTTTCTGCCTCCTTTAATATGTTCTTCATATCGGCCTCAAAATTTGACTTTTCCTCTTCAGTTTGTGGTTTATTTTTTTCCCACTTGTCAAGGATTCGTCTACTTTTAGAGCCTAGTTCGTCCATCTCATCTTTGAGACTGTCATCTCCTGATTTATCAATTTTGTCTTTCATTTTTTCTACTGCTCCCTTCATATTATCAATAGCCTCATCGTACTTTCCTCCATCATACTTTTCTTTCTCTTCTTTCATGAGGTTAACAACAGATACACCCACTTCTTTAAATTCAGTAAAGATTTTTTCTGATTTTTCTTTCTCTGTTGGTGTACCGTAGAAGTAGTTGTAAACTAGAATTCCTGCAATCAGTAAAAGCCCTAACTTAATTAGATTCTTCATAATATGTTTTGTGGTTAAATATGTAATTTGCTTCAAAGTATATATGGACTGGAAATCCTTTTTACGGATTTTCCCATAATATAAGTTGAAAATTACTCTTTTTCATTAATTTCGCAACTTCTGAAGTATTTATAAGGCCGTATTCCGACAAATTTATTTTATATATTATGGATTTTAATTCGAAGCAAGTTGAAGCACGCTGGAAAACCTATTGGCATGAAAACAAGACCTATAAGGTTAGCCATGAAAGCGATAAACCCAAATTCTATGTCTTGGATATGTTTCCATATCCATCAGGCGCAGGACTACATGTAGGACACCCGCTTGGATATATTGCTTCCGATATCTTTTCGAGATTTAAGCGTCTGAATGGGTTTAATGTATTACACCCTATGGGCTACGATGCATTTGGATTACCTGCAGAGCAGTATGCTATTCAGACTGGAGTACATCCAGCTATATCTACAGATGAAAATATAAAGCGCTACAGAGAGCAATTGGATAATATCGGTTTTAGTTTTGATTGGGATAGGGAAGTGAAAACTTGCTCACCGGAATATTACAAATGGACCCAATGGATATTTGTTCAGCTTTTTGAACATTATTATGACGTAAAAACATCAAAAGCCACTCCGATAGCTGATTTAGAGGCTTACTTTGCTGACAATGGATCTACGGAACATACGGCATATAGTGAGGAAGACTTTGAATTTTCTAAGGAGGATTGGGCTTCCTGGTCTGCAAAAGAAAAAGCAGATGCACTTATGAACTTTAGGTTAGCTTACAGAAAGACTACCTATGTGAATTGGTGTGAAGCATTAGGTACTGTTTTGGCCAATGATGAGGTAAAAGAGGGCGTTTCAGAGCGTGGAGGTCATCCTGTCGAACGCAAGCCGATGCTACAGTGGTCCTTAAGAATTACGGCTTATGCAGATCGTTTGTTATCGAGTTTAGATAAGCTAGATTGGTCTGATTCAATGAAAAAGATGCAATCTAATTGGATTGGAAAATCCACTGGTGCAAGGCTGTTTTTTGATATCAAAAATAGTGAAAAACAGATTGAAGTATTCACTACGAGACCAGACACTATTTATGGAGCTACATACATGGTACTTGCTCCCGAGCATGAGCTTGTTAGTGCCCTGACAACAGCAGAACAAAAAGAAGAGATCGATTCATATATAAAGTACGTTAGCACAAGGTCAGAGCGAGATCGTATGTCTGAGGCCAAAGAGGTCAGTGGAGCTTTTACTGGAGCTTATGCGATAAACCCATTTAGTGGGGAAGAAGTACCTGTTTGGATTGGTGAATATGTCTTGAAAGATTATGGTACAGGTGCTATTATGGCCGTGCCTTCGGATGATGAGCGTGACAATCGATTTGCAAAGAAGTATGACCTTAAAATTGTTGAGGTCGTTGATAAATCAGAGTTTGACGATGCGGCTAGACAAGCTAAAGTCGGAACAATGATGAATTCTGATTTTCTGAATGGCTTGACTGTTAAAGAAGCTATTGAGAAAATGTTAGAAGAGATAGAAAATAGAGGGATTGGACAGCGTAAGGTTAATTTCCGCTTAAGAGATGCTATCTATTCTAGGCAGCGTTATTGGGGAGAGCCTTTCCCAGTTGTATATAATGAAGAAGGGATTACAATTCCTTTAGCGGATTCTGAACTACCATTAGAATTACCTGAACTAAATGATTTTCAACCAGCGGCAGGCGGTAAATCACCACTTGCAAGAAATGAAAACTGGGTTAATGAAAAGGCAGGATTTATTCGAGAAACGGATACCATGCCAGGTTTTGCTGGTTCTAGTTGGTACTTTTTACGCTATATGGATCCAAGGAATGAGGAGGCATTTGCCAGTAAAGAGGCTTTAAACTACTGGAAAGAGGTTGATCTTTATGTAGGTGGTACAGAACATGCTGTTGGTCATTTAATGTATAGTCGTTTTTGGCATAAATTCCTTTTTGATAAAGGATTAGTGCCAACGAATGAGCCTTTTAAGAAGCTGATCAACCAAGGTATGATTCAAGGGGTTATTGAATTTTTATACTTGAAAAAAGAAAAGGAAAACGGGCAAAGTGTATTTGTTTCTAAAGATATAGTAGTTGCTGGCTCAGAAGACTCCTATGCTAAGATTCCTGTTTTTGTTGATTTCGTATCTGAATACGGTTCTTCTAATTCTTACTTGAATCAAGAGGGATTAGAGAAATTTATTGCTTGGAGACCTGAATATGCTAAGGCCACCTTCGAAACGAAGCAGGGGAAATGGATCTCTGGCGAAAAAGGAGACTATGTTTTCGAAACCGTATCTGAGGTTGGAAAAATGTCAAAGCGCTATTTTAATGTGGTTAATCCGGATGATATAGTTGAGCGATATGGAGCAGATTGTTTTAGAATGTATGAAATGTTTCTTGGCCCTATAGAACAATCTAAGCCTTGGGATACTAAAGGAATAGATGGTGTTTCAAAGTTTATTAGAAAATTCTGGGCTTTATATTTTGACGATTCTGGGCGTTCTTTCAATGAAGTTGCCCCTGAGAAGGAGCATATGAAGATCTTGCACACTTGTATAAAAAAGGTGCGTTCTGATATTGAACGTTTTTCTTTCAATACCTGTGTTTCAGCATTTATGGTAGCAACAAATGATCTTAAAAAATCAAATTGTTCAAGTAAAGTAGTTCTGGAACAGATGGTCATTCTTATTGCACCTTTTGCGCCTTTCTTGGCGGAGGAATTATGGCATCAGTTAGGTCACAAGACTTCAGTATTCAATGCAGATTATCCTGTGTTTGAGGATAAGCATCTTGTGGAGGATTCTATAAGCTATCCGATTTCAATTAATGGCAAGAAGCGAGCAGTAGCAGACTTCGATGCTAATGCTTCGAAAGAAACTATCGAAAAGGCAGCACTTGAACTACCTGAGATCCAAAAATGGTTGGAGGATAAGACAATTCGAAAAGTCATTGTAGTGCCAAAACGTATGGTGAATATCGTTGTGGGTTAAATAGCATAAAATGAATATGAAAAAAGCTGATTTTAAGTAGATACTTGAAATCAGCTTTTTTTATATTTATAATAAATATATAAAACCCCCAGTTTTATGAGCACGCTAAACGTTAAAGTTGGATTTAATATCCTGATTATCTATGCCTTACTATTCAATCTTAACATTGGGTACTCAAATGGCACAGTACCAATGGGGATAGCCTGTGATTCAATAAGTATGCCAATTTCTTTTGGCTCTTCGACTTATTCTTTTGCATACAATGATCTTGCTGGCTCAGAACTTGGGGAAGATATATTTATAAGCAGTATTGCTTTTAAGATCGAGCATGCCTATGTCACTGACTTGACTTTACGATTGATTAGCCCTTCGGGTGTTAGTGTTTTACTTTTTGAGCAAGTGGGGGGTAATGGTGATGATTTTGGTGATATACAGGATCCTGATCCTTGTAGTAATGCAACGCATTTAGTATCTGTGCAGAGTAATGAATACTGTAGCACATTGTCAATTGAGGAAGGATTGGCACCATTTATTGGTTCCTTCAAGCCAGAGGGTGCCTTAGAAGATTTTTACGATTCTTCTAATCCCAATGGTGATTGGATACTTGAAATAGATGATAATAATCCTAGTGATGATGGAACACTTGTTTATTTTGATATAGTGTTTGCTGCAGAATCTTGCAATCGTCCCATTGTTCAGGGCCTTTCAACCGTCAATGCAACAGCTGTACAATTAGATATAGTAGATAATGAAGATGATTGCTCAGCGCTTATTGTTGAATGGGGTGAGCCTGATTTTATTCCTGGCATGGATGATCAGTTAGGTGGAGGAATTAATGTACTACAATTTGCTTGTTCAGATGATCTGATTATAAATGGACTTGTTGGCCAGGCACAGTATGAAGTTTATGTTAGAAGAAAATGTTCGGACAATCAATGGTCTTTAAACAGTTGTGTTGAGGCATTTAGCACAGCTTGTACAGCTTCTCCGATTACCTTTTTAACTGACTTTAATATCCAAGATGGATTTTCATATACACCAGCATGTAGTGAAAATTATACCTTGCCTGGAGCATGGATGAACTATGATTTAGGAGATTGCATGGATTGGGGGGTATTGGCTGGGACTTCAAATGTTGGGACTAATTCAACCTCGGGCTCTGGTAATTGCCTTTATTTGCACGATAATTGTTTCGGCAAAGATTCTGTGCTGTTATACTCTCCGTGTATGGATATTGTCGCTGCTGATCCGACAGCCTGTCATATGTCTTTCGATGCTTTAATTAAGAGTCCAAATGCCTTTGATTTTTTTAAACTTCAGATAAGTTTAAATGGTGGCTTTATATATACCGATCTTTGGACTGCCGATCTAGTTGAGGGTACAGAGGTTTGGGAGAAAATTTATATTGATCTTAGCGATTTTGACGGAGCTAATGCGCAGTTTCGTTTTTTTGCGAAAAGAGGAAATAAAAGCAGTGGTCGTGCCTACTTAGATAATATAGCTTTTAACGGTTCATTAAATGCAGGGGCCCCCTTGTTTACTTATTTTGTTGATGATGATTTGGATGGATTTGGTGCTGTAAGATTGGGTATACCTTCCTGCTTTGATCAAGCACTTGCAGGGTTTAGTTCAAACGCTGATGATTGTGACGATACAAATTCCAATATAAATCCTGACGCAGAAGAGCTAGCCTGTAATGGATTTGATGATGATTGTAATAGTGCCACTTCAGATCTTGACTTACCAATTCCATTAGTACCTGGTCTCTTTACAATTTGTTCAATGGAAGAGATATCGATTGCTTTATCTCCCATTAACGATTATGATGTTCTTTGGTATAACACAGAAACTGGGGGACTAGCATTACATGATGAGGTAAGCTATGATTATATTAAATCCAATATAGCTTCAAGTGATACTTTAACCGACTATCTTTTTGTAGAATACAGTACCGGTGCTTGTCGTAGTTCGGAGCGCGCTATGATTCAGTTTAATATTCTTCCAGGACCAGACCTAACAATTGATACGAGTACATTAGATGATGTCTGCTTTGGGGATAGTATAAATCTTCAAAATTTATCCATTCAAGATAATCAAGGTTTAAGTCAGAGTTTGACGTTTTATTCAGATGTTGATTTGGACATAGAGCTAGAAGCGCCATTTCAGCTACCAGTTGCGGGGACTGAGGAGATATGGGTAGAAGCTTTAGCTGCAAACAACTGCAGGGATGTTTTAGCCATTACTTTAGAGTCAACGGATTATTTAGGGCTCGAGCTTCATGGTGATTCTGTTGTTTGTGCTGGTTCTGATTTTACCATTGGATATGAGATAATCCCCGAATACAATATCGAATCATTACTTTGGAGCAATGGCTTTAATACTCCTGAACTAACCGATCAATTTTCAGGTTTTTCAGATTCACTCTTGTATTGGATGAGAGTGGAGGACGAGTTTGCTTGTACAGATACAGATAGTATCTGGATCATAAGAAATAATTTTATTGATTCTCTCCATCTTTCAGTGACTGATGTATCGGAGTGTTTTGAAACGGACGACGGTAGTTTGCAAGTAACTCCATTTGGTCCACTACAGTCTTATAAGTTTATAATACGTTCAGTAGGAGGGCAGACGCTCGTCAAAGAAGGGCTTACAGCAACTTTTACAGACATGGCTAGTGGTTTGTATACCTTGTCCGTAGAGAACCCTCAAGATCCATTCTGTGTGTTTAATTATCAGGAGACTATAATTATAAATGGTGGTGGGGCTACTGTCGATTTAGTATTGGTTGATTCTGTTAAGTGCCAAGGAGCATCAGATGGTTCCATAGAACTTCAAATAAATGGAGTAAACCCCTCTATAAATTGGTCTAATGGGATAATTGATCAAGCTATATTGTCAAATTTGAATGCAGGAAATTATAGTGTTACAATCACTGAGGAAAATTGTGATCTTGTTTTAGATAGTATACAAGTAAATGAACCTATTCCGCTTCAAATAAATGTATTGGAAATGGTTGATACTGTTTCTTGCTTTGGAGCATCAAATGGATTTATTGAAGTATTTACTGTGGGGGGCACCCAGCCTCTAAATTATTTATGGTCTAATTCAGTGGAAGCAAGCAAGGTGGAAAACCTAGAAGAAGGTAATTATAGTTTGACTGTGAGTGATGGAAATGATTGTGTAGAAGAAGCTTCATTTTTCATTAAATCTCCTGATAAGATAACTATAACATCGGATCTCACCAATCCCTCCTGTTCGGACTTTGAGGATGGTTCTGTAGGGATTTTAGCATCCGGTGGATCTGGTCAATTTCAGTATTTTTGGGACGGAGTTTTAGGTCAAGCCAGCCGCTCTAATTTAGCTACTGGTAACTATGAATTAGTAGTTGAAGATGACAAGAATTGTAGGCTTGACACGATTGTGGTCCTTGAGCCATTCAGTCCACTAGATGCTCAAATTATTAGTTTGGAGCCAGCTACTTGCCTTGGGTTAGGAAATGGCGAAGCTCAGCTTGTCGTAAGCGGTGGCCAAGGTGCTTATAGTATATTATGGGAGGATGGAAACTCCTCTTTGATTCGTTCTGATTTAGAATTGGGTGCGTATAATGTTACTGTTTCAGATTCTTCTAATTGCTCTGTTGAAGTTCAAGTGGAAGTGGGAATAGAGGAGGCGATTTCGGTGGATTGGACTTTACATCCTGCAACCTGTTTATCTAAATCGGACGGGAAGATTGAAATAAATACTGCAAGTGGTCAATCTCCCAATAGCTATTCTGTTTTTCAGAATGGAGCTGCCTTGGACTTTGATGCACTTCCTGATGGAGAATTATTATTGGTTTACATGGATGGGAGAGCTTGTGTAGATAGCACCTGGATCACGCATGAAGCTATGGATGCATTTGACACAAACATTGTATTAGAAGACCCTAATTGTGAGAATACTTTTACAGGACAAATCAGCTTAGGTATTGATGGAAACTTTGTTCCTTATTCTTTTGCCTGGGAAGATTCAAATTCCACTGAAAAGGACAGGTCTGGACTACAAGCGGGTACCTACAAGGTTACCATAACAGATGGACAAGGTTGTTCCGAGTCCGAGGAAATAGTTTTGGAGGCTCAGTCTAATATAAAGATACTTCCTGTTTTTGTTGATTCAATTTCTTGCACAGGCAAGCAAGATGGTGCTGTTTTTGTAGAAGTAATTGGCGGCGTTGAGCCTTATTCCTACACTTGGAATAATGGAGAACATAGTAAGAACTTGGAAAACTTAAGTCCTGATATTTATCAATTAGTGGTAGTCGATTCCCAGTCATGTGCTGTTGAGTCCGATAGTTTTAATTTGACAGCTGTACCGCAAATGCAAGTGAGCTTAAATTATATTGAGGATAGTTCATTCCCATGTACAAATAAGCCCCTTGATTCTTTGAAACTAAATATAACTGGGGGAAGGGCTCCTTATTCAGCAATGTGGTCTGATGAAAGTACAGACTTATTTTACTGCAATCCTAGTCCTGATATTTATGAAGTCAATGTAACAGACAACTATGGATGTTTTGAAAATTTAGGTGACATTATTGTAAAGTCAAATCCAGAATTGATAGAATTGCAATACGAATTTTTGAATAATTCCACCTATTCCTGCGATGAAGGTTTATTGATAGACACAGTTATGTTTACGTTAATCGAGGGTCAAGTCCCTCTGAATTATGCTATATCTAATGCTCAAGGTGTTTTGGTTGATTCAGGTATTACATACGATTCAGTGTTTACATTTTCCTACCCAATTTCTGATACTTATGAACTTGAATTAAATGATATAAATGGCTGTACATTTATAGTGGAGGATATAGTTCTTGAAAAAGTTGATATACTCAGTTTAGAGCTTGACGAGATTCAAAGTCAGAGTTGCGCTTATATCGAAGATGCAAGTATTGAATTTAGCCAATCTGGAGGTAATGCTCCCTACACCTATACCTTGGTTTTTGATGGTCAGGAACAGATGTTCTCAAATACCTTGATTGAAGACCTTTCATTTGGCGATTATGAAATTATTGTTTCGGATGGATTTAATTGTAGCGATACTTTAGCGGCAAGTATAATGGAAACTGCTGCAGTGCAAGCTGACGTAGTGCTTTATGGAGTCAATAATTGTTTTGGCGATAATAATGTTGCAGTTGATACTGTTATATTTTCTCAAGGTGACCAATTTGATTATGAATTGGATTGGTCAAGCGATATAAGCGGTCTTGCAGCTGGCCCATTTACCTTGTCTATTGTTACGCAGGAAGGCTGTGTCTACGAAGAAAATTTTGAGGTTGATAATCTTTCAGATAGCCCTGTTCAAATAAATGAATCACTTTCCTATAAAGAAGACCCTTCGTGTCTTTCTCCTGCAGATGGAAGTATCAATCTGACTGTCACAGGAGGAAATAGCCCGTATAATTTCAAGTGGGAAATCATAAATGAAGAAGATTCTTATGAACAAATAACGGATACTAGTCTTAATCTGGATCAGTTGACGGATGGATTATATTCAATTACGGTAACCGACGCAAATAATTGTCCTGTTCAACAATCACCTTTTTTGGAAATTGAATTAAATGATGCGGATGTATTTC
>JAQXAY010000193.1 GCA_029252685.1 Saprospiraceae bacterium | reverse complement strand
TAAAATCTATTTAAATAAAAGCATATGAGTTCTAATTCTACTGCGTTCTTAGATGATAATGGAGCCCCTGAAGGGAAGGAGTTGTTTGGCCATCCTGTTGGACTTTACGTATTATTTTTTGTTGAAATGTGGGAACGCTTCTCGTACTATGGAATGCGCGCATTACTCACATTATTTTTGGTGGCACCTGTAATTGCCGGTAGTCCTCAATCAGGATATGGCTGGACCACTGCAGAGACAATAGCATTTTATGGAACTTATACCATGTGTGTTTATTTAACATCAATTCCAGGTGGATGGATTGCAGATAAATTTATTGGTCAAAAAAGAGCGGTGATGTTTGGAGGCCTTTTACTGTGCTTGGGGCATGGTATATTGGCGATAGATGCACAATGGGCTTTCTTTACTGGGCTTCTTTTAATTGTTGTTGGAGTCGGTTTTTTAAAACCTAATATTTCTTCAATGGTTGGTGGGCTTTATGGAAAAGCTGATGACCGAAGAGATCGAGGGTTTTATATTTTCTATATAGGAATCAATCTAGGTGCATTTTTAGGAGCATTGATTGTAGGAGCTGTAGCGGCTAAATATGGCTGGCATTATGGCTTTGGACTTGCGGGTATTGGAATGGCATTGGGTCAAATAGTTTATCTGTACGGTCAGAAATACTTAAAAGGAGTTGGTGAATTCTCAGGAGGATCTAAGGCTTCTAAAGAAGAAAGAGAGGCAAGGGAAAGACCACTGACTAGTATTGAGAAAGATAGGATGCTTGTAATGTTTTTGTCTTTCTTGATTATAATTGTGTTCTGGGGTGCCTTCGAGCAAGCAGGCGGATTGATGAGTATTTATACAGAGCAAAAAACAGACAGAGTACTTTCATTTGCACTACCATTTATTGGGAATGAAGTTCCTGCAGCGGTATTTCAATCTGTAAACGCATTTTTTATAATCACATTAGGAACCCTTGTTGGTGCATTTTGGTACAGATGGGGAAAGAAGGGTAAAGAATCCTCTTCTTTGTTCAAAATGGCTATTGGTGTTATTGTGATGGGATTTGGCTTTTTCTTTATGACTAAAGCCTCAACAGAAGTAGTGATGGATGGAGAAAATATAGTTGAAAAGTCTGCAATGATTTGGTTAGTGCTTGCCTATCTATTCCACACACTTGGTGAATTATGTGCTTCGCCTGTGGCTTTGTCATTTATCACGAAACTAGCGCCATTAAAGTATGCATCTTTTATGATGGGAGCATACTTTGCTGCTACTGGTTTGGGAAATAAACTCGCTGGTCTTGTTGGAGGCCTTTCAGAAGGAGCTGGAGAGTTTCAAGTGTTTACAGGAATAGCTATTTTCTGTACTGTATTTGGACTTCTAATTATAGCTATACTGAAGCCTTTAAAGCGTCTTGCCCATGGAGCAGAAGATATGGCTTAATAAAAAAAAACACGAGCTTCCTGGTGTTTCAGGAAGCTCAAAATAATACTTCAATGAAAGATCAAAATAAGGAACACCTGATTTTTATTGCCCTATTATTTGGGCAGCTAAGTATTACCGCCGTTTTTCGCTTGATTTCAGATCCTGAGTCTCAAATCAAAGAGATAGATATTTATTGGATCATTGGAGCTATTCTTATGGTTTCCTGTTTTGCTCTTGCGAATTGGTTCAAGCAGAAGAATACATTGTCTTTAGATGCTAATCCAGAGAAGGATGAGGCACTTTACAATAAGCTTAGGGCTCAATACATTGTTCGGCTAGCATTAATGGAGGGAGCTGTATTGATAAATCTAATATTTAGCAATGTTTTCCATAACGAGTACAATTTGTATAATGCTTTGGCAGGTATGTTGCTTTATGTTTTGATGAAGCAATCGCCTGAAGAGAAGGTTGTTTTCGATATGTTTAAATAAAAAAAAGCGCGCTTCAACGAAGCGCGCTTTTTTTTATTTACTTACCCATTTCTGGACCTCAGGGCAGGTAGCATATTCCGCTTTTATTTCTATGAATGTGTTCTTGATGGTTTGATTGACCCATTCATTCACAAATTCATTCTTTTTCTTGTCGCTGGCTGCAGCCTGAATCTTAGAGTAATCTTGCAACAGATTGGCTGTATGCGGATTTGTTCTAGATTGAAGCTGAATGATCTTGTATTGTACCTCACCTCTCACATTGTATAATTGAAAAGGATTCGATAATTCGCCAACCTTCATCGTATCTATGGTAAAGAAAATATCTGGATCAAGCTCATTCATCTGAAAGAATGTATTCTGAGTTTGAGGATTCATCATACGACCATCATTGTTAAAACTTTGCTCTTTATCAGAACCATATTTTTTTACAGCAATGGAGAAGCTCAATGAGTCTAAACCTACCATTCTTTTTATATCCAAAAGTTCATTCTCTGTTTTACTAAGATCCTCATCAGTAATGGCGGGCTTGATAAGGATATGCCTTGTATGGATAGAGTTACCTCTACGTTCTAAAAGTTGAATGATATGGAATCCAAACTCAGATTCTACAAGATCAGAGATCTCCATTTCTTCCAAGTTATATGCACTAGCTTCAAATTCTGGCACAAATGATCCTCTTTTTGTCCAGCCAAGATCGCCACCGATACGTGCAGATCCATCCATAGAGTTCTTCTTAGCTAAGTCGGCAAAATCCGCTCCAGCCTGAATTTGTTCCAATAGACCTTTAGCTTTTTCTTGTGCTTTTGAGCGTTCTTCCATATTTACTTTTGGAGAAACAACAATTTCACCTATTTCTACTTCAGAATTGAAGTAAGGAAGAGAATCGTCTGGAATCCCTTGAAAGAATTCATTGACTTCTGAAGGTGTTACTTTGATGTCTAAAGCAATTTGTCCTCGCATACGCTCAGCTAGCATTTGAGACTCTATATCCTCTCTAAAGAGGACTTTGAACTCACTGACTGACTGTCCATAGTAATCCTCAAACTGTTGCTCATCACCATTCATATAGGTAAGTATCTGGTCGACACGTGTATTTAGTTGAGTCTGTATCTCATCTTCTGTAATCAACAAAGAATCTAATTTAGCCTGATTGATCAGTAACTTTCTAGAAATCTCACCTTCTACAAGTATACAATCAATATTTTCAGGCAGTGTTCCCTGCTGAGCTTCAAGCTTAGCTTTTTGCTCCAAAACATCCGAAAGCAAGATGTATTCTCCTCCCACTGTTCCGATTACCTTATCAATTACCTGACTTTGAGCATTAGCAAATGAAGCTAATCCCAAAATTAGTATGCAAGTAAATAAGGCTCTATTAGATCCTTTCATAGGATAGTTCTTTTTCATTATGTGTGTAATAAATGCTTCGAATAGTATAAAGAGTATCAAAGCCCTGTTATTAGTTGTATGTCTTCACTTGATTTTTTCGCACTGCCTCCTGGAAAATGTTCTTTTTCTTCTCATTGAGCAATTTAACCTTTCTCTGATGAAGTATGACTTTCTTAGCTTGCACGGAGGCATATTCAAAAGGTGCCATATTTCCATCGGGCACAATTTCTAAAATCTTGAGCAGATAGGTGAATTTTTCCTCTTCAAATATTTTATTCTTAGGCAGTTGTTCTACATTTTTACCTTTCAAGCTTTGGGGTAGGTGTACCTCAAGTCCTGAGAAGTTTCTCCATGTATTGCTATCCAACATGTGTATATGTGCATATCTTTTACAGTAATCAAGAAGTAGAGCTGGGTCTGTATTATCTTCCCAGGATTCTATTAGCAGGTCAAGATCTTCTGATTCTGTAAGTATTTTTACGAACTGAACTTTGAGCAAAGGCTCTTTTTGCTTGAACTTCATTTCATTCTCTTGATAATAAAGTTCGAGTTCCTCAGTCGTCACCAAAGAATCTAAGAATTCATTGATTAGTATCTTTTCGTAATTGTGTAAGATCAAAGATTCCCGATAATCTTTCACTAACTCATCGATATCTAAGTCACTTGGTGTATTTCGACTTGCTTCATGCATCAAGGAGGCATCTTGCATCCAGTTATCAATATACGACCCCACTAGCATCGCACTATCATTTGTGCTAAGGCCATAGGGAACAAGACCTTCCAAGTCTTCTGCATATAATTTTCTATCGTATACTTCTGCAATAACTTTAGAATCTGACTCTTCCTCAGCAGGTGTACATGAAATACAAATTGATAAGCCAATGACGATGCAAAGGCTTATCAACTTTATATTATTTTTATTGAAAGCAATATTCATTTATTTTTTATTGTAAAGACTTTTGAGAACGTCATTGTTCACCTTTATCTCGTACCTCTCTTCAAGCGAATCGATCCATTCTTTCTGAAGATAATCCTGATAATCTGAGATTATATATCCTCTGGCTTCATCTATTGTCTTATTGACTTTAGGTTGAAGCTCCTCAAATTTAAGGAAGCTTTGAGTTTTATCATATTCATTTACTTCTACAGCAGTCATAGCACCAATTTTCCAATCCATGCCTCTTACTATACGGGCGCCGTCTTTTTCAAATGTTTTTGAAATGTGCGATAGTATCTCTTCTTTTTTATTGAACTTCGAGAGTACTTTTTCTGGAGTTTTTTTACGAGCATATTTTAGAATCTTAGCCATCTGGGCTTCGTCCAAATTATTAAGTGTGTAGATTGAAGCTACTGCACGCTCTCTCCATTGGTATCTGTCTGCAATGGTTTTATGGAACTCAATAAGTCCACTAGTATCCTTACTTGCTAGGTCCCAAACTTCCATTTTAGTTGCTTCAAACAACAATATTCCTTCTGAGTATTCTCTCATCAATGAGCGAAATTCTGGGTACTTTGTTGCTAGCATCATCTCTTCGTATTTCAAACTTTGATCATTAGAAAATGCATTGAAAAGAATCTCAACAGCATAACTAATCTCGGTAGCTTTACCCATACGAATACGATCCCTTGAATTCTTTTTCAAGTATTCATTGAAATCCTTAATCGTAACTTTATATGATTCATTAAATGTGAAAAGCACATTTTCTGCTCCTATAGTACTTGGCTTCCATTTGTAGGTAAGAAAGTTCTTGTCTAATGTAGCCGTAAACGCATTGAGGGTTTCCTCGTTGAGTTTAAAGTTATTTTCTGACTTGATGCGTTCTACCATCTTATCTTTTGCAATCATAAAGCGACTATCCTTTTTGATAGTGGCTTGAAGTTTTGGTTTTACCAAGTTATATTCCTGAGGACCTTTTCTAGAAATACGTTTAACTATATGCCATCCGGAAGCAGATTCGAAAGGTTCTGAATAAGTACCGTCTTCAAGTTCATAAACGGTATTTTCAAATTTGATTTCATATTTATTGATTCCAAAGAATCCAATATATCCGCCCTTTAAGTTTGTTTTCTTATCATCGGAGTAAAATTTGGCAGCGTCTTCGAATTTCATCCCTGCTGCAATTTTAGCATAAGCTTCTTTTATTTTGACTTCAGCTTTTTCATCGCCATCAGATGCTTTTTTTACCCAAATGTGCGCTGCTTCCATTTCGCCTCTAGCTGGTCTTCTTGATCCAACTTTTACAATATGATAACCTGCATCGGAACGCACAGGACCATGGTATTCGCCAATAGCTTTATCGTAGCCTATATTCTCAAGCACATAAAGCCCATTTGGGAAAGGAGCAGTCACAAATCCAACATATCCTTTGTTTCTTTTAGCAGAACGGTCTTCCGAATATTTTTCCACCACTTCTTCAAAAGGCATTCCTGACGCGAGTGCGCTTTTTGCAGCAATTATCTTTTTGTAAGCGTTAGTTGTATCCTGAGGATTTACAGTGACAAGAATATGGCTGATTTCAACATCCTGTAGAGTTCGGTCGAAAACTTCTTTTGTAAGTTTCTCCGTTACCTCTTTATCCAGTAGGTATGAATCTGCTAGTTGTCTTTGATACCCTTCCAGTTCTTTTTTAAGTACCTGAATAGTGTCAAGTTTCATTTCTTTTGCTCGAACTACCTTAAGTTTAAACTTCTTGTAGAGGTCTAAATATTCGTTGACGGATTTTATCGAATAATCCGCTTTTTCTCCGTTCGTCTTTTCGTAGATGTAGTTGAATTCAGAAACCCTAACTTCCTCGCCATTTACAGTAAAAAGGATTGGGTCTTTTTCCATCTGGGCCTGGACTGCAAAATTAAATGCAAGTACTAGAAGAAAGGTCGATAAGATTCTAATGGTCATCTTGGTATGATTTATTTTGATACTGTTCAAAAATTGCCTCGTAAAATTAGCAAATTAGATTAAATAAAATAATCTTAAGCCGTGTAGCTTTTTGGCTTAATCCTGAATATATTTTCTTCGGACTCTTTGGGAGATATTGGTTAAAACTTCATAAGGGATAGTCTCTAATGCTTTAGATAGCGCATTTAACGATTGGGCATCTTCAAAAATCACAACTTCATCATTGGGCTTTACTGAATGTTCCTGGCCTAGGTCAATCATGCACATATCCATACAGACATTACCTACTATTGGATAAAAGCGATTGTTGATTTGTACTTTGAAGGCTCTGTTTCCTGCTTTCCTTAATAGACCATCTGCGTATCCAATGCTTATGGTTGCTATATTGGAATCTTTATCTAAACTTCCCATTCTGCCGTAACCGATAGTTTCTTTTGCAGGTACTTTATGAACTGCTGTTACCCGTGCTTTTAATTTGAAAACCAGCTGCAGTTGTTCTTGAGTTTTCTGGTCTCCATCAATGCCAAACAAGCCAATTCCTAATCGGACCATATCCAAATGCATTTCCGGATATTTACTTATTCCAGAGGTGTTTAAAATATGTCTGTCAAAACTATGATCAATACCCTTATGAATCAGATCACAAGCTTCATTAAAGGTTTTAAATTGATTCCTTGTAAAAACCTTTTCAGCCTCAGCTTCGCTTGCCGCAAGGTGTGAAAACACACTTTTTAATCTAAGCTTGTCTGTGTTTTTATAAGAATTAATAAAGTCATCAAGTTCTGTTAAGCGAAAACCTAGCCGGTTCATACCAGTTTCGATTTTCAGATGAAATTGTATTGGTCTTAGCTTTGAGGCTGTAGATTTGGCAAGGGCTTTGAATTGATCAATTGTATGTATTTCAGGTTCTAGATGATAGCGAATACATTGCTCAAATTCATGTTCACCTGCATTTAGTACAAAAATCGCTTGCCTTATTCCTGCCTTTCTTAATTTAATCCCTTCATCAACATAGGCAACACCAAGGTAGTCTATATGTTCTTGCTCTAATATCTTTGCAATTTCATGGTCTCCTCCGCCATAAGCCTCTGCTTTTACCATAGCGAGCAATTTGCACTTCTTCGACAGTTTTGATCGGTATACGGATAGGTTTTCGCGAAGACTATTTAAGTTGATTTCTAAGTAGGTTCGGTGATTTTTCTCCGCTATGAAATCCACCAAATCCTCAAATTCAAATTTTCTTGCTCCCTTTATCAGTATACTTGAATGCTCAATTCTTTTGAGGTCAAAATTGTCCTTGAATGCCTGTTTAGTTTCGTAGAATTCAACCGAAATTTTGGCATCAATAAGTTCTTGCTTTAGCAACTGGATATCCTTACCAATTCCAATGAATAAATCTATTTGTGCTGCCTTTATTTTATTTCCAATCAGGGAGTAGGTGCTCTTCTTTTCATTAACATTGATTTGCATTAAATCTGACAGGATGAGAATTCTTTGTCCTTCTGAATGGTGGCGAATCAGATGCTGTAAGGCTACTTCCAGAGAGTCTAAATCATTGGTATATGTGTCATTGATTATACTGGAATTGTAACTGCCATCTATGATTTCTAATCGCATCGCCAAAGCTCTAAGATTGTCTAGACCTGACTGAAGTTCTTCACAAATTTTGGTTGCTGGTTCTGATTGCCTAATATAATAATAGACCAATATACAGTAAAGAACATTGTTAACGGATGCATCATCAATGAAAGGAAGTAAAAGCTCTTGTTCAGTATCTTTGAAATAGAACTTAAATCTAGTTTGTTCTTGCTCTTTGGTCAGTGCTATTGTTCTTAGAAATGCATCTTTAGCGTGTCCTGATTTTATTATTTTTTTGTCTCCACAAGCTTCAAGTATAGCTGTTTGTATAGAATCATCATTTTCCAGCAGAAAAATAGTACTGCTGTTCTTTAGTAAATGCATCTTTTCCTCAAGCTTATCAGTCCTTGAAGTAAAACCTTCGTCGTGCGCAGCTCCTAAATTTGTGAATATGGAAAATTCTGGTTGGATTAGATCGGCAAGCAGATTCATCTCTCCTGGCTTAGAGATACCAGTTTCAAAGATGCCAAGCTGATGATTTTCATTGAGCTGAAGTAAAGATAGGGGAACACCAAGTTTAGAATTATAACTTTTAGGGTTTTTACAGACCGAGATATAAGGTGCAAGTAATTCTCCAAGCCATTCTTTTATGGTTGTCTTTCCATTACTTCCAGTGATACCAATGACGGGTAAAATGAATTGACTTCTATGGTGTTTTGCTAGTTTTTGTAGAGCTTTAAGGCTGTTCTCGACAAGGAGGAAACTTGCCTTACTATTTGCCGGCATTTTGAAATCTGGGCTGCTTACTAGAAATACAGAGATTCCTTTTTGCTCTATCTCTTCTAAAAAGTTATGCGCATTATGGTTTGGACCTTTAATTGCAACGAATAAGGTATTTGGGTCTGTAAGTAGTTGTCTACTGTCCCAAGCAATTGAACTGATCTTTTTATTTGTGGAGGAGCCATTTATAATAGATCCTCCACATATTGCTGCAATTTCTTTTAAGGTATAATTCACACATTTTTTGATTTACAGATCAAAGCCAATATCCGTTCTAAAATATTTGCCTTCAAAGGAAATTTCTTCAGCAATCGATTTAGATTGTTGAAGGGCACTTTCCTTTGATTCTGCTAATGAAGTAATGGCAAGGACTCTTCCTCCATTAGTAACAATGTCATTACCTGATTTTTTTGTTCCAGCATGGAACAAAATACTTTCAGTTTTAATATTTAATCCGTGCATAGGTTTACCTTTTGCATATGCCTCAGGATATCCCCCAGAGACCAGCATGATTGTTGCAGCACTTCGATTGTCAAATTCAATGTTTTGTTTTGCTAGGGTATTGTCCTTCATAGCTTTAAACAATTCTACCAGATCATTTTTTAGTCGTGGTATTACTACCTCAGTTTCTGGGTCTCCCATTCTACAATTATACTCAATGACCATAGGATCTTCGCCCACTTTTATTAGGCCAAAGAAAATGAATCCTTCATAATGGATGTCATCTTTTACAAGACCCTCAATTGTCGGTTCTATAATTCTAGTCTTAACTTTGTCCATCAGCTTTTCGTCGACAAAGGGCACCGGAGATACCGCACCCATACCACCGGTATTAAGTCCTGTATCTCCCTCTCCAATCCTTTTGTAGTCTTTTGCTTCTGGGAGTATCACATAATCCTTACCATTGGTAAGCACAAACACAGAAAACTCAATGCCATCCAAAAATGCTTCGATGACAACAGTACTGCCTGCGTCGCCAAATTTTCCGTTGAGCATGTTGTCCAGTTCTTTTTTTGCTTCCTCTTTGTCTTCTAATATAAGGACTCCTTTGCCTGCGGCGAGACCATCTGCCTTTAATACGATTGGTGTATTAGACTGATCTATATAAGCTTTACCTTCAGCTGACTGGCTGGCGTTGAACTCTTGATAAGCAGCGGTTGGGATATTGTATTTTTCCATGAATACCTTGGAGAAGGCTTTAGAACCTTCAAGCTGAGCTGCTTTTGCATTCGGTCCTACAATTTGAATATGATTTAAATTGGTATCATTTGAAAAGTAGTCTGCAATACCCTCAACGAGTGGGGCTTCTGGTCCGACTAGGATCATATCGATACTCTCCTTTACACTGAAACTTGCTATACTCTTGAAATCGAGTACATTTAGGTCCGTGTTTATGCCTAGACTATCTGTTCCTGCATTGCCAGGAGCTATAAATAGTTTAGAACATAATGGGCTCTGAGCTATTTTCCAGGCAAAAGTATGCTCTCTTCCTCCGCTTCCAAGTAACAGAATATTCATGTGTTTTTTTTTGTAAAGATAAAAGGCTTGACAAATTTTGAATAATTGTTCGTTTAGTTTTGTTGAGATTGTAGTATTTAGGATATTAGGTAGGCATTCAACGCGAAAATGTTGATGCTTAGCTCAAAAATAGATAAATGATACGATATTTAAACGGACCCATTAGTTTTAAAACACCAAGTTACATAATCGTCGAGGCAGGAGGAGTTGGTTATGAGGTGAATATTTCGATGTATACTTATGCTAAAGTTGAGCCTTTAGAGCGTGTAAAGATTCATACTTATCTACATATCAAAGAGGATAGTCATACCTTATATGGATTCTTTGAAGACGTCGAGCGCAAGATGTTTACCCTGTTGATTTCAGTTTCTGGTATTGGTCCAAATACAGCCATGACTATTTTTTCAGGGATGAATCCTGAAGAGGTTCAGGCATCTATTTTGAGTGAGGATACAGCAGCCTTCAATCGTGTGAAAGGGATTGGCCCTAAGACTGCAAAAAGAATTATCCTTGATTTAAAAGATAAGGTCAAAAAACAATTTGGTTCTGATATTACCATTCCTGTTGGTTCCAACGTAAGCCCTGCTCGTCAAGAAGCGATATCAGCACTTATAGCCTTGGGATTCAATAGAATAGTTGTCCAAAAAGCAGTTAATAAGGTGCTTAGGGATGATCCAAGTATTCAAGGAGCAGAGCAAATCATACGGTCAGCGCTGAAACAATTGTCTTAAAGATGCAAAAACACATATTATTTTGAATAATAAGTGGAAAAATAATAGCAAAATCAGCTATTGATTCCCAATTCCTATATTTTCGGACGTAATTGTGCCTAAACCGCTTATTTCTTTTCAATTTATTTAGTTAATAATTGATTAAAA
>JAQXAY010000146.1 GCA_029252685.1 Saprospiraceae bacterium | reverse complement strand
AAAAGGCCTTACTATAACTAAAATCAAATTCTTGATTACCATTTTTAAATATTGCCTTAAGCGGAGGTGGTCAGGTGTAAACAACCTTTCAAGATCTCTTTTTATGGGGTGAGCAAGAGTATCACATAATCCCTCCTTCAGAGATTGATTTTTCCGTAATGACAGGCCATGTGTAGCTTGGATAAAAAAACAAGAACACCCACACTTGTAAACGAAACATTTAACGTATGGCAAACAGAGGATCTCGTTTCCGGTTTTGAAGCGGGTGGAAATGACTATATTCGAAAGCCATTCAGCATGGAGGAGCTACAGGTAAGAATCCAAAGTTTGATGAAGATCACCAGTGGAAATAAGTCTGCATCCAGCACACAAGATTCTATTAAACTCGGCAAGCACACTACCTTTCATGTCAAAAAACAACAGTTGATCTACAATAAAACGATTAGAAATCTATCACATAAAGAAAGCAGTATCCTTAATATCCTCTGCAAAAACATCAATGGAAGCACCGATAGAAAGGAGATCTTACTAAAAGTGTGGAATGATGATTCTTACTTCAATAGCAGAAACCTAGATGTATACATCCGAAAACTCAGAAGTTATCTTGATAATGATCCCAATTTAAAAATCATCACACTAAAAGGAGTAGGATATCACTTTTCTGTAGAGTAAGAGGCTGTGCCGCAGATGCGTTTCATTCCTTGCCTATAGCTTCCTAAAGATTGTTCGCCCTTCGGTTTAATTTCAATAATTTCTTTTCATACGATTTGGGTGTGGCTCTAATAAACAGCACACCAACTACAGTTGGTAAAAGAAAATTGAGTGGCTGTTAAAACTAATTTCTCTATTCATATATTTCCTAGCTTATATAATTACAATCGGTCAGTGTGTTAGGTGCTTTACTGATTGCTTTTGGAATGAACAAGGAGTTTACAAAATTAAATATCTGGAACCCAGTATTTAAATTTTCTGCAGCGTAATTTCATCTCAACTGTGGTTCATAAACTAAATTGAATCGCGATTGATATTTTCCGGTAGTTCTATAAAAAATAGTCCTATGCTTATTAAAATTCTTTTTTCATTGCTATGCCTTTATAAAACACCCGATTGCAAGGATCGTACATTCGTACAGAATTTATCTTTTCTAGTCTAATTAATTTAGTCTAAAAAACAGGCGCGCTTTTGCTCATTTTTATATCACTTAATTTTCTTAATCTCCCTATAAGCCATATAACCAAAAATAATGGTTAACACACCTCTTATACTATCGACATATAAGGCTTGTGTCTCACCAAACTTTAAGAATGCGACTATTCCAAAAATGAATATATATATTCCTACCGCTATTCCTGTAATTGTTCCTTCAGGTTTACCTTTTACAGTCCAAATTAAACTGAGACTGGCTATCCCACCTAGGAAAAGCAATTCTAATCCCATGACCACTCCTAAAATTTCTAACTCACTGCTATATGGTATTTGAAACCCTGTTTCTAATGCAAACGGAAAGTTTAAGAGGCTTGTAAAGCCAAAGCCCAATGCGACAACGCTGTGCACAATCAACAAAGCAACAAATATTCGTCTTCCGATTTTTCTTTCTTTCATAATCTGCTTCCTAATATTTAACACCAGTTAATTGTTCCGATAAATCCCAAAGCTGCTTTGCATTCGCCAGATTGTGAGACATTTTATTAGACTGAACTAATTCGGGAAATCCTCTAAGCTGCATAAAACCTCCAGGTCCATAGAAATCACCCGATTCAGCATTTAAATCTGTAGCTGCTCTTAAGGTGGATAAAACACCCTTTTCTACAGGAAGAAATAATAAGCTCATAAAAACACTAAAGACTCCAGAGTGTCTTGCCAAATCGGTTTTTGTACCTCCGGGATGCACTGTTATTACCTTAGGACTGTTCTCTGTATTTTCTAGTTTTCGTTTTAACTCATAAGAAAAATACAAGTTCGCGAGCTTGCTATCACCATATGCTTTGGTTGTATTATATCCTCTTTTTTCCCAGTTAATATCTGTGAAGTCAATATCACCTTGGTTATGTGCTACACTAGAAGTAGAAACAATTCGAGCGTTTTTAGTCCGAATCAACAAAGGCATTAGAAGTCCTGTCAATGCAAAAGGGCCTAAGTGATTCGTACCCATTTGAATTTCAAAACCATCTTGTGTCGTAGAGTATGGACACATCATTACTCCAGCATTATTTATAAGAATGTCTAAATTATTGTAATCTGCTAAAACTCCTTTTGCAAAGGAAGAAATAGAATCTAAACTCCCTAAATCAAGGCTCCTTATATCTATTTTGGCATTTGCATATTCTTTGCGAATTTCCGTTGCTACAAGCTCCGCTTTTTGAGTATTTCTAACTGCCATTATTACAGTGGCATTTTTCTTAGCAAGAACTCTTGAGGCTTCTTTTCCTAAGCCGCTGGTTGCACCTGTTATTATAATTGTCTTATCGTTTTGTTCAGGAATGTCTTGAACTCCCCACGTTTTATTTTTCATTGTGATGTGACTTTAAATTATCAATAGCACAATTTCTAATCATCCTAACAAAAGAAAGTATAAAAATCCCTGAATCATGAATACATTTCACAAATATTAATTTGTGGCCATCGGTACAGTGCAAGTATAAATAGTTCGGATCCAATTTATGCTTTCGCAAAAACACGTAACACAAGAAGCTCTTTTACAAGCAGTAACTCCCCTATATAATAAAAAATACAGGCTAAAAAAGAGGGGAGCTTTTGCTCTTTCCCTCATTTTCAGCCTGTAAATACTTTTTTTTATTCAACCCCGCCCACACCTTGTCAGCTTTTATAGGATATAATAACGACTAGGCATACCAACAGAAACTTTTGTTCTAATCAAATTCTCTAATATGTATAGTTTGGTGCTTGACTATAATCAGCTTCATCGAATTGATTATATTCTCCAACTGCTAAAAGAAAAGTTGTTTCAGTGGCCCAATCGTCGTCTTCTTCGAAATCAACTTACTGTTTAATAAACCTTATAGTTTGATTTCCTTTAGTGTGATTTACATTAATAAGGTAGAGCCCAGAATGTAAAAAAGAAACATCTATGTTTTGGTGCCCATTAATATTATTCAGTTCATGAAATAATTGCCCTTGAATATCAAAAATTTGCAAAGAATAATTTCCTTTTGGTCCTTCTAAATATACATTGTTGTAAGCAGGAGAAGGGTATATCTTTAATTTAGATTCATCGATTTGAAATTCATCTATGGCTGTAGTATTGTTTTGATCCATACCTAGATTCTCATGAACAAATGTCCAAAATCCATAGCTTATGCCGTTGGGGTACGTATCTATCTTCCAATACAGTTGATCTTCAATTAAACAATTAATTGAGTTACCATTAATATCATTTGCAAAGGCATTGGTAAAGTATGCAGAAACATTAATTGTATCAGTAATCGGAATATTGTGATTGAATAAGTAATGTGGATCATCAACAACAGTATCTTGTGTAATTATATCACCTTGATTATCTGTAATTTCCCAAACTACTACATTAGATTCAAAGGGAAGTGTATAAACAGGTCCTCCATGATATAGACTCACCAGGTATTCCTGTGAACCCACATTAACAATCATACCCGTCTGTTCACAATTAAAATCAGTTTGTGCTTTTGCCATTTGAATTAGCCCAACAAAAATGACTAATGTTAAAAGGATCTTTTTCATAATTTTTTTTATTTCTGAAATACATAAAGTTTTTTCTCTTGCTTTAATACGTACAATTCTTATTTGACCATATTCATTTCGCCCAAACCGCTATTGCTTGTATCTTAATTATGCCTAAATTTATATTTTCACACCTGAGAAAACAAGTATAAATAGACCCATAAATAAGTTTTCTAAACAGAAAAAAACCAATCAAAAACTATAAAAAAAATAACTTTACATCCCAAAAATCTCTAATAAATAAGTATTCTTAATGTCTGTTCATTCAAAATATTCCAACCATGACTAAGTCTACCCCTAAAGCTGCATAAGGGATTAAATCCATCCCCAGCAACTCAGTATTTTCAAAGGTGATCCCATTCCAGTCAAACGATTCTATCTCGATGTTTTGTAATGCTGCACTTCCTGAAACACCCTTTGCTGATACATTCGATTCTTCTGATTCAAAATAAGTAGAATTTAAAACGATTGTTGGCGCACCACTATCAAGAATAAAGTATTCTTCTTTTCCATTTAAAATTACTTTAACAAAAATTAAGTTATTCACCAGTTCAAACTTCGTTGTAAAGGAATCTATTAGATCTACCTGACTGGTATCTTGAGCTACGACTGCGGCATTTAAGATTGCATCAAACAATTCAATTTTAGTTATTTTTTATTCTGAATTAAAATAGACGTCTGACACTTGTTTTCCTATAACACTGAAAAGGTACTCTATGGCAGTTATATCATTTTTAAAGGCTACAATTTTAAGTGAATCTAATGGTGGGTATTGTGCTTGAATTTGAGGTATAACTTGACTAACTATAGGTTGTTCAAACGAACCAGCTTTAAAAGTATTTGATAATGATTCTTGAAACAAATTATAGTCAATCGCTTGAAGCCCTTTTTCCAAGCTATCGATTGCTCTTTTGTATGATTCATTACTTTCCTGTCCATAAGCAAAGGAAGAAAGCATTAATGAGCTTAGGATTAGTATTCCAATTTTTATCTAATTACACACAAGGGTAAAGGAAAAAATTGTAGCAGTCTGGGAACAAAGTACTGTTCCTTGACCACTTAGTTAATCCACAGGATTGACACTTTAATTAGCAGAAGAGCCGCTACAGTTTTACCACTATCCCAGCTATGTTTTTTTTTAATAGTGTTGCCGGTATGTTATTCTTTCGTGCACATAATTCACTACTGGTTTAAAAATTTTATGCACATCTTATTTGTTGCTTGCACCGTACCGAAACTCTTCTACTAAAGCTTAGTATTATCTATTCAACAACAATTTTAGCATAAAGTAAACTATCATCAAGCTTAATCACTACGATATATGCTCCGCTCAACATTTCATCAATATTTACTTGATGTTGTTCAGGTGTGCCACTCTCATAAATCAGTTGTCCCGATAGATTCAAAACTTGAACCTTTTCAATCGTGTTTAGTGGTATTGTTGGATCAATAAAAAAAACACCCGTATTAGGATTAGGATTAGGATT
>JAQXAY010000139.1 GCA_029252685.1 Saprospiraceae bacterium | reverse complement strand
ATTTACATGAACTTGTGATGCTTCTAATTGGTATTGTACTGTCAATATTCCTGTCAGTCCTATATATCTTAAAGAAGAATAAACAAGCTCATACCCGAAAGACGCATCCGTTGATTTTCTTTATTCCAATATTATTTATTGCGTATCCAATAGCGATGCTAAATGATGTTCAGTCTGAACTATCATCCATTCAAAAATTAATTCGTCAAATTGAACACGAGCCAAATGCTGAAGAGATCAAATCAGATCTTGAGGAAGGTATTGGAAACATTGCAAAAAGGCAGATTCGAGATATCCCACCGATGAAAATAATTGCTAAGGCTAATTTTTTAATTGGAAATCGGCAAGAATGCTCAAAGCTTGTAGAGAAGATATTGAAAAAAAACCATTTGACGAACAAGCTCAGCGACTTCAGACTCTATCTAGGACAATTAGAGATTAGGAGCCTCGCTTTAATAGATTTTTTTCTTTTAATTTTCGCTCTACCAATTGCAATAATTTTTCACTTGAAAAAATGCGTTTGGTGGAGCTTATTTCACTATTACTCTCTTTAACGGCTATACCACACTCCTTTACGAGCTTTTTCCACTCAATAGTTTCAAGCTTAAGATCAGATTCTTTAGCAAATTGAATCATTAGGGCAAGTACTCCTGTGATAAATGCTGCAGAAGCTTTTGTTCCGCTAAGAAAACCTGTTTCTCCATTCTGCTTAGCACACAACAGGCGTTCGCCAGGAGCAAAAGTATCTACCTCCTTGCCATAATAGGTAAAGGATTGAATTGTATTTTCAAATGTGTGTGAACCTACTATGATAACATCTTTAAAAGTCTTGAATATACTTGGCTCATCTACTTCAGTTAATATGTTTCCTGATGGGCTTACAAACACCGTTCCGAGACTTGAGAAGGTGGACACCAGCTGCTTCATTTCGTCCAACTGTGCCGAGGTAAATGCATCTTTATGAAGATTTGGACCAATAAGCACTATATCCGCTTTCAATTGGTATGACCACTTCAATGCAGAGATTAAAGAATCTGGATCGATCTGATGATCGAAATTCATTACTTTGGCAACGTAAAGTTGAGCACTAGGAGCTACTCCAGTCACCTTGAATCGTCCTTGAGCTGCAATAATAGATGCCATTCTTGTTCCTGAGCCCAATATATCTTTCTTCGTTGCAAAATTGCTCACGCTAAAATTACCATAGGCCTGAATACATGGATCTAAGTCAGGATGCATCACATCTATACCTGAGTCAAGGATAGCAATACGCACACCCCTTCCAGTTAAATCTTTCTTTTGCCAAATTTTATCTACAATTCGCTCTCGAATAATAGCCCAGTTTAGTCCTTTATGATTGTTGTACCACTCTAAGGATTTTTCACTCAAATATTTAATATTGGCAGTATCTTCTATAGGCAGGTAACTCAAGGACACCTCCTTTTCAATCACCTCCGCAGCACCTGACCATATAAACCAACCTCTCCTGTCTGCATACCAAATAGGATTACCTTTTAGAGACGTACCAACAACAGCCTCCTCAAGTACATCAATAACTGTACCCTTGAATACAACCCCGAAAGGCTTTTGCTCTAACTTGACTGCAGAAGTTCTAAGATAGGCATCCTTTAAAAGTCTGATTTTCATTATCCTTCAATTGATAGTGATTTCTTTTCCTTACTACCTGAGTAAGAAGCACCCTGAATTTCATTATTTATAACAATCTCTTTGGTTTGACCAGTACCTCTGATATTTACCAATTTTGTTAGTAAATCGAACCAGAAAGGAGCACCTAATGATATGGCCAAAGCAGTGATTAACCACCCCAACAAACTTAAAAACAATTTCAGACCTAAAGACTCTCCTTCCACAAAATACCCCTCCCAACCTAGGCCTAAGGAAAGATCATTTAATTTAGATATTTCCGATATAACTCCATTGTTACCAATTTGTGCTAAAACCTCTTCGCTCTCAATAAAAAGTGCAGCATTCTCTGCTACTTTACTAGCTACTTCACTGTTTTTGAGTTGACTAAATATAGCCAAAGTGTCTACATTAAAAGCTACAGCTATAAAAAAGCCTACAAGTACAAGGATGACTTGAATCCTTCGCTTAAACCAACCAGAAGCTCTATCCATGATATCATTAAACCAACCCTCTAAGTTTAATTTGAATCGATCAATATTAGATTCAGCCTCGCTGAAGTACATTTTCAAGACATCCTTCATCTCACCATTGGGTAAGGTCTCAATCTGATCCTCCACTAAGGAAAGTCCATTAGAAGATTTTTCGAGAACATTCAACATCATCAAGCTAAAATTCTTTGGATTCAAGTAGGACGGCGGTGTTCTCTTCCCAGATAGCTTACCTGATAACTGCTTGAAAAGAGAGTCTTGCTCCATGATATCGTCAAAATAATTTTGCTCTCCATTGGTGAGCATCGTCCGTAATGCTCGTTTTAAATTATTTGCTCTTAATGCAAATACAGAAGCTATAATTTCCATTACAATAGTAGCAAACAAGCTATACAGTAGATATACGAAAACAAGACTTATCACAATATTC
>JAQXAY010000040.1 GCA_029252685.1 Saprospiraceae bacterium | reverse complement strand
TGCACTATCCTTATAATGTCAAGAGAAACAAAGAATACTACAGATTGATTAGCAATGGATTTATTCATGCAGATTATATCCATTTATTCTTTAATATGTTTACACTCTACTTTTTTGGAGGAATGGTTGAAGACCTATTTACTGCTAAATTTGGAATGTGGGGAGATACAATTTTCATCCTTTTTTATATTTCAGCTATTGCCTTTTCTTGCCTTCCTTCACAAAGAAAGCACGCTGAAAACCCGGCATATGCTGCATTAGGAGCCTCAGGTGCTGTTTCTTCGGTATTACTGATTGCCATCATCTTACAACCTACTATGACTTTATTGATATATGGAGTATTACCCGTGCCGGCATGGATCTTGGGGATAGGTTATATTTGGTATTCGAATAGAGCCTCAAAACAACAGCGACAATCAAACATCGGGCATGATGCTCACTTATATGGCGCCTTCTACGGATGTATAGTTATGGCATTGTTATATCCTTCCTCCTACCCAAAAATGATACAAGAAATAATTACATGGCTTCCGATATAGAACAGAAAAATCCTTGGCAGAGGAAGAACTCAAAACTTGTCTATGAAAATCCATGGATACGCGTAAATCATGACGAAGTAATCGATCCTGGCGGTCAAGATGGAATATACGGAAGAGTTCAATTTAAGAATTATGCTGTTGGCATATTAGCCATTGATAAGCACCAAAATATATACTTAGTTGGGCAATATAGATATGCTGTAGACGCTTACAGTTGGGAAATTCCAGAAGGAGGATGCCTCTTGCACCAAGCCCCCTTAGAGGCAGCAAAAAGAGAATTAAAAGAAGAAACTGGCATCGTTGCCAAAGAATGGAAAGTGCTTCAAAAATTACATACCTCCAATTCTGTAACAGACGAACTTGCCATTATTTACTTAGCACAAGATCTAAGTTTTGGAGAAGCAGAACCTGAATCTTGTGAAGATCTTAGACTAAAGAAAATAAAAATAACAGAGGCCTTAGCTTGGGTATTTGATGGAAAAATAACGGATGCAATAAGTGTTTGCGGAATCCAAGCATACATGCTGCTAGAACACAAAACAAATCTGTAGATTAAAGAACAAAGAACTCCACTCCTATTTAAGAAACTGACTACCAATCGAATATCGACCTGCTTGTTTTACATCAATACAGGAACCTTATAATGATTTGTACATTTTAAGATGTGCTATCCCTACCTCTGTAAATGGTTCTCCTTCCGGAGTGTAATCCAAGCGTTTGTAAAATTTAATAGCAGTATCCCTAGCATTTAAAACTATCTTTTCAAAGCCTTTTTCTTTACAAAAAACTTCACTCTCCTTAACTAAAATAGACCCTAAGCCTTTGGATTGATATTGTTCTTCTACAGCTACTTGACGCATTTTAATAGCACCATTTTCTTTGGGGCTCATAACTAGACAAGCGGCAAGATCGCCATTGTAAAGAAGAGCTAGATGAAAATCATTATATTCCTTTTCTAAATCCAAAGGATCAAATTCCAAGCCCAGTGGTTTGCGCAGAATTTTGTCTCTAAGACTAATTGATAGATCATACAGTGGTGTTAAAAATTCTATCTCTTGAAAAACAAGCTTATCATTCTGCATAACTATATACGCTATTACTATTATTTAATGCGGATTTTGCGACGTCTAAATTATACCCCTCCAACAAATTCAACTTATTAAAATAATTGAGGATATGCTCGGTAGGCATATTCCCAGTAAGATCATCCTTTGCCATCGGGCAGCCACCATAGCCTTTAAAAGCACCATCAAATCGTCTACATCCGTTCTCATATGCCGCATGAATTTTGGGCTCCCATTCATTGGGCTTAGTATGTAAATGTGCTCCAATTTCTATGTCCGGGTATTCTGAGATAAGGCCAGAGAAAAGATATGCAATACTTTCAGGTGTAGCAACACCTATTGTATCAGACAACTGCAGAATGGAAAATCCATGTTTAGTAAGTTGATCAACCCAATAAGCAACAATTTCTACATTCCAAGGATCCCCATACGGATTTCCAAAACCCATAGATAGATAAACTACAACTTCTTTATTAGTCTTATCAGCAAGCTCTTTTATTCGGAGCAATCGCCCCATAGAATCTTCTATACTTGCATTTGTATTTCTAAGCTGAAAGGTTTCAGATATTGAAAAAGGATACCCCAAATATTTGATTTCCTCGAACTCACAAGCCTGGGATGCTCCTCTTGTATTCGCAACTATTGCAAGCAGTTTAGTTGCTGTGTTTAGGTCTAAACCACCTAGTACTGCCGCTGTATCACGCATCTGTGGAATGGCCTTGGGAGACACAAAACTGCCAAAATCAAGGGTATCAAAACCAACCTTAAGTAACTCGTTGAGATAAGTAATTTTGTGTTCTGTTGGAATAAAGTTCTTTATTCCTTGCATTGCATCCCTTGGACATTCAATAATTTTCATCAAGCGCAGATGGTTAATTACAAATTGATATCAAAAATTTAAACAATAATAGCTTAAAGTAGTTCTCATCGATGTAACTTTGTACAAAATAATTAACGATCAATGCAAAAGTCAATCTTAAGCTTCATTGGATTTCTTTTATTCCTTATTGGATTCCTTGCGATTTGTCTAAATCTAATAGGTGGGCAACTAACCTACCTTATGTGGATGAAGGATAGTTTAGGTGCCCAAGCAAGCATAATAATCCAATTTCTAATGATTGTATTCGGAATAATCCTTGTCATACTAGCCCAAACAAATTTTGGACGTGAGGAATCAAAAGGAGATGCTTAAGCATTCTCCTCCCAAAGGCAAGCGATATGGACACATGTCATAACAGCCTTTTGCATATCTTGCCTACTAACCCATTCGTGTTTTGAGTGAAATGCATGTTCTCCAGCAAAAATATTTGGACATGGCAATCCCATAAAAGACAAGCGTGAGCCATCGGTGCCACCTCGAATACTTGATTTTGAGGGCTCCATACCTGCTCGTCGAATTGCCTCTACAGCATATTCAACAACTTGTGGATGCTCATCCAAAATCTCCTTCATGTTTCTATACTGCTCTTTGATCTCTATATCAATAGAAGATCCTGGCCATTGACTAAGTGCTTTAGTTGCTGCATCATTTAAAAGATTTGCTTTTTCACTTAATTTTGATGTATCAAAATCTCTTAATATAAAACGCAAACTTATCTGCTCAGCTTGTCCACTTATATAGTGAGGGTGCAAAAAACCAGCGCGTCCTTCAGTGGCTTCAGGAGAAAGATCTTGTGGCAATGCATTCAGAAATGCAGCAGCTACTTTTATAGCGTTGACCAATTTTCCTTTGGCAAATCCTGGGTGTGCACTCACCCCATTTATTGTTACAATAGCGGCATCTGCAGAAAAAGTTTCGTCTTCCAGAGATCCACGCTTCTCGCCGTCGACTGTATATCCAAAATCAGCGTTTAGCTTTTTCATATCAACCTTATCAACTCCTCTCCCAATCTCTTCATCTGGAGTAAAAAGTATACGTATAGGACCATGCTTTACCTTAGGATTATTCACGAAAAAGTGAACCATATCCATAATTTCAGCTACACCTGCCTTGTTATCAGCACCAAGCAAGGTTGTCCCACTAGCTGTAATAATATCATTTCCAAACTGATTATCAAGCTTAGGGTGATCACTTAAACGAATAACCTGAGTGGCATCATCTGGTAACACTAAGTCTTGGCCTTGATAGTTTTCATGAATAATTGGTTTTACATCTTTACCAGAACTATCTGGAGATGTATCTACATGTGAACAAAAACAAATTGTAGGAACCTGTTTATCCGTATTTGAAGGTAAGGTTGCGTATACATAACCATGAGAATCTAGCTCAGCATCCTCAATTCCTAGAGCTTTAAGCTCTGAAACAAGTAATCTACTCAAATCCTTCTGTTTCATAGTAGAAGGCTGTGTTGGTGAATGAGGATCAGATTGAGTATCAATCTTTACGTAATCAAGAAATCTATCTATTGCTGTAAAATTATAAGCATCAAACATATTAATTCTTTTAAAAACATTAACAGAGCTATTAAACAAAAGTTAAACCAATCACATTTAGAAATTAAATATTAGGATAACTTCGTTACTTTAGCCGTTCAAACTTGATTACAATAAACTAAATAATATCATAATGAAAAAACTCAAGTCATTATTCTTTGCTTCACTTGCAATATCTTCTGTATTCATTTATTCATCTTGTTCAACAGATGAAACAATTGGAGATGATATAGTGGATGTGGTAAATCCTTCTTTCAACTTTGTAAGCTTAGACCCTTCTGGCTTATTTACAGGTGATTATCCTACAACAGACTTTGAAGTCTCAGCAGATATTCCAAATATTTATGTTGCAGTTGAAGCTATCGCCGGATCTTCTGACCTGAAGACACTTACAATTCAACTAGACGGTACAAGCCCAGATCTTACAGACCTATCAATTAGAGATTTAATCACAGGAAACACAATTGTTTCTAACAACCCTCTATTAATCACAGGGGATAACATCAATTCATTTACCCTTGAAATCGGTATAATTAATGATGGTAGTCTAGATTCTAAATCATTAACTCTGATTGTTGAAGATACAGAAGGACTTCAAGAAACACTTAACATCTCATTTAACAGCTTTGAAGAAATAGAAAATTCTATTGAAGGTGTTTTGTTGAACAGAGCAGGACCAGTTGGTCAGGGAGGACTTGATCTTGACAATGGAGAAAGTACAGGAACAGTTTCTACAAATCCAACAGCAGAATTTGGAGAGATTAAGGATGAAGGTATTGATATCAGTCTTCCAAATGATGAAAACTGGAAATCTCAAATCTCAGCTATGAATGATGCAGAAATCAGAACACTTTCAACTTCTGTAGAGGGCTATGATTTTGAAGCAGTAACTAGAATTGATGAGATTGTGACTTACTTTGACAATGGTGATGCTCTACCAAATACTAACTCTGATGGAGAAGCAGTAAGTAATAGCGTTGCTATTGGAGATGTCTTCCTAGTAAATAGAGCGGGTAAAGTTTACCTGATCGAAGTTACAGATGTAATTGCAACAGGAAGTGACAACAATGATGCAATCGAGTTTAAGATTAAGCACTAATCGATAAAAAAATGGAGTGGTTGATCAACCACTCCATTTTTTTATTTAAATACATCTTTTAGGTTTATTCCACCCCAAGGTCCACTACTCATCATCAGAAAGACTTTATCCTTTTTATCCATATTATCGAGATAATGATTTAGAGCTTTAGGTTCATTAAATACATTGACTGCATTTCCGAAAGCGGCTTCAACCTCACTTTTGACCAACTCCTCCATATTTTTCATTTTTAAAGCATGGGGATCATATAGAACAATTGCCTCAGCTGCTCCATTCAGTGTATTGAAATACTGTGGTAGGAAATCTTTATTCAAAGAACTGTAAGTATGTAATTCCAAGCAAGCCACCACCTGAGATTTGTCATAACGCTCTAATACAGCCTTAAGCGTAGCCTTTACCTTCGATGGTGCATGCGCAAAATCAATATATACAGTACAATCATTCGCTTCTTCTAATTGTTCCATTCTCTTTGATGGTCCCTTAAAGGTCTTAATAGCCTGAGCAAATGCCTTTACTCCAATTCCCATCTCTTTACACAAATGAAAGGCAGCTTCTAGATTCTGCATATTGTGCGCTCCAAAAATAGGGATTATAACTTTTTCACCGCCAAGATCCACCAATGTACCTTCCTTTAAGTTTTGGTACTTAAAGCCAGTATATGGAAGCATTTTACCCGCTGGAAATTTTTTAGCAATTGTTTCAAGTTCTTGGTCACCAGAAAAATAATATACCTTAGAAGAAGGTACGGTGGATTCTATGAACAACTCAAATTGCTTAACGTAGAAATCAAAAGTTGGAAATACATTCATATGATCCCATGCAATCCCTGTTATAACAGATGCATCTGAGTTATAATGCAAAAACTTAGGTCTATCATCTAAGGGTGAAGTCAAATACTCATCCCCTTCTATAATAATAAAAGGTGCCTCGCTAAGGCGAACCATATTGTCAAAACCATCTAATTGTGCACCTACCAAATAATCAAAATCAATAGCACACTCTTTGGCAACATGCATCACAATGGAGGTCGTTGAGGTCTTACCATGAGAACCAGCAATGACGATACGCTTTTTTTCTTTACTCATCTCTGCAACAAAGGAAGGGAAAGAATAAATTTTTAGATTCAAGCGCTGAGCCTCTAGTAATTCTGGATTATCTGAGCGAGCGTGTTTTCCAACAATTACGGCATCAATACTTTTAGAAATTCGTAAAGAATCCCATCCCATTTTCTGCGGTAAAATACCTTTCGACGATAACCTAGATCTTGCTGGATCATAGATCTCATCATCAGAACCTGAAACATCATGTCCATTTGTTTGAAGGGCCAAGGCTAAATTGTGCATCACACTACCTCCAATGGCTATAAGGTGTATCTTCATATAAGGATTGTTAAATTTGATCTTAAAATAAGATTAAGTCTCAATTATGACTCATTAAAATTTTAAATTAAGGTATAATAATTTAAATTTGATACAATAAACATTAGATAAAGATGTTTGTTTAGTGGTTATATAATTTAATTAATTCGAAATCATGACACGTAACTCTCTAAAAAAATCAATCAAGCTTTCAGCTTTAGGTATACTAGTTTTGAGCTTAAGCTCTTGCAATAAAGGTACAGGCTGTCCTACTTGGTCTTTAGATTCAATTATAGAAAATACTTCCTTATTTGTTACAAATATTTTAAGCATCTTCTAAACTTAGAGTTTGTTTAGAAAAAATCCCTGCCTATATTAGTTATAAGCAGGGATTTTTTTGTTAAATAAAAAAGCAATGAACGAAATATTCGAGACTGAAGATGGCTCAAAAAGTTTAAAATCATTAGATTTTGGAGTTAGCTATCATTCTAAACATGGGGCCGTTCAGGAAACGAAACATGTATTTATAGACGCAGGGCTTGACTTCCGCAATCAATCTCAAAGTCATATCGACCTATTAGATATTGGATTTGGCACAGGCCTAAATGCTCTAATGGCACTTCAATGGGCTCAGTTGAATCAAGTGAAAGTGAACTATGTTGGAATCGAGGCTTATCCAATACATTTAGATACTGCAATATTGATGAATTACCCTCAGGCATTGGATGAAGGTGACAAACTTGACAGTGTTTTCAGAAGTATGCATGAAGTAGAATCAGGTGTAACATTGGAGCTTGACCCATATTTTAGTTTTGAAAAAAGGATATCCAAATTCGAAACAATAGAAGATAAGAAAGCTTATGATGTCATCTTTTTTGATGCTTTTGCACCTAATGCTCAACCTGACCTTTGGGAATTGGATTTATTGCAAAGAATGTATGATGCACTAAAAGCGAATGGTGTTCTTACAACATATTGTGCTAAAGGACAAGTTAAACGAAATTTAAAAGCTTTGGGCTTTACTATCGAAGCCCTGCCTGGGCCTCCTGGTAAACGTGAAATGACCCGAGCAATAAAATCATAAAACATGGCTAAAGTAATCTGTAGTGAAACTCTAGACTTTTTTCTCTTTGATGTTTTTGATGCGAATCAAGTATTGGAATTTGATCGTTTCAAAGAATATGACAAAACATCTATTGAACTTTTCTTTCAGAGCATTAGAGATATAGCCGAGAATGAACTCCTCCCCATTTATAGTAAAATGGACAAGGAGAAAGCATATTTTAGAGATGGAAAAGTGCATGTTCTTCCAGAGTTGGGAAAAGCAGTCCGAGCAATTGCAGATTCAGGCATTATAGGTGCCCTAGATTCTTTTGAAAATGGAGGCATACAACTCCCCTACTGTATTACCAATACAGCTTTGTCTGTCCTATATGCTGCAAACCCAAATGCAACTCCATATGCAACATTAACTCAAGGGGCAGCAAACTTAATCTCTGCCTTTGGTAGTCAAGAGTTAAAGGATAAATACTTAGAGAAAATGTTTTCTTGGGAATGGCAAGGCACAATGGCACTTACCGAGCCTGAAGCAGGAAGTTCATTAGCACACATAATCAGCGAAGCAACGCTCCTGGAAGATGGTAATTATAATATCAAAGGACAAAAGATCTATATTTCAGCAGGCGACCATGATCAAACCGAGAACATTATTCACTTGTTATTGGCAAGGATCAAAGGGGCACCTAAAGGCACCAAAGGAATTTCACTTTTTGTAGTGCCCAAATTCCTACCGGAAGATGAAGCACTAAAGGACAATGATGTACTAACAGCCGGTATTTATGGTAAAATGGGGCAAAAAGGATATACTGCAGCGCACCTTATGTTCGGTGAACATGGTAAATGCAAAGGTTATTTAGTTGGAGAAGCTAATAAAGGATTAAACTATATGTTCCAAATGATGAATGAGGCTCGCATTGGAACTGGCACACTTGCTATGGCAACTGCATCCGCAGCTTATCATTGTTCCCTTAAATACGCTAAGGAGCGCATTCAAGGAAGCCATCCTGATAAAAAAGAGACTCAAGTTCCTATCATAGAGCATGCAGATGTAAGAAGAATGCTATTAAGTCAAAAGGCATTTGTAGAAGGATCTATTGGTTTGATTACCTATTGTTCTTTGCTCAAGGACATCAGTGAATTTGGACCATCAGAAAATCGAAAAAATGCACATTTACTTCTTGAATTACTCACTCCAGTAGTCAAGTCTTATTGTGCAGAACAAGGATTTCAGTCTGTAAATCTTGCGATGCAAGTCTTAGGAGGTGCAGGCTATACCGACGATTTTCCAATTGAACAATACCTGAGAGATACTAGGGTAAATAGTATCTATGAAGGCACAACAACCATTCATGGAATGGATCTTTTAGGCAGAAAAATACCCTTGGAGAACGGTTTGGCATTGAAACTATTTCAAAAAGAGATTGAAACAACTCTAAAAGAAGCTTTTGCGATTGAAGAAACAAGAGAAATGGCAGCCTTACTTACAGATCAATTGAAAGGTTTCGAAAAGGTTCTGCAAAATCATTTTAGAATACTCAAAACATCAGGTCCTAGACATTTCCTTGCCGATGCAACCTTATTTCTAGAATTGTTTAGCTTAATTACAATAGCTTGGATTTGGCTAAAAGCTATCGTCAAATTAACAGAAAACAAAGAAGAAAGAAATGAAAAATTCGTAAAATCAAAGTTAACGACTGCCAAGTTTTTCTTTGATTATGAACTCATTAAGTCAGCTGGACTAATTCAAAAAATGAGTCAAGAAAAAGAAATACTTACTAGTTCAATAGATTCATCAATCTTCGACTAAAGTAGTGCCTGATTTGTCTTTTTTGTGAATCAAGAATTCAGCATATGTAGGTTCAAATCGTACAGATCTTGCCCTAACATTTTGATTATTCAAACGAAGTAAAGCTATATTATTAGAAGTATTCAGGGTGTCTATATCTGCAACAATTGAAAAGTCATTTTCAGTAATTGTCTCATAAGCATCCATAGGAACAATACAGGTTAGATATACGAATTTTGGAAAAAAGACCACACTATCAGGAACACCGTACATCTGGATTGGCACATAAATTTTCTTCTCGATAACTTGTTCGACAGGAACTCTCAGTCGAACTTTGTCAATTGTAAGATCAATGGCATAGGGAGCAGAATCCTCAAGGTTTACCATCTCATTTATAGCTTTACTTAAATCACTAAATTGGAGATCAACCAAGGGCCAAGAATTTATATCATTTAAAAGTTGTTCAGGACCACTGATTTCTACCGAATCCGGAATCAGAATAACTGAATCCTGCTTAAAATCATAGCCACTATCAAAATTGAAGGTATAGTTTTCAGTAAGGTGGACTTTCTTTGAAATTCTATTATCAAACTCCAGGTTAATCTGACCATTTTCTAGAAATAATGATTTCAGAGATTTATCTGATCCAATAATTGTGCTAATCCTACTCTGTAATTCTTCAGCAGTAATGACTGAACGTTGTCTATTGTATACATCAATAGTTAGGCTGCTTCTGCTAATTGTATTCAAAGAAAGTAAATCCCAACCCTTTGCTGCTAAAGTAACATTCACGTAAGCTGGTGGGCTATATAGAAAGGCATGCTGATCTTCTATATTGTAGTCCAACTTAACATCAATATTGGACTCATAGCTTTTTGAAAGCTTCAAAAAAATCCAGAAAAATAGTGCAATACCTGTAGTGTACAAGTACAGAACACGGTCTTTTTCAATAGACTTAACAATGGAAAGATTTCTAAGCTTCTTCAATAGGTTTTTATTGAATTTAACCATCTTAAGACTATTTATCAAGTAAAAAGATGCAGTTTAAACAACTTAAACTGCATCTTAAATTTTATTTTTTGAAATCTTCTGACATCTGCTTGCTAACCGACGAAAGAAGAACGGTAACATAATTCTTTGGACTTATTTCTATCGTTATCGTTTTATCATCGACCTTCGTGACTTTGCCGATCATTCCACCGTTCGTAACGACCTCATCACCTTTTTTCATTTCTTCTATGAACTTGGCTTGTTCTTTCTTCATTTTTCTATTTGGCAAATAGGTAAAGAAAATCATGAACACCAAAAAAATAATCATGATAAACACCATGCTTGATCCACTACCGCCACCAGGACTAGCCTGCAATAAAATAATATCCATTTTGTTAATCTTTTGTTTTTACGAAACCAGTGAAATTTAATATGGTTTTGTTCGGATAAGTATTTGAATAAATTGTAATAGATTTATCCTGCTTACCATATTTATCTTTACTATCAAATTTTATACTTAGCTTAGAATCCATACCTGGCTTTATAGCCTTTTTTTCATATTCTGTAATTGTACAACCGCAGCTTGTATGAACATCTGAAATTATTAGTTCTCCTTGTCCTATATTCTTAAAAACATAATCATGACTAACTATTTCCCCTTGCAAAATAGTATCAAATTCCCATACCGGACTTTCTAGCGCGATAATCGGAAGTGCTGTAGAATCAATGCTACCGTCAAGATTTATTGGACTCCTTAGAATTACATTCAGACTATCATCTTCCTTTGTTTTGGCATCGTCCACACAGGAATAAAAGGAAAAAACCAATGTTAAAAATAAAAAATAGAATTTGAGCATATTTTTTCTTTGATAAACAAAGCTAATTTTTTTTTGAGCAATGAGGAATTTATCTTCAAGAATTACGCATTATAAAGACATGGCAAATAATAAAAAATTAATCTTTCTAACCGGACAAATGGCCTCAGGAAAAAGCTATCTGGGTAAGAAGATATCTGATCAACTCAATTTAGACTTCATTGACACAGACAAATATATTGAAGAAAAACAAAAGAAAAGCATTAGCGAAATATTTGAAATGTCCGGTGAATCATTCTTCCGTCGATTAGAATTTGAGCTACTCACAGATTTATTAAAGATCCAAAGCCCAACTCTCATAGCAACAGGCGGAGGATTCCCTTGCTTTAATAACAATGCTAAACGCATGTATGAATGTGGCCTTGTTATTCATTTGAAACCAGCCAAAGCCCTACTTGAAGAAAATATTTCTAACGGACTAGGACACAGACCCCTACTAAAAAATAAAAATATAGACGTAATTGATTTTTTGGAAAAGCAATATAGTTCGAGAAGTTCCCATTATGAAAAGGCACACATTTTAGTTAGCTTGAAATCAAGAAACGAAGGATACACTCATTTAATAGACAGACTATCCCCTTTTTTTAAACCGAAGATGTAGATGAAGATTGATATTCCGATAATTAGATTTGATTATACAGTAAGCAATGACCATTACTATGTAGTACAGTCGGTAACTATGGATTGGTATGGTTACTCTCTAGTGTCCTATGAAGATGCAGAAGAACAACTCCTTAAAGGACTTCCAAAGCTCAATGAGCAATATTTCGAAGATGAACTACGATTTATCCTCAATTTAAACAAAGGTTTCAAGTCGGAACTATCCCATATTGAATATAATCCTAGTGTTGAAGATTTCAATACCGCCTGTACTA
>JAQXAY010000136.1 GCA_029252685.1 Saprospiraceae bacterium | reverse complement strand
CTGAAAATCCACCCGGAAAATTACTTCGTATCATCCCATGGCTACCTCTTTTTACAGTATTATCTGCAAGAATTTCTGTACCATAATACAGCTGTGGAATACCTCTGATAGTTGCGATATAGACCAGTGCCATCTTTAACTTTTCGGAAGACTTTTCAAACTGTGTATAAATGCGATCCATATCATGGTTATCTAAAAAAACCAGCAAATTACTTGGATCTTCATATACAAAATCATTAGCCAATCCCTCATACATTTTGATTAAGCCTTTATCCCAAGATTCTTCTTCTTGAATAGCCGATACAACTTTCTCTTGCATAGGGAAATCCATTACAGAACTCAAGCAAGTTCCTAAGCCCTCTGTTTTTCCCTTTTGCCAATAAGCTACCACTAGAGGATTATAAGACCATTCCTCGCCTACAATACTAAAATTGGGGTATTCGTCCATAATTCTGCATGTCCACTCTGAAAGAAATTCAGCAAAAGCATAGGGATAAGTATCCTGTCTAATACCACTAAGTCCTAGGTATTCTATCCACCAAATGGAGTTTTGAATAAGATACTGTGCCATATAAGGATTGCGCTGATTGAGGTCAGGCATATCTTCCACGAACCAACCTTCTAACATTTCTTTGCTATCTAGCGCTGAGGCATAAGGATCCTGATGAATAGTTCTTCGATGAGTGGTACCTTTAAACTTTCCTTTGTTATTGATCCAATCCTTAAAAGGCAAGTCTTTCATCCACCAGTGATGCTTACCACAGTGATTCACAACACCATCGAACACCAGTTTCATATCTCTTTTCCTAAGCTCATCCGCAAGTAAACGATAACTTGTATTATCTCCGAACCTAGGGTCCACCTTGTAGTAATCTGTAATAGCATAGCCGTGGTAAGAATATTTAGGCATATTATTTTCTAACAATGGGCTTGGCCAAATTGTAGTTACGCCTAAATCCCTCAAGTAATCCAAATGGTCTAAAATACCTTGTATATCACCACCATGTCGGTCATCTTCACCGGTGCCAACATAGGATTCACGCATTCCGGAAACTACATCATTATCAGGATTACCATTTGAAAAACGGTCTGGAGTTATTAAATAAATTACATCTGATGTATTGAAACCGTTGAGAGATAGGGGCGCTTGCTTTCGTTGATCGAACTGATAATTTATTCGAGTAGCTCGCTCTTTTCCTGGAAAATTGAAAACAAGTTCTATCGTTCCCGATTTTTTGAGCTTTGAAAGATCTAAATTCAGGAATAAATAATTTGGACTATCCGCTTGATCTATGGATTTCAGCTCAACACCTATACTTGACGGATCGACAAGTGCTGCACTTGCTTGGCCTATTCCATCACCATGCACCAAAAGCTGCAATTCAGTATGATTCATCCCATGCCACCAATTAGGCGGTTCTATCCTCAAATCCTGTGCAAGGCTGTTGAAGGAAATCAGATTTAAACAAAATAAAGAAACTAAGAATGAGCCGTAGTTAAGATTGAATTTCATGTTTATTGATATTATTGTTGCTTTTCTAAGCTAATGATTTCCTTAGAATATTCAACAATCAACAATATAGAATTATAATTTAGCAGAATAATTATATGTTATATAATAAAGGGTCGGATGCTTCCGATCTGAAAGACTTGCCTCGTAAATAAGATATTCTAATTGGCCATATTTCAATTCAAATTCCTCCAATTGATGATCCTTTAATATGAGCACTGTCGGTTCATCCGACTCATAAGCATCCTGTAGGATCCCAAGTCTAAACTCCTCTTCAACAGTCTCAAAGCAAGATTCCAGATAAAAGAATAAACTTGGTGGACGACCTTGTGGATTTGCCACATATACCCTTGTTTCTGACTTCAGAATAGAGCAAAGATCCTCCGCCAATTCCTTTGTAGTATTTTTATAATCATCTACAATTGGATAAACAAAGGTCCAAGAGACCACCTGAAACATTAGCCAAGCACCTAGGAACCAACTGACCTTAAAACCTCTTTTGTTCCAAAGGTTATAAATATGAAATCCCAAAAATAAAGGGCAAATAATAAGAAGTGCTGTCCGAAGTGAAGCAGCCCATGAAACCATAAAAGGGAATACAGATATTGCAATGAATATTAAAAATACAAAGACGGTCAGCATATTGCGCCAACGAATGGAGGATAGTTGCTTAGAAAGATCCAAATCGACCAATGCCTTAGCTATTAATATAGAAAACGGAACATGTGCTACAATTACATATGCAGGAAGTTTTGAGGCCGAAAACTCATAAATCAACCAACCTGCAATAAACCAAATAGTAATCAAGAAATAAACGCCTGTTCGTTCTTTAAACCGATGTAATAAATCTTTAAAAACCTTAGGAATAAAGAGGGTAAAAGGCAGAAAAAACAAGATCATACCCAACAAGTGCGTCCCAGGAGGGCCAGTCTGTCCAAATACGGAACCGCTTATCCGTTTGAGTACATACCAATCGTACATCCAACTTATAAAAACACCTCCATCTACATCTACTGTGGCTCTGCCCCAGAGATATAAAGGCAAACAAGCCAATGGAATACCAAACCAAGGGTGAAAACGAAGTAAATTCCAACGTTTAGGTGACAGGATTAAAACCAAGCCTGCCATCCCTCCTGTAAATATTATAATTGGAGGACCTTTCGTTAATAATGCAATTGCAAATGAAAGCCAAAATATAAGAACCCACTTCCATTTCAAGTCAATTATAACTTTAACAATAGAGATTGCGCACAGTGTAGAAAAGAAAAGAAGAGTCGCGTCAGTAACTGCAACCTTAGCTAAAGAGGGTACTAAAAAAGAGGCAGACAATACAACAGAAGCTGTTAGAGCTATTCGCTCCCCTATATATTGACGCAGGGCAAAGAATATCAGAAGAATTGTGCCAAAGGTATATACAACTGACGACAGGCGCATAGTAAATTCACTAATCCCAAATAAGGTATAGGAAAGACTGATATTCCAAAAATGAAAAGGTGTTTTACGATGAACATCTGACCAAGGAAAATCTGGTATCAGCCAGTCACCTTCTTCGAGCATCCGTTTACCAAAACCAGCGTAAGCAGCCTCGTCTTGATCCCATAATGAAAGTCCATTATTTACAAATAACATAAAAAGGATTAGTCCAAAAACGGTATAGACCAATCGCTTATCAAGCTGCATAACTGTATTTTTTTTCTCTCTCATCAGCACAAATGTAGGAATAATGGAGTTAAAAAAATTTGAAATCCTCCTTACATTTTTTGACAAAATTCTCATTTGAGGAATTAATACAATTGCTGTTCTGTTTAGAAGTTGTTCACCAAATGGAGCACAATCTAACCTTGATCTTTTAAAACTAAACCGAAAGCTATCTCAAACGCACTTAATTATTAACCAATAATTTCAGTTTAGAAAATTTCTTATTTAATGGAAAAAAAAATCAAGAATTTGGATTTCAAAGGATTCTGGAAGAGCGATAATTCAAGTAGATATTATCAGAAATCAAGTGTGATGAGCAATGACATTTTTGACGAAAATACCGTCATGAAAACTGTTAAAGCTAGGTTGATGATCCTCAGAAAAAAGAGCGGCAGACAGAATTTAAGACAATTTCCAAATAAAGGAAATGGTTTCGATGTTTAGACTTAGATTGCTAATTCTTTCTCAATAACGACTTTAGTTAAAGATTAAAGGCTAAACTAGATGAAACTTAAAAAGGGACACACCTGCGAAACCATTTTAAATCCTTTCTTTTGGTTTTTACAGGTATTAAATTAACGTAATTATTTATAATAAAAAACTGAATGTTTCTATTCCTTTCAAATTTTTCTGTTTGGAAAACATTAGCTACCAAAATTCCACTTTTTTTGCTCTTTTGGCCTTAGGAAAGTCCATGCAAGTATTCTTGAAGATTTATTGCCTTGCTTCATTTCTATAGTCTTATAATCATAAACCTTATTATCCTTCAGCAACTTGTATAATTGACTTAAATATTTCCCACTTGAGACTAAGGTAGTATACCAAAATACACGGGTAGGAAACTGTGCAGACTCTTCAATAAGACCACTTACGAATCCCAATTCACCTTTCTCCGCTATCAGTTCATGCTTCTCACCTCCAAAATTAAGCACCTTGGATTGTCCAGAACGTTTACCTAAGTTATTCAACTTACGCATTGCATGTTTATTAGCCTCTTCCTGATCTTTATAGAACGGTGGATTACATACCAGCGCGTCAAAAAAGTCATTTGGTCGGATGATGTTATGCAAGAAACTTCCTTCATCCTTTTGCAAGCGAATCTCCACATTTTTTTGCAAGCTCTTATTAAATGCAGCTATACCTTTTGCAGATTTAAGTGCTGCGGAATTAATATCAGCACCTACAAACTTCCATCCATATTCAGCCACTCCAATTATAGGAAAAATACAATTTGCACCGACACCTAGGTCCAATACCCGAATTGATTTCCCCTGCGGTATTTTGTCTTCATTTACAGAAGCCAAAAGATCAGCGAGGTAATGTATATAATCAGCTCTTCCCGGAACAGGAGGACAAAGAAAACCCTTAGGAATTGACCAGTTATCAAGCTTATAATAACTTAACAGGATAGCCTTATTGAGTAAAAAAACAGCATCAGGATCTGCCCAATCAAGACTTTTTTTACCCGTAGGAGTTTCCTTAATATAGGCCTTAAGGCCAGGAACTGCCTTAATCAGATGATCAAGATCATAGCCTGATCTATGTTTGTTACGCTCGTGTAATGTTTCCTTTATCTTCATTAGGTGCATGTAATTTCCACAAAGCTATACTTTATTTACAACTAGAAAGGTAAATCTATTCCAAGTAAACGATTCTTTAAAAGAAAATCAGACCTGATTCTTTTCGATTTTTATCACTGCCTCCAAAGATTGCTCATGAAACTTAACAGAAAAATCTCCATCAAATCGAATTCGAACATCTCTATTGATGGACTTTTTCATACCGCTCAAATCCCAATTAATGTTTGGGTAAGATTCTATAAAATCCTCCAGTGAGCAATTGACTACAAATTCTACATGCTCATAACCCGATTTATAAGGACGAGTTAATTTAGGGGAAGGAAGTTCAAGAACAGGTAATTTATAAGACCTGAAAAAAATAGGATCATCTAACTTAAAACAAGCAATTGATCGTCCATTGATCTTGCTTTCAGTCAAAAGCATTGCATGCGCATTAATCAAATCCTTTACCTTTACATATTCTTCGAGCTGCTCAACTCTATAACAAATATGATCCATTTGCAGATCATCCACCTCTAGGCCTGAACTTGCCAAGCATTCAAATAGCGTATCTAAAAAAGGCTGGCTAGCCTCGATTAATTCATTATAATCCGATATCATATTCAATTTATCGCTTAAACAAGTTCAAAAATCCAAAGAAATTTCATTTAGGATGACACAATTTGCATGTTTTTGACAGAAATTCTCCATCCCTTTATTTATATATTATTTAATTATATAAATTTCTAAAAAAATTGAGGATGGCTAAAGATGAAAATAAAGGTGAGCAAAAAAATAGTCTACTGCAATTGGAGAAATTAATAAAATTAAATAATA
>JAQXAY010000131.1 GCA_029252685.1 Saprospiraceae bacterium | reverse complement strand
AACAATAATTTATGATTATTTTAATGTGTAAACATTTTTCAATCACACTACATATTAGTAGTAATTAATCTAAATTATTTAAGAATGAAGAATCTATTTGTTTTGGTTTTTTTTGCAGTTACTTTGGTTTCTTGTAGCAGCGTTGAGCAGCACAGAACTGCTATTGAAGAAGTTTCAACTATGTGGACAGAAATGACACCTAAGGTTGAGGAAATGGTACAAAATTGTACAGAACTTAATACAGCTTGGGGCGCTATGGCTGATATGGTTACTCCGGTAAGCAAAGATATGGACGAAGTTGTTGTGAATGAGGTGGAAGCCTTAAATATGGAATATAAGGATAATGCTGAGTCAGTATCTGCAATGATGGAAGAGATGACTTCTTATGTTGCTTCTATGAAAGAGAAGGGAGCTGTTGTTCAGACAATGGTAGACGGACTTGCTGCAGGTAAGATCGAAGGAGATGTTCTTGCTATGACAGCAGAAGCGAAGACGATGATGGAAGAAGCTACAATGAAGATGGAAGAATGGACTGTTAAAATGGGTGAGTACTCAGCAGCAGCGACTCAAATGGCATCAAAGATGATGCCTGTAGATGAGGAAGCTACTGAAGCGAGTGAAATGTAAACTCTAACAGCAGTATTGAAAAAGCGATTTCCAAACCTTTGGAAATCGCTTTTATATTTTATTCTATTTCTGTTTAGGTCTAAAAGCTTTGATAATCTCAGGATTTGTTTCTAGCCTTGGTCCTCCAATCAAATCAATGCAGTACGGAACTGCCTCAAAAACTGCGTCTAAGCACTCTCTGATTGCTTTAGGCTTTCCAGGAAGGTTAATGATTAGACTTTTTCCCCTGATCCCAGCCGTTTGTCTAGATAGGATTGCTGTTGGAACATATTTTAGACTTTCTGCGCGCATTTTTTCCCCAAACCCAGCTAAAATTTTCTCACATACTGCCTCCGTTGCTTCTGGGGTCACATCTCTAAGTGCCGGACCTGTGCCACCACATGTAACGATAAGGCAACAAGCTTCCAATTCTGCCATTTCGATCAATTTGGCTTCTATCTGGTCTTGCTCATCTGGTATTACGGCATAAACGGTTTCGAATGGGCTAGTCAAATATTCTTTCAGAGTAGAAACAATAGCCTTTCCAGGTATATCTTCATATATTCCTTTGCTCGCTCGATCTGATACATTGATAACTCCAATCTTAATCATTTTTTTCTTTTGATTTATACATTATGAAGAGGCCTGCTAGTATGAAGGGAATAGATAGTAATTGGCCAGTAGTAAGACCAATATCAATGGATTCCTGTAAGCCTGTCTGCTCTTTTTTGAAAAACTCTAGTATGAGCCTTATTGAGAATAGTGTGGATAGGAATAGTCCAAAGAAATAACCTCTTCTGTCCCTAAGCTTAGTATTTTCAAAAAGATAAAACAATACGGCTGCTAGGATGAAATATGCTAGAGATTCATAGAGTTGTACAGCATGTCTGATCTCTCCAGGGTAGGATTGTAAAAATTCAAAGCCCCAAGAAACATCGGTTTTAGAACCTACAATCTCACTGTTCATTAAATTTCCAAGGCGAATGAAACCACCAGCAATACACATTGGCACCACAAGCCTGTCCATGATCCAGAATACATGTTTTTTGGCATGTTTTTTGGACCAAAGTATTAAGCTAATTATTAGACCTACTGCACCACCATGAGAGGCAAGGCCGCGAAAGCCTGTAAATCGAATGCCATTGTCGATTTCTATTGGCAGGAGAATCTCCAAAGGTCTTGTTGAGAAATAATCCCAATCATAAAATAAGCAATGACCTATACGAGCACCCATAATACCACCTATGGCAATAAAAGTTAGAAGTGTACCTAGTTTTTCAATATCCTCTCCTTCCTGCTTGAATACGCGTTCTACCAGCTTATATCCAATGCCAAAGGAGAGCATGAAGAACAAGGTGTAGTATCTAAGTTCGTAATTTCCTATCTGAAATATGGTAGGATCAATGTCCCACTCAATAGCTCCCATTAAAAGAGTATTCATTTTTCTATTTTTTTCAAAAATACAAATATGTTTCAGAAGCCTTTAAGGTATTGAACAATTTGCGTCATATTTAATTTAAACAATGAGAATAATTTGTGGTAAATTCACATTGTTTTGGAAATCTCAATTTGCGTAAATAGATGAAAATGAATAAGACATCCTTTTTATTTGGTCTAATATTGTGCTTAAATACTATTGTCTCGGGACAAACTCAGAAACGTCAAGCACATATTTATCCAGCAACTGATAGGGTAGTAATTGATGGTGATCTGTCAGAGGGAGAATGGAAAGAAGAAAATGGAGCGACTGACTTTTGGCAATATTTTCCCTCGGATTCAAGTAATGCAAAATTTGATACTGAGATTTATTTTCAGTACGATGATGAAAATCTATATGTTGGAATTCGTTGCTATTCTGAAGATGATAAGTACGTTTTAAATTCTTTGAAAAGAGATTACAGGGCTTGGAGCAATGATAATTTAACACTTGTTTTCGATACGTTCAAAGATGGCACAAATGCATTTGTTTTTGGAATAACGCCTTATGGTGTTCGCCGGGAAGCACTGATCTCAGGCGGAGGAAATGAACGAGATGATTTCTCTTCATCTTGGGATAATAAATGGTATGGAGAATCAAGAATGGGAGAAGGATTTTGGACTGCTGAGTTGTTGATTCCTTTCAAATCTATTCGCTTTGATCAAGACACTAAAGTTTGGGGCTTTAATTCGTATCGTTTTGACTTGCAGAATAATGAGCGTTCTACCTGGGTTCAAATACCCCAGAATCAGATGATCATGAATCTCGGTTTCACTGGAGATCTAATTTGGAAAGGAGACGTGCCTACTAGTAAAAGAAATCTATCGATTATACCCTATTTGACTGGAACGACAAATAAAGTCGTTGAAGATGGAGCAGCAAACCGGGACCAATTTGGAGGTTTTGGGGGTGATGCTAAGATTGGCCTAGGATCTGGCCTAAACCTTGACCTTACAATTAATCCAGATTTTTCTCAAGTAGAGGTCGATGAGCAGGTAACTGATTTGAATCGTTTTGAGATTTTCTTTCCAGAGCGGCGACAATTCTTCCTCGAAAATGCAGATTTATTTGGAGGTTTTGGCTTCGGAGTATTGAATCCTTTTTTCTCAAGAAGAATCGGGGTAGCAAAAGATACAATTGATGGAGCTTCCTATTCGAATCCTATTTTATTTGGTGCTAGATTAAGTGGTAAACTTAATGAGGACACTCGTCTAGGTTTACTTACTATTCAGACAGCTGCTGATGAAGAATTCGGTTTACCTTCCTATAATTATTCAGTAGCCACCGTGCAAAAGAAAGTGTTTAATAGATCAAACTTGGGTTTCATAGTTGTGAATAAGGAACATTTTGACGACCAAGCAGATGCTAATTATTACACCAAATACAATCGGGTAGTTGGCTCAGATTTTAATCTCTTCTCAGCAGATAATCGATGGAGTGGCAAGTTATTCTATCATCATTCTTTTTCTGATAATAACGAACGAGGTGGAGGTCAGCATGGTGCTGATATTAGCTATACGCGTGATCGATACAAGTTCAATTGGAATCATCAAATGGTTGATGATGAGTTTGATGCTGAGGTAGGTTTTATTATTCGTAAAGACGCTTTCCGGTTAAATCCAAGCGCTACTTTATTTATATTTCCAGAGTCGGAGAAAATTAACAGAATTGACTTGAATATTGGTTACGAACAGGTTGTTCAGCCGGGGGGTAAGCTTTTAGATCGAAACCTTAATTTCAAAATAGAAAATCGATATTTGAGCACCGCCAATCTTGAATTAGAGGCAAATTTGGATTATGTATTGCTTACAGGCGATTTTGATCCTACCGGGATAGATGAAATTTCGCTTTTAGAAGGAGAGGAGTTCAGAAATGCACAATTAGAGTTGGCATACCGCTCAAATAATAATAAGGACTTTACATATGGTGCAAGATTGATAGGAGGGAAATTCTTTGGAGGCAATCGATATGGATTTAGAACTAATTTGGGTTATCGATTAGGAGTGCTGGGTGCTTTATCCTTAACAGCGAGTTACAATTACTTAGACAGAGAAGCTCCTTATTCCTCTGCTAGCCTATTCCTTTTAGGACCTAAATTTGATATTACATTTACGAAGAAACTATTTTGGACGACTTTCTTGCAGTATAATAATCAATCAGACAATTTCAACATTAACTCTAGATTGCAATGGCGATTTCTGCCAGCATCAGATATGTTCCTCGTTTATACGGATAATTATTATTCGGATTTTTCAGCAAATAAGAATAGAGCTCTAGTAATGAAGGTAAGCTATTGGTTAAACCTTTAAAAAAGGAAGTCGAGGTGCCAGATGGCACCTCGACTACACCAATAAAATATACTAACTACGCTCTTTTGCCATTTGGAATGGCTATATCTTTGTTCAAGACCACGAGAATTTTTTGCCCTGGATAGGCGTAATTCAAACGCATCTTGTTCCATTTCTTTATTGATTGAACACTGATTTTCAGCTCATTTGCAAGATGTTGTAAATCTTCGGTATCAGACAAGGTCAGGTACATCATTATTTCGTCACCTTTTAGCAAAGGTTCAATATCTGACACTAAATAATTCCAATCTGTCTTTATAGAATCATCTTCAGACCACTTTAGGTAATCTGTAAGTCTAATCATAGCCATTTTAGGAAGCACTAAATAAGAACCAACAGAAGTCCTTGGAATGTACCCCTTAACGTACGATGGATTAAGTTTAATGATTGTAGACATTGGAACTCCAGAAATCTTTGACAACTTACTTAGGCTAACTGTATTAAAAACACGGAGAGCAGAAGTGAATTGTAAGTCATAGTCTAAGGCTTTGGGCTTTATGTTGTGGAAGAGATAAAATTCCGCCATATAGCTTGCCGCTATGAATTTTGGGATGTAATTTTTTGTTTGTCCAGGCAAATAATTCTGCACGGACCAAAAGTCTCCACAAGCTCCTGTTTTTCGAATGGCTTTGTTTACAACTCCAGGTCCACAATTATATGCTGCAAGTACTAAACTCCAATCTTCGTATCTATCGTATAAGCGCTTTAGGAATTTAACAGCTGCCTCTGTTGATTTGTATGGATCCATGCGTTCATCAATCTCATCATTAACGATAAGACCATTTTCGCGCGCAGTTGCAGGGATTAATTGCCAAAGCCCCTTAGCACCCGCTTCAGAAAATTCGGTCGGATTCATCCTAGATTCAACAATTGGAAGGTATTTGAGAATATCAGGCATATCATTCAATGCCAAATAATGCTCAAAAATAGGAAAGTACATTTGAGAACGCTTGAGAATGTAAGCGGATTGCTTTTGCCCGTAAACAAGATAATCCTTTAGATGCTTTTCAACCCTAAAATTATATTGGACTCCGAAAGGCAAATCCATATCTTCAATCCGATCTTGGATTGCTTCCATGTCAAACGCACTTTTTGAGTTGTGTGAGTGGGAATTATAGCCAAAAGATAAATTTGTAGCTAATAAAAATCCCATAGTCCATGAGAACTTCATATAATTTGTTTTTGGTAAACATATTCTTTTAGCATTTTTGCCTGATTATCAACCTATTGAAGAATATGTTACCATTGTTTTTAGATAACGTTCTGGGTGAATTCAGTGCAAAAATAAAGCTGTTTTTCGTCTCATTCAAGCACAGGATAATAGGCCTAATATTTGAACGAAATAAAAATATGTTATCTTACTAAATCTGTTAATTTTTTAGTGCTTGAGTGGTTGTTCTAAGTATAAGATTCTGTCTAACAGTGTAATTGGGAGGTCGTTAAAATTATGTTAACTATCTTTTGGAAATGTCTGCTGGCTGTCTTTTGGCAACTTTTCCTTTTTCCTATTATATTTTGAGTGCACACATTTAAAACAATTGTATACACTTAATTAAACATACTTTATA
>JAQXAY010000122.1 GCA_029252685.1 Saprospiraceae bacterium | reverse complement strand
AAACAAACATATGCCTTAATATAAATATTAAGTACACATTTATTATGTTTGCATTAATCGATATTATTCAAATACTTTAAAAGATTAATACGATACTTACCTCAATCTTCGTTAGAGATAGAACCCATTCCCCAAAACCTGATGAATTAATATTCAGGTTCGATTTGATAAACCGATTAACAATCTATTCCATGATCCAAAAGACATTGACTAGCTTATTATTAGTTTTTTGCAGTACGCTTGTATTCGCGAATTTTGACTCGTCTGAAGACCAGTTAAACTATATAGACAGCTATAAGAAAATAGCCATAGAAGAAATGGAACGCACAGGTGTTCCTGCTAGCATCAAACTAGCCCAAGGACTTCTTGAATCTGGTTCTGGAAAGTCCTACTTAGCAACCGAAGGCAACAACCACTTTGGAATCAAATGTGGGTCTGCCTGGAATGGTAAAACGCTGGCACTTAAAGATGATGACAAAGACAAAAATGGAAAGTTGATTCATTCTTGTTTTAGAGTATATAAAAACCCTGAAGAGAGTTTTAGAGCTCATTCAGACTTCTTGCGAGACCCAAATAAGGACTATCGCTATGGTTGGTTATTTGATCTAGAGACAACGGATTACAAATCTTGGGCTCATGGCCTTAAGAAGTCCGGATATGCGACCAATCCACAATACCCAAAATTACTAATCAGCCTAATTGAGCGATACGACTTAAATAAATACGACAAAATCTCAAGTATAGAAATTGACTATACGGAGGAGCAGTATACTGATAGTCCAATAGCTATTCCTGAAGAGCTAGAATCTATTTCCTTTTTAACCATGAAAAATAAGGTTAAAATGATTTATGCTAAGGAGGATGAAAGCATTGCTACCATCAGTGAGAAGTATAAAGTAAATACGAAGCGAATAAGAAATTTCAATGAATCTAGGTACGATGAAGAAGCTGTTCTTGAGAAAGGAACAATTATATATCTCCAGAAAAAACGGACCTATTATAGAGGAAGCAGAAAATGGCACTATGTAAAAGAAGGGGAATCCATGTTTATGATTTCCCAACTATATGGTGTTCAGCTAGAAAAACTATATGACAAGAACCTTATGACCATTGGAGAAGAACCTATGATCGGTGAAAAGGTAAAATTACGAGGTCGAATTTCCGATCAGAAGGATTCGCCTAAGGTCAGAAAAACAGATACAACAACAGAAACAGTAAAGCCGGATAAACCAAACTTTGTTTGGGAGCCAGAACGAAATGTTGAAGTCGATGAAGACAATGAACTTGCTGAACTAGATGAATTAAATACAATAGAAAACAAAGAAGAAACTCAGGAAGAACTTCCTGAAGACGACCCAATCTCTATCAAAGAGCCTGATAATGAAGATGTTGAATCTCCAGAATTAGAACCGATCACTTTGCCCGATGTAAACGAAGATTTACCTGAGGACGAGGATGATGAAATAATTGCAGACGAACTGCCCCAATTAAATTCAGATGATTTTCATGTTGTTCAAAAAGGAGAAACCCTATATGGAATCTCCAGAATGCATAAGCTTACAGTCGCTGAATTAAAAACCCTGAATAACCTTACTGACAATATCATTGAGATCGGTCAGAAACTGAAGGTTAAAAAATAACATTTGGGGGAAGGCTTTAAGTCTTCCCTTTTTTTTATTTTGTAAAAAAAAGATGAGGAATAGCTTTTTCACGATCATATTACTCCTAGTCACTACATGTATTCATGCACAAGATGCCGACTATTCGATTTTTGGCATTAAAGCAGGAAGTACCATTGGTTTCCAAACGTGGAACAATATTGATCAAGATGCTCTTTTTGCATACAACGCGGGTATCTTCGCCGAATCATTAGATGGGAAAGACTCTAGATCTTCCTTATATGCTGGACTTTCATACAGTCAAAAAGGATCTGCAAAAAGAAATGTTCAACTATTCAACAGTAATGGATCTGGGAGTTTATTTGGAGGTACATTTACAAGAAAATACATCTTTCATAATGCTATTTTAAATGTTGGAGCTAAAACAAGACTTGAAAAAAGATCGAATGGCTTGACGCCTTACTACTCCGTAGGAGTTTTTGGATCCTATACTCTTTCGACCAACCTTGGCGAGCAACAAAACAATGTATTTCTATTTGACCCTATAGATGATAATGTTAGAAAAATCAATTATGGTTTGCAGATAGGCGGTGGTTTTGAAAAACAACTATCGGAATATATTGGCATCCATCTTGATATCTCTGTATTTCCTGAACTATCGAATCAATACGTCGAGCAATATGGTAGTAATCCACCATTCATTATAAATCCGTACTCCGGACAACAAGTCACTTTGCGCGATAGAAACATAAAGAACCTTGCATTTGAAATCACTCTAGGCATAAGATTCTTAAGAGAAATCATATACGTAGATTAAAAAAGGAGCTTTAATAAGCTCCTTTTTTAATTCTGTCCATCTCTCTTTTTTGATCCTTATCCTTGATAGAATCTCTCTTATTATGTCCCTTCTTACCAGAAGCCAGAGCAATAACTAGTTTTGCAAAACCCCGTTCACTGATGAAAAGCTTGACTGGGATAACAGTATTACCTTTTTCCTTAACCTTCTTTTGAATCTTTTTCAGCTCCTGCTTTTTCAGAAGCAACTTACGAGGTCTTCGAGGTTCATGATTGTCGTATGTCCCGAATTCATATTCCTTGATATAAAGATTCCTAACCATTAAACAGCTTGGATTATCAAAAGCACAATAGGAGTCTGATAAATTCACATGACCACTCCGGATGGATTTAATCTCTGTACCTTGCAATTGAATACCAGCCTCAAAATGATCCGTTAGGAAATACTCATAAGAGGCCTTTCTATTTGTATACTCAGTTGTTTTATTTTTCTTCTTAGTCATTACTCATTCACTTCTATTATCGATACATCAACAGGCAATTAAACCAAAGCTATCGCTTATTAGGTTCAATTTACAAGCAAAAACTTAAATTATTTTTTTGATCCTACTTCAGAGTAATCATTCTTTAGCTTCTGATCAAGAAAATCAGTCATCTTACGGAACAAATGAAAACGCGTAGGACCTCCGTAGATGCCGTGATTCTTATTCGGATAGATATAAGTATCAAATTGCTTATTTGCATTTACAAGAGCACGAGTCATCTCTGCAGTATGCTGGTAATGGACATTATCATCCGCTAAACCATGTACAAGCAAATAATTCCCTAAGAGTTGATCTGCAAAATTCACTGGAGAATTATCGCTGAACCCTGACTGATTCTCAGCATAGGTTCTCATATAGCGCTCCGTATAGATTGAATCATACCATTTCCAATTGGTAACAGGCGCAACAGCAATGGCTGCTTTAAAGACATCATTTCCTTTAAGCAAGCATAATGAAGACATGTAACCTCCATAAGACCAACCAAAGATACCGATGCGATTAACATCAATATAATCTAAACCTCCAAAATATTTCGCTGCATTGATCTGATCAATAGTTTCATAATGTCCTAATTGCTGATAGGTCATCTTCTTAAAATCTTCTCCCTTACCGCCAGTTCCTCTATTATCCACACATGCAATCACATACCCTTGCTGCGCTAGCATCTGAAACCACCAATAATTCTGCCCACGCCAACTATTTACAGCTTGTTGAGAACCTGGCCCTCCATACAAATACATAAATAATGGATATTCTTTATTAGGATCAAAATCAGCAGGTTTGATGATGTAAGCATTCAAGTCCACTCCTTTTTCAGTCGTAATTGACATAAGTTCAGCTGCATTTATATCCATACCGTCATGGATATCCTGCAAGCGTTCGTTATCCTCGATTACTCGAACTTCCTTACCTTTTCTATTGAAAACTGTATATGATGGTGCTTTATCCAAAGCAGAATGATTCAAGACATAATAATCATAAGTACTGCTAAATTGAGCCGAATTCCATCCTTTGGCAGGTGTCATTTTTCTGCGCTTCTTTCCATCCATCCCAATCTCGTAGACATATCGTTCAGTTGAGCCTTCTTCTGTGGATTGGAAATAAATCAACTCATTATCTTCATCAACACCATAGAAACTAGTAAGCTCCCAAGGACCTTTAGTAATTTGATTCATCAATGTACCTGACATATCATATCTATAAACATGATTATATCCATCAATCTCGGAAGTCCACACAAATGATTTCCCATCCTTTAAGAAAGTCAGATTATCCGTGACATCGATATAATACTTATTTTTTTCCTCCAATAAAATCTTGCTAGCTCCTGTAGTTGGATCTACAAGATTCAAGCTCAGTCTATTCTGATGTCTATTCATCATCGTAACACACAGTCCATGCTCCGGATTAGCCCATTTGATTCGAGGCGTATACAATTCAGGATCTACAGGAAGGTCAGCCTGGATATTCGTCTTAGCATCCACATTGTAAATAAAAACACTAACAGTTGCATTCTGCTCACCTACCTTTGGATACTTAAAGGTTTGATATTCAGGATACATCTCGTTTTTATATACTGTCATTGTAAATTCCTTAACTGCACGCTCATCAAATCTGTAGTATGCGACATACTTACCATCTGTACTCCACTGAAAAGCTTTAGTGAATCCAAACTCCTCTTCATAAACCCAATCTGCCGAGCCATTAATCACTTCATTGAATGCACCATCAGTAGTTACCTGATCAACATTACCGTCCTTAAGATTTTTGATATAAAGATTATTGTCGAAAACAAAAGCCACCCTTGTGCCCGAAGGATCGAATGCAGCATGCATTACCTTACCCTCATCAAATAAAGGATCTAAAGAACCATTTGCCCAGACAAAGTAGTCTGCCTTATATGAGTACCTATAAATACTCTCCGGCCCTGATTCAACAAGCATTTTTTGCTCATCTGCGCTAAAACTATAACCTGAAATACTTTGTGGTAAATCTTTGCTACTTGGCAACATATCTAAAGCAAAAAGGTCTTCAATAAACTGACCACTTTTTATAGAATACTTTTGAACTTTATTCGATTGAAGACGGCTGTAAGATTCCCCATCATTCATAAAGTTGAACCCAGGGACAGACCTAGAATAATAACTGTAATTCAACCAGATATCCTCAAGGCTTATATCTTTCTGTCCAAATACAGGATTTACATATGCTCCTAGGATCAGGAGGCATAAAAGTATCTTGTTAGTCATCAGTTTATGTTTGTTTTTTCGAATAAAACTTCTAGTTCATGTAAATGATCTTATCACGCTCTGGACCAGTAGATACAATGGAAATTTTACATTCAAGTTCTTTTTCCAATAGCTCTAGATACTCCTGTAAGGCTTTAGGCATAGCATCTTTTGTTGTTACGCCTTCAAGATCAGTCTGCCAACCTTTCACTTCTTCAAGTTTTACAGTTTGGCTTTCATTGCAAAGATCAAAAGGTAGATCTTTAGTCATGCTTCCATCAGCATTCACATAGTGTGAAGCATACTTGAAAGACTCGAATATATTGAGTACATCGACTTTTGTAAGTACAAGTTGTGTTACTCCATTGATCATGATAGTATATCTCAACTGAGGCACATCTAACCAACCACATCTTCTTGGTCTTCCAGTAGTGGCACCAAACTCACCACCTTCCTTTTGAATCTCTTCTCCAACTGAATCGAAGAGTTCTGTTGGGAAAGGACCACCTCCTACACGTGTGCAATATGCTTTAGAAATACCAATTACTTCCTTGATCTTTTGAGGGGCAATACCCAGCCCATTACAAACACCTGAAGTAATTGTATTTGAAGAGGTAACAAATGGATAAGTTCCGAAATCTACATCGAGCATAGACCCCTGAGCTCCTTCTGCTAAAACTTTCTTGCCTTCTTTTAGCAACCGGTTCACATAATACTCCCCATCTACACAATGCAGAGACTTAAGCTCCGCCAAGGATTCGAACCACTTTTGTTCTTCTTCCTCCATATTGAATGTGTAGGAATCATATAGTTTTGCTAGTCCAAGGTGTTTCTCTTTAAGCCGCTTATATTTTTCCTCAAAATCAGGTTCAAAAAGGTCCCCTACTCGAAGTCCATTTCTTCCTGTTTTATCCATATAAGTTGGACCTATACCTTTAAGCGTAGAACCAATCTTCTCTTTACCTTTGGCATGTTCAGATGCTGCATCAAGTAATCTATGTGAAGGAAGAATCAAGTGCGCTTTTTTTGACACCAACAAACGATCTTTATAATCTACGTTAGCATCCTTAAGAATCTGTATCTCCATTTTAAGAGTAATCGGATCGATCACTACACCATTTCCAATTAGATTCATAAGTCCCTCTCGGAAGATACCTGAGGGGATGGTGTGGAGAACGAACTTTTTACCATCAAACTTTAATGTATGCCCTGCGTTTGGTCCGCCTTGAAATCTGGCAACTAAATCATAATTATTGGCTAATACATCTACGATTTTACCTTTTCCCTCATCTCCCCATTGAAGGCCGAGAATAACATCTACACCCATTGATATAAATTATTTATGGTGATTATTAGTGACTTCAAACAAAATTAACTTTTTGTTTCACATTCTCCTTGACAATTCCCATAAAGGGTCAAAGAATGATTCGTTATGTTGAATTTCAGTATATCTCCCATCATATTCTTTATCTGCTGAATACGAGGATCACAAAATTCTAGGACCTTACTACAATCCGCACAGATTAAATGATCATGCTGTTTGTAACCATAGGATTTTTCATACTGAGCAAGCTTCTGATCAAACTGGTGTCGGACAATTAAATCACAATTCACCAGCAGCTCCAAGGTATTATATACTGTAGCCCTACTAACCCTGTAGTTTTGATTCTTCATGTGTATATATAATGCCTCAGCATCGAAGTGGTCATTTCTCTTGTAAATCTCTTCGAGAATAGCAAAACGTTCAGGTGTTTTACGAAGTGACATCTTAGCTAAATAACCTGAAAAGATGTTTTTTACTTCCTCGATAATTTCTTTCTCTTTTTTCATTACAGATGAAGTTCGTTTACTTTAATTTCAAAAACTACTCTAACAAAGGTAAGACATTTTGCTAAAGGAAAACAACTCAACAAATTTTAATATTATTAGGTTTTAACCTGACCTAGAAACTGTTGAAACCATATCTAATTTCAATAATGCACTGATCGTATCATTTAGCATCATCGTATTTGTAACTACAAGGCTAATACGCCCTTCAAACACTCCTTCCTCTCCTTTGATATTAAAGGATCGTATATTTACTCCAAGTTGAGAAGAAATCGTGTGCGTCAATTGCTCGATAATACCAACGCCAGTATCTACACCTGTTATCTTCAAATCAACAACAAAATTTGTAGCTCCTACATTCGTCCACTCTGCTTTTAAAATTCTGTAACCAAAATTTGCCATTAAGTGTGTAGCGTTTGGACAATTAGCACGATGTATTTTTAGTCCAGAGGCCGCGGTCAAAAAGGAGAATATAGGATCCCCATTAACAGGATTACAACAGGAAGCAAAAGAGTATTTATAACGATCTGCAGGTTCGCCGTTAATAATAAGTTTAGACTTATTCATTTCAGGGGACCAAAATGTAGTCTCCTTGATTTCACTTTCTGCAGGTTTCTTAACTTCCTCCTCTTTGTAAGCAAGCTTATTTACATCAACAACAAATTCTTTAAGGTCCTCATTGAGCTTGATATCTTCCATATGGATGGCAAAATAGAGCTCTGTCCGCTTGGTAAACTTAAAATGCTTCACTAGAAAATCTACACCTTCTTCAAAGTCTGCCTTTAAGTGTTTCAATTTGCGTTGTAAAGCTTCCTTCCCAAAGTCAGCTTTTATCTTTCTGTCTTCTTTAAGTGAAGCCCTTATTTTTGCTCGAGCCTTCCCAGTTACGACCATCTTTAACCAATCCTCTCTTGGCTTTTGATTCTTCTTGGTAATAACTGTTACCTGATCACCATTTCGGAGCTTGTAGCCCATTGGAACCAATCGGTTACTTACCTTTATTGCGGAGGCTTTAGAACCTACATCAGAATGTATACTAAAAGCAAAATCGAGTGCGGTGGCACCTTTAGGCAATATCTTTAGATCACCATTTGGCGTATACACATAGATTTCTTCATTGAAGAGGTTGGTTTTGAAATCACTCAGGAATTCAAGCGCATCAGATATAGGATTCTCTAAGATATCTCTAATATTATCCAACCAAACTTGATAAACGTCATTATCATTGCCGGAATCTTTATATTTCCAGTGTGCTGCAAACCCTCGCTCTGCAATTTCGTCCATACGTTCAGAGCGAATCTGAACTTCTACAAAACGCCCTTTAGGACCAATAACTGTCGTATGCAAAGATTCATAACCATTTGACTTGGGAGTTGTCACCCAATCTTTTAATCGTTCAGGAATTGGTAAGTAGACGTCCGTAATCTCTGAATAAATTTGCCAACAAGCTGACTTCTCATTACTCCGTTCAGTATTTATGACTATTCGAACTGCAAAAAGATCGAAGATCTCCTCAAAAGGAACATTCTTGTTCTTAATTTTATTCCAAATAGAATAAATAGACTTTGGCCTCCCAAATACCCTGTAAGGAACATTCAATCGGTCTAAGCGAACCGTCAGAGGATGAATAAATTCGTTGATATATTTAGTCCGATCTGTTTTTGTTGCCTGAAGCTTGTTAGCTATCTCGAAATAAGGTTCTTGATCTGTGATCTTCATACAAAGATCTTGAAACTCTGTTTTAATAGCATAGAGTCCTAAGCGATGGGCCAAAGGGGAGTATATATAGGTAGTCTCTGCTGCAATTTTTAGTTGCTTATGCCTAGGCATGGCCCCTAATGTTCGCATGTTATGCAGGCGATCTGCCATCTTTATCAAAACTACACGAACATCTTCTACCAGTGTTGATAGAACTTTCTTAAAATTTTCAGCTTGAGGACTTCCTGAATCATAAGAGCCATCCAACTTCGTAAGACCATCTACAATTTTCGCAACTCGTTCTCCAAACATTTCCTTGATCTGAACGAGTGTAACAGGTGTATCTTCTACTACATCATGCAGTAATGCACATATAACAGCAGTTGGACCTAGTCCAATTTCTTCACTACAAATTCTTGCTACTTCTATTGGATGAAGGATGTAGGGTTCGCCAGATTTTCTGCGCTGCTTAGAATGTGCCTCTACTGCTAATTCATAGGCATGACGAAGATTCACAGCATCATCCCCTTCCATCTTTGAATCGATGGTTTTCAGCAGTTGGCGATAAGCTCGCTGGATAAGCTTTTTCTCTTCTCCGTGTATGCTAAGGACCTCTGACATATAAGCCTTTAATTAAATTCTGATTGTTATTTCAGATTCAATAACAATTATTGATTTTTCTTTATTGTTCTTAGCTTAATTTGACATTAAACTATGACCCTCAATATAAACATAAAATGGCAATGAAATTATTTTCAAGCTTACAGTATTTCGAATTAAAAAAAATTATAAAAAAAATATGAAATTATTTCGCAATAATATTTTTTGCTCTATATTTGCATCGCCTTAACAGAAAGGCACATGCTTAAATGCAGCGGGTGTGATGAAATTGGTAGACATGCTAGACTTAGGATCTAGTGCTTCACGGCGTGGGGGTTCGAGTCCCTCCACCCGCACAAATCCCCAAATTGGGGATTTTTTTGTTTATACTACATTGAACGATAGGATCTGTTTTACACTGTACTTGTGGGCATGAAGGGATATTAAATCTCACACGAGTATCTCTCCCTTCTAAACCTCTAACAATCGGTTTTTTAGAAATTATCTCAAAATAAATAAATATTATGTCAAAAGTTGTCAGAGAAAACGTTGACGACCTAACAGCAACTTTAACTGTGCAGGTGGCAAAAGAAGAGTACAAAGAAACTTTTCAAACTGAGTTAAAAAAATACCAGAGCCAAGCTCAGATCAAAGGATTTCGAAAAGGTAAAGCACCTATGGGCTATATCAAGAAAAACTTTGGTCAAGCACTTCTAGTTGACCTGGTAAACAAAAAAATGCAAGACCATTTGGTTGCTTACCTTACAGAGCATCAAAAGGACTTTGTTGGACAACCAATTCCATCAGACAGTCAGGGAGAAGTTGTTTTTGACACAAATAACATGAATGATTTTACATTCATATTTGATATAGGTCTTGTCCCTCAGTTCGAACTAAAAGGAATAGACGGAAGAAGTAAATTCACAAAGTACGTTATTGATGTTGACGACAATACAGTCAATATCGAGCTTGATACGGCGACAAAGAGACACGGTGATAGAAATATAACCGAAGAAGCGATTGAAGAAAATGACATGATCAAGATCGAAGCAGTAGAACTGGAAGGTGATGCAGCAAAAGAAAATGGTCATACTACTACAATCTCACTTCTAGGTGACCGCTTAACAGACGACGCTAAAAAGGCTATTTTAGGCCAGAAAGTTGGAGCTGTAGTTAAGTTCAATGTAAACAACCTTGAACAAGGCACACCAGATGATAAATACATCAGAAAGTATCTTCTAAATCTTGAAGATGACAATATGGACAAGGAGGTTAATCCTGAATTCGAAGGAAAGATCACAGAAGTTACTAGACTCACTCCAGCAGAATACAATCAAGAGTTCTTCGATAAGAACTTTGGAGAAGGTAAAGTAAGCACATTGGACGAAGCGAAAGATTTCATTCGTACTGAAATTGGTGGTTTCTATGTTGAACAGACAACAAATATGTTGCATAGAGATATCCAAGACTCCATTATGGAAAAGAACGCTTTTGATCTTCCAGATGCTTTCCTTAAGAAATGGTTGACATTTGCTGATGAAAAGAATACTCCAGAGAAAGTTGAAGAGGAATATCCTCAGTATTCAATCGGAGTTAAATGGTCTCTGATAAGAGAAAAATTAGAAGAAAAATTCGAGGTTAAAATCGAAGAGTCAGAAGTACGTGAAGGAATGGCCAAGCAGATACGAGCATATATGCAAGGAATGGACAATCCTGAATTCATCAACTCTACAGTTGATAGACTAATGGCGGACGAGAAGCAAGTTAGTAACATGGCCAATGAAATCGGTACGAAGAAATTATTCGACCAGATTGCAGAATCCGTAAAGCTTGCTGAAGAGAAGATCTCAATAGAAGATTTTAGAAAGCTTGTACAAGATAGAAACGACAAAAATCAATAATTTTGATTTTATAATCGTTAATGAGGGAACAGCATGCAACTAAGTTTGCATGCTGTTTGTTTGACTATATGCCCTTTTTTTGGGTAAATTATGGTCAATTCAATAAATCTCAAATAACAACATACTTCTTATGTTTAAGAAATCAGAGTTTGAAAAATATGCTACGCAGCATTCAGGAATCAATGGAAATACATTACATGATTACCAAAAGCATGTTTCGGGCAGTACTTTTGTAAACCCAACAAACCTCACACCATATATCATTGAAGAGCGTCAATTGAACGCTACTCAGCTTGATGTATTCTCAAGACTTATGATGGATAGAATCATATTCATGGGGACAGGTGTTAACGAGGAAGTTGCTAATATTATTCAGGCTCAGTTGCTATTCCTTGAATCAACTGATCCCAAACGTGATATAACAATGTTCATTAACTCTCCTGGTGGTTCAGTAATTGCAGGTTTAGGTATCTATGATACTATGCAATACGTAACTCCGGATATCAGTACTATTTGTACAGGTCTTGCCGCATCTATGGGGGCAGTCCTTCTTTGTGCAGGTACTAAAGGTAAGAGAGCTTGTTTAAAGCACTCAAGAGTTATGATACACCAACCATTAGGTGGTATGCAAGGACAGGTTACCGATATGGAAATCTCATACAAGCTTATCAAGCAAATGCAGAAAGAATTGTATGATATCCTTGCCGAACACACTGGACAGAAATACGATAAAATCGCTGAAGACTGTGAGCGTGACAACTGGATGGTAGGAAATGAAGCTTTAGAGTACGGACTTATCGACGAAGTACTTGAGAAGAATAAATCAAAGTAATCAATTAAAATCCAGCAGATAATTCTGCTGGCTAGAAATATTAATTCATGGGTAAAAAAGAAGGCAACAATTGTTCCTTTTGTGGAAGACACAAATCTGAAGTGTCCTTACTTATAGCAGGGGTAGATGGTTACATCTGCGAATCTTGTGTCGATCAGGCATCCCTGATCGTCAATGAGGAAGTACACTCCAAAACATCTTCTAAATCAAAAGGCAAAGGCCAATTCGATCTACCTGACAACTTGACCCCACTCAATATTAAAGGTCACCTTGATCAATATGTAATTGGACAGGATGATGCAAAAAAATACCTCTCTGTTGCTGTATACAATCACTACAAAAGATTGGCACAGAACAACATAGCAGGTGTTAACGATATTGAAATTGAAAAATCAAATATTCTATTTGTTGGTCAGACAGGAACGGGTAAAACACTAATGGCAAAGACTATAGCCTCTTTCCTTGATGTTCCCTTTTCTATTGTTGATGCTACAGTGTTTACTGAAGCTGGATATGTCGGTGAAGACGTGGAATCAATCCTAAGCAGGTTGCTTCAGGTTTGTGATTATAATGTAGATTCTGCAGAACGCGGAATAGTTTACATTGATGAGATTGATAAAATTGCTCGTAAATCTGATAATCCATCCATTACCAGAGATGTATCTGGAGAGGGGGTTCAACAAGCTATGCTTAAAATGCTTGAGGGTACAGAAGTGAATGTTCCGCCACAAGGTGGACGTAAACACCCTGAGCAGAAACTTATAAAGGTTAATACCAAAAATATTCTATTCATCTGCGGTGGTGCATTTGATGGGATTGCTAAAAACATTGGTAGAAGAATCAATACACAAGTCATTGGATTCAACTCACATGATAAGGAGGAAATTCAAAGTGACAATTTACTGCAGTATGTTACACACCAAGACTTAAAGTCTTTCGGATTAATACCCGAACTTATTGGTCGACTACCGGTACTAACATATCTCGAGCCATTAAATGTGGAGACTCTAAGACGTATCTTAGTAGAACCTAAAAATGCACTCGTTAAGCAGTATCAAAAATTATTCGAACTAGAAGATGTTGAGCTAAGCTTTACCAATGAGGCAATCGACCATATTTCAGAGCTTGCTTTGGAATACAAGCTTGGTGCCAGAGGATTACGATCCATCTGTGAAGCAATTATGACGGATCCTATGTTTGATATACCTTCAACTCCTGAAGTAACATCATTCGAAGTGGATCTTGAATTCGTGAAACAAAAGCTAAATAAATCAAAACTTTCAAAGCTAAAAGTAGCCTAAGGATTTTAACATATCTGAAGGAATTCATACTTGGAAATTTTGTATATTTAGTTTTAAATAATTTGATAAAAAAATTATTAGGTTGATATTAGGGTTTTACCCTTTCGTGCACTCTTCTATCATTAAGAGTGCACTTTTTATTTTAAAAAGATGAGATACTTCGTAGAATTAGCTTACAGAGGAACAAACTACCAAGGTTGGCAAAAACAGCCTGGAGAACGGCCTACCGTGCAGGATAATATTGAGCTAAGCTTATCTACTCTTCTCAATCAATCTACAGCGGTCATGGGCTGTGGGCGAACAGACACAGGAGTGCATGCACTCCAATATTTTATGCACTTTGACTTTGAAGGAGAACTTCCGAAAAACTTCCTATACCGACTCAACAAACACCTCCCAAAAGATATTTCAATATTTAGAATAATCCCGGTTGACAAGGAGCGCCATGTGCGTTTTGACGCCAGCCATCGCGCTTACGAATACAGAATCATCACAAGTAAAGATCCCTTCAAGATAGATACCGCACATTATTACCCGTTCAAGCAATTTACAGATCAAGATAAAATGCAAGAAGCAGCAAAACTCCTTCTAAATTATGAGGAATTCTATCCGTTTTGCAAAAGTAATAATGACTCCTATACTATGCGTTGTGAGCTATTTCACTCCGAATGGGAATTCAAAGATAATGAGTGGACATTCAACATAGCTGCAAACCGCTTTTTAAGAGGCATGATAAGACTAATTGTAGGAATGTGTCTCAATGTAGGACAAGATAAAATAAGCCTTGAAGAAGTAAAACAAGCTTTAGATGAGCAAAGGTTACTATCAAAAAGTCTATCGGTAGATGCATCCGGTCTTTATTTAAAGGATATACGCTATCCTTTTATTCAACAAAAAGACTTCTAAAAGCAAGGGAGTTCGACTCAAGTTCTTTTGCTGGCCCTTGGTCTACTATTGCACCGTTATGCATCAATACTGCACTGTCAGCCGCATAAACTAAACTTCGAGTATGGGTACAAAGCACAATTGTTAAGTGTTCAAGCTGAACTCTTATCCGTTTAATAATCCGAACAGACTGTGCCTCACTTAGAGCATTAGGAATTTCATCAATAAAGACCAATTGTGGTTTTGAATACATCAAGCGTGCTAATAAGATTCGTTGCTGCTGACCGAGTGACAGATTGATTCCTTGTTCTCCAAGTTTTGTATGTAAACCTTTTGAAAGTTTGTTAACAAAGGTAAGCATCTCAACAGTTTCTAAACATACTTTTAACCATCCCAGGTCTAAAGTATTCCCCATAATAACATTCTCTAAAATGCTCAGTGAAAAAACAGGATCATCGGCTTGAGCATAGGCACTTATTTCCCAATAGTTTTGGGTATTAATTGCATTCAGCTCCACTGCGTTATTTACTCGAACACTACCTTCATAAGCATGATATTTTTTTGCAAGGATTTTGAGTAGACTTGTTTTCCCACAACCTGAAGGACCTACAATAGCTGTAAAAGATCCCTTGGACAGCTCTAAATTAATAGCTCGTAGCTGCCAGTCTTCATTACGTTTATATGTAAAATTAAGGTCTCCCACCACCAATCCATTGAAATGTTCAACCGTTTCCTTTGCTGTATCCCTTTTTTCAAAAATACTCACATGCTCTATTCGTTCAGCGCTAAGCACGGCATCCTGTGTTGTACTGATTAAAGCAGGCACGTATTGAAAAGAAACATTGAGTTGAGCAACTATAAATTGAACTGCGATAAGACTGCCTAGTGTCATTTCACCGTTTATCACTAGGTATGCTGAAAACAAGCTGACTAAAGTATCCCTAAGGAGGTTTACCAAAGAAGCCCCACCCTCTTGAAACATCGCAAGTTTAAATTGCGACTTGTCCAGGTCCAAATCCTTTTCTTGGAACCTTATCCAATTTAATCGAAGCTTATCAGTATACCCATTCATTCGGACTGTATCCACATGACTGACATATTCCCAAAGTAATTCCTGCTCCTCCGAGGCCAGATTAAAACTTTGATTATCTAACATCTTTCGCTTTGGCAAATAAGCGATTATAATACTCGTACTCAAGACCGAAAAAAATAAAAAAAGCAACATTAAACCTAGATGATAAACACTCAATAATAATCCAAAAGTCAAAAGACTAATCGCAACTAGAACACCTTTCAAACTAAGGTCTCTAACAAATGCCTCAATACGAGCATGATCACCAAACCGTTGCATCAAGTCAGCAGGGAAGTTCTTATCAAAGAAGCGACTAGGAAGCTTTGCAATACTGCTTATAAAGTCATATAGCATCCCAACTCTTAAGCGTGCACCTATAAATAAAAGCATCCAATTTTGAAACCATTGAAGTATAATCGTTGAAGCTGAGAAAACGATAAAAGCACCCATGATAAGCAAAGCTGCATTGAAATTTTGATCTTCAATACCAGCATCAATAAAAGACTGCATCAAGAAAGGAAGCAAAAGCTGTAAAAACAATATAAAAAACATACTCCAAACAGCCCGTGTAATTAATTTACGATGTGGCATTAAGTGCTTTACAGTTTCCCTAAGTAAGTTAAAGCTTGATTGATTATCTTGAAGTTTTGACTTACTTTCAAACTCAGGTTTTACAGATTTACTTAACAGTAATATCCTTCCCTTTCCATTCTGGTCTAGCCAATGTTCGGCAAATTCACTAGGACTAAGTTTTAATTTACCCAAAGCAGGGTCTAGAATAGAAAATCCATTTTTTCCAATAGAACTAAGTACAACAAAGTGATTCTCTCTCCAATGCAAGATACAGGGCAGAGGAATATCATCATGGTGTTCCTTCAGGTCATCAAAGCTCATTTCGGCAGGAAAACCCTCCAGTCCCAATGATTTAGATAATTCAACTAAATCATAAATACTCATTCCTTCTTGGTCAATATCTGCAAGCACCCGTATCGTACTTAGGCGAATATTAATGTTGTGGAAATTCGCTACCATCTTTAAGCAGGCAATTCCACAATCATTGGAATATACTTGTTGAACCAATGTAGGCTGGCTAAAAAAACTTAAGCTATTTTTCAAAATCCCCATACCAAATTAATATAAGTCATAATGTCTATAAAATCTGTGTTGTTTCTAGTTCACAAGGGCCATTTGATCAATGGCTTTCATTTTTTTTATAAGGAAGTCTTAAAAAAGGATAATTTCTGTCTAATCTTTTAATAATTTTGGACATTCCTCGTTAGAAGAAAAAATATAGAGATGAAAAAATTATTTGGAATCACATTGGCCCTATTTTTCTGTGCAACTTCTTTTGCCCAAAAAAATGATTTCACAGATGCTTCACAATCCGATAAGGAAGCAAAGGTAATCCTTGATAACATTAAAACAAATCTCGACAGCTATACAGGAATTCAAGCGGAGTTCGAATATCGAGTTTCCCTACCAGAGGAACAAGCCAATATTCAAACTGGAAACATGTTGGTCGTTGGTGAAAAGTACTCCCTTGACATCACCGAATATGCCATATACTCAGATAGTAAGACCATCTGGATGCACGATAAAGCAGTAAATGAAGTAAATATTAATACTGTTGAGGAGAACGAAGATATAGTAATCTCTTCACCAACAGATCTGCTTACTTTTTATCAAAAAGACGACTTTGTTTATGCCTTTTATGATGAAATTGTTGAAGAAAGAACCATCGTAACTATGATAGATTTTAAACCTATTGATGAGGATCAAGAGTTTTTCAAAATCAGACTCAGTGTAAATAAAAAAACAAACTTGCCCGTTCGAGCAAAAGTTTTCTATAGAGATGGTACCCGAATAGAGCTCATTTTCAAATCTATCAAAAATACGAGTGCCTTTGAAGACGCCGATTTTGTGCTTACTAAAGATGAAGTAGGTAGCGATGTAGAATTCATCGATCTACGCTATTAAAAAAAGGAGGCTGATAATCAGCCTCCTTTTTTTATTTCAACAAATCTTCAAGAACTTTACCCACTCTCTTCTTCTCCAACTTCTCCAAATATTTTGTAGGCTCTGCTTTTCGCTCTTCACAATCCGAAATAGAACATCGCTCACAAGTCGTATTTACCACCATCCTTGGAATCTCTGGGTCATCGATGAACCCAATTTTAGATCTACTATTAGCGTCCAGTAAGATCCCTAAAGAAAGCCCTATGTATTTGGAACTTGATTTTAAATCCTTCTTTACAATAGAAATAATTAAATATTCATCAGAAGAACCATAGTAGCTTGAAATCTGTGCTCCAATCTCCAAACTTGAATCAGAAGTTTTCAGCTGGTCAAGCATTTTTATAGATAACCATCGTCTACAATACGTTTCATCAATCCGATTGGAATGTGGCGTATGTTTTCCATCTAAATGCAACTCCTTATCAACTATATAATTCAATGAATCTGCCTGGGATATAAAGCGAAAAAAATAAATTTTTCTTAAGCCAAGATGAGACGGAAGAATATTAGTCATACGTTGGAAAACCATTTCGGCAGATGCTCCGAAATCATTCATCACTTGACTAATAAATGTAGTAGAAAATCTTTTTTGACCCAAAAATTCTACTAAATATGCCTTCACTGGATCAAGTGGCATCAATAGGGCAGCAGAAAAATATGCTGCTTTAAAATGTGACAAGACTTCCTCAAAGGAATTAATCTTCATTAATGAAGATGTATTGGCTCTCTGCTTAAGTTTTAGATAACTAAAGCCTAGCTCCTTACCAAACTGAAAAGCCATTTGATTAGGCGTAAGGTTACCATTTAGAAGAAGAGATTTCGACTTCGGAACGTACAATGCACGAAGACTATTCAATTCAGGATACTGATCCAAACCTCCCTTGTCTAAGTCATAATTGAATAGCTTCTCTAGCAGGTTTGCTAATAAATCAGCATGTATGAATTCATCAGAAGGAATATCATTTTCTTCTCTGAATTTCATAGCTGAAGATTCTATATCCTCAAAATAATTCAAATGCATTTCTAGGAATGAGCGAAGTGCCCCTAAATAAAAATTTTCTTCAACATAGGCATGATTACGCGCAATCTCAACAAGTGTTGAGATAAAGGCACCAACACGCTTTGGAGCTATTGAAATGATCTCTACTATCTTAGTTATTTCTATCCCAAAAAGGTCTAAGGGTAATTCTTTCAGGAAATTTGACTTCAAAAGATCAGATACGGGTGCCAAGGCACCGTCCAATTCCTCAGAAAGTAAACTTTCTAATCGAACATTAAAGCATTTAGCTAGGGATTCAATCTTTTCAGGCTTTGGGAATTTCTTTCCTTTCTCTATCTCATTCAGATAGGAAAGTGACAAGCCACTTTTTTTTGACAATTCAGAAAAAGAAAGTCCCCTTTCTAATCTCAATTGACGAATCTTAAGCCCTAATATTATCTTACTATTTAAATTTTTTCCACTCATAAACATTACAAAGTAGCGAAAATTCGCATAAAAAGTCTATTTTATAAAGTAATAGTATAGACCTACTCTTAGA
>JAQXAY010000105.1 GCA_029252685.1 Saprospiraceae bacterium | reverse complement strand
ACATCCACAGATTCTATGTCTTATTGGCTAGTTTTTAGTGGTTACTTTCTGTTATTGACATTGTTGATGACTATGTTTTGGCTTTACCTATTGAATACTATGCCTGAAATATTGAGGGAGTTTAAGCATTTATTGTTTATGCTTCTATTTATTGTTGGTTACAGTTATCTAACTTTTGCGGTAGAGTCTATTGAAGGGCTTAGTGTTTATATTATTCCATTTGCAATAGCACCGATGGTGGTACGAATATTTTATTCTGACCGCTTGGCTTTATTTGTTCATTTGATTATTGTAATTGTGGCTTCTTTGATTTCAAAGGAAGGATATCAATTTACTGTCATCCAGCTTATTGTAGGTATATCTGCTATTTTAAGTAAGCCAAATGCTAGAAATTGGAATGCCTTTTTCAAATCTATAGTATGGATTTTTGTATCCTATGTTTTGGCATTCTTTGGGACTAGTTTATTGCAAGGCGTTATTTTCGATGCGGTTTATTTTCAATTTTTGATTTGGCTAGCCCTCAACGCACTTCTTTGTTTATTAGCGTTCCCATTAATTCCATTATTGGAGCGCCTTTTTGGATTTACCTCGGATTTTACTCTAGTAGAGCTTTCCGACCTTAACCATCCACTGCTCAAGGATATGGCAGAACATGCTTCAGGAACATTGCAACATTCCTTGCAAGTTTCTAATCTAGCAGAAGCTGCTGCTGAAAAAATTAATGCAAATGGCTTACTTGTAAAAGTAGGAGCGTTGTACCATGATATTGGAAAACTTCGGGATCCGCTAATGTTTATTGAGAATCAAAAATCGGATAACCCGCACAATAAACTCTCACCAGAAGAATCAGCTAGGATTATTATTGGTCACGTTACGAATGGGGTAGAAGTTGCCTTAGAGCATAAACTTCCAAAACCTTTGGTAGAGTTTATCCGTACCCATCATGGAACCACTCGGACAGAATTCTTTTATAAAACTGCTTTGCTTCAGAATCCTGATGGGGAAGTTTTAGCATCAGATTACACTTATCCAGGTCCACTACCTTATACCAAAGAGCAAAGCATACTAATGCTAGCAGATTCATTAGAAGCAGCTTCGAAGAGTTTAAAGGCACCAACAGCGATTGATATAGATAATCTAGTTGATAAAATTGTCGATTCTAAGGTTGCAAATGGACAACTAAATGAATCTCCACTTACTTTTCAAGAGCTAGATCTCTGTAAGTCGATCTTTAAGCTTCGATTAAAGAGCATGAATCATGTTCGAATTGAATATCCGGTATAAAAAAAGGGAGCTTACTAGGCTCCCTTTTTTTATTAATTAAGTGTATTGTTTTCATCATCTTGATCTGCCAAACCACCCGATGGATCAATTTGGATATTTGATATTTTATCCGGATCAACCGGAATAGTAAGAGTATAACTTCGATTGGTCCAAGGCCATGCTTCCGCTGCCTTCCAATTCTTTTCTTTTCTGTTCGTTATTTTATTTCCCCGCATGATTACTAAAGGAATACTGTATGTGACGATATCTCCTTTCTTATTTGTTACTGCAACGTCTAAGGGCATAGGCATTAGACCAATTCTGTTGATCACAATGTCGGTTCCCTTTCGTGAAGTTTTAGATTGGCCAAAAGATTCAAGGCTATAATCAATAAAGTGGGTACTATTGACCATGTATTCCCTATACCAATCTAATTCTAGGCCAGATTCTTTTTCAAATACTCGAATGAAATCATTTGGATTTGGATGTTTAAACTTCCATTCCTCAAAATACCTTTTGATTGCTCTAGCAAATACCTCTTGACCAACAACATATTCCATTTGTTTCAAGAAAACACAACCTTTTGTATAAGAGGCATTTCCGTAGGCATAGTTTGTTTGGAAATGATCTGCGTGGGTACTCAATGGCTCTTCTTTTCCGGATTGTATGAGGTAGCTATATCCTTGATAGGTTCGGCTAAAAGGATTTTGTACTTCCTTTCTTCCAGGAATGTAACCTAATCCAGAAAGATAATTCATCGTTTCATTTGTTCCGAAAGTGGTAAACCCTTCATCCATCCAAGAGTATAGACTTTCATTTGTCCCAAGCATCATTTGAAACCAAGAGTGCATTAGTTCATGGACAGATACACCAACTAAGGACCCCAAGGTTCTTTTACCTGTTATTAAAGTAGCCATAGGGTATTCCATACCGCCATCACCCCCTTGAATGAATGAATACTGCTCATATGGATATTGACCAAATCTTTCATTGATATAATCAAATGCTTTGTCCATTATCTCTGGAAGCATTTCCCAGTTCTCTTTTGTTTCTTCACCCTCTTGGTAAAAGAAATGCATGGTCATTCCGTCCTTCCTGACATAGCTTTTATGGGTATAATCAGGATCTGCGCCCCATGCAAAATCATGGACGTTTGGAGCTAAAAATCGCCAAGTATGTTTTTTAGGTCTTGATGTTGGGTCTTCTGCATAGCCATAACCGATTGATTCTGGGTTCTGCAGGTATCCAGTGCCTCCGATTACAAAATCACTGTCGATTGTTATACTTACATCGAAATCACCCCATATACCGTGAAATTCCCTTCCAACGTAGGGATTGGAGTGCCAGCCTTGATAATCATATTCACAAAGTTTGGGATACCATTGTGTCATGGAGTAGGAGATACCCTCTGCATTGTCACGACCTGAACGTCTTATTTGTGTAGGTACCTGTGCATTGAAGACCATTTCTAATTCAACGGTCTCACCCGATAGGATAGGTTCTGGAAGTTGTACTTCGAGTATTGTACCACTGGTTTTGAATTTTAACTTCTTTCCATTTAGCTTCAGACTTTTAACTTTCTGATAGCCTATTTCATCTTCATTCAAGCTTGATATTCTACTTCCAACTCTTCTGTCTGGGTCTTCTATTGTTATAGATCGAACATCCATCATAGAGCCTGGCTGAAATGCATTAAAGTATAAATGATAGAATAATTTATTCAGATTATCTGGAGAGTTGTTTGTGTAGCTAATCGTCTGTTTCCCTTTATAGGTATGATTTTCTACATTAAAGTCAATATCCATTTTATATTCTACATGTTGCTGCCATCTGCTATTTTGAGCATCAAGATGGAAAGTCAAGATGAGAAACAGGCAAGCTAAAATGAGCGATTTGTGCATGTTTTGAAGATTTAAATGATAATTTATTTGCGTTAAAATATAGGAATGCATTGAATTTTTAATGCAAAAGTTGAATTTTGTGATTAGTTATGGCAAAGAAACAAATAAAATTAAGATCTGAGCATTTTTACATGGAAGATGGACTCATGGTATTTACGGAAGTTTATCACCTGGAAAAAGGCTATTGTTGCAACAATGCCTGCAGGCATTGCCCTTATCCCAAGTCGACTACCACTAGCCCTAAAAAGTCCTCCGACAAAGTGCCTAAGAAATAATTTCATCTGCCGCAGTCCAAGGGGGGCTTACTATGCAAAAGAATTCTAAATCCTCTGTTCCGGTATTTTCTACACTTTGTAAGGCAGCACCCGGTACAAGTATACAAGATCCTTTAGATATTAGATGAGTTTTACCTTCAATAGAAATTTCACCTTTCCCTTTTGTGAATAGATACATTTCTTTCTGCTTTAATGTATGTGGCAGACTACTGTTACCAGGTTTTATACTTGCGAAAGCTAAACTGTATGGAATTTCAATTCCTGTATCGTTTTTTGGATGAAATACTTCGGTTAGGATAGTCTTATCTTCAGCCTCAAAAAAATTAAGTTTACTAAGATGTTTTTTAAAGGTTTCCATAATAATTGACTTATTACTTGTAGTTAAACAGAATAAGGCCTATTCAATTTTCTTTTGCGCATAATTACCTTATTTTTGCCTACTACAATTTGCGTTGAATTTAAATGAAGTTATGAATATACTTGTTTTAGCCAAAAAAATGCCTTACCCGAAAATGGATGGAGAATCTATAGCAATAGATGTGCTATGCGATGGTCTTCATACACAAGGGGCTTCGCTTGATCTATTGGCTATGAATACAAGTAAACATTTCTCAAATGTTGATCCTTCAGTTCTTGACGGGCACCCATTTAATGCTTTAAAACTGGTGTCAATAGATAATAGGATTAAAGTAAAAGATGCTTTTCTAAATCTTTTCTCTGCTGATAGCTATCATATTTCTCGATTCGTATCTAATGAATTCGAAGAAGAACTGATTCAAATGCTTAGCTCAAAAAAGTATGATGTCATCCAACTAGAAACGATTTATCTTTGCGCATATATTGATACCATCCGGAAATATAGTGATGCAAAGCTAGTCTTAAGAGCACATAATATTGAACATGAAATATGGGATAGAGTCATTAAGAATGAGAAAAATCCTATCAAGTCATCTTATCTGAGTTATTTAAACAAAAAACTTAAGCGTTTTGAGCGCTCCGTTATCAATAAGGTAGATTTACTGCTTCCCATTTCGGCAAAAGATATGTCTAATTTTATGGAATTAGGATATAAAGGGATTGCACACGTAATGCCTATTGGTATAAAATCCTCTAATTCAGAGCTACTTGAGAGTAATTATAAAGATCATATTTCGTTTGGTTTTATAGGTAGCCTTGATTGGGTACCTAACCAAGAAGGATTGACATGGTTTATGGAAAATATTTGGAAACCATTTGTTAAAGCTAATCCTACTTTCACCTTCAATATTGCGGGTAGGAATACCCCGGATTGGATAAAGCAGTCTAATTGGCCAGGGACAGTTATTCATGGTGAAGTTGACTCTGCTGAATCCTTTACGACTGAGAATGAGGTGATGATAATTCCTTTGCTTTCTGGAAGTGGAATGCGAGCAAAAATTTTGGAAGCACTTTCCTTGGGAAGAAATATAGTAACAACAAAAGTTGGTTTAGAAGGTATTGACGTGAAGGATCTAAAGGCAGTTTATGTTGCTGATGAGCCTACTGGTTTTATAAAACATCTCAATCAACTCACTAAACAAAATGGCGAGGTTAAATCACATGGTCGAATTGCCAAAGCATTTGTTTTGGAAGCCTACGATCACATAAAAGTAGGAGCGGAGCTTTTCAATATCTATAAGGATAGCATTACGAAGTAATATCAGCATGAAGTTAATAACCATATTTTATTGGGTATCAGTTTTTGCTTTAGTGCATAGTTATTTTACTTATCCTCTTTATCGGTGGTTAAGATTCAAACACTTGGAAAATGCCAAGCCAGAAGCAGAGAAGAAGTATCAGGAGAAGTCAAAAAGAAGAATTTCTGTTATACTTTCTGCATTTAATGAAGAGGCATGTATCCTAGATAAATTAGATAACCTCTTCGAACTTGAATATCCTAAAGAGCAGATCAATTTCTACATAGGATCTGATGGGTCTTTTGATAATACCAATGATTTAATTAATCAATATCCTGCTTTAGAAGCATCAAAGTGGCATTTTTTTCAATTTGAAGATCGAAGAGGTAAACCTTCCGATAAAGAGGATA
>JAQXAY010000094.1 GCA_029252685.1 Saprospiraceae bacterium | reverse complement strand
CCAACTCCATTTTAATAGCCTGAATCTTACGTCAGTGTTGATTTTTTAAAGAAAGAGGCTCAATGGATTGATAAAGTCCAATCAGACTATCCACTACCTATTAGTACTAATGGTTTTGAGATTCCTCTTGAGCAGGAGAATTTTAAATTACAAATCATAAATGCTGATGTGAAAGATGGGAACGCTATTAAAATGGAGTTGGAAGATTTTGCTCGTGCCATTCGAGGTGAGCAAGCAGAGACGGTTAGTGTGGTGGATGCAGCGCGCGCACTGAAAGTAGCAGAAAAAATAGAACGATTGGCGGTTGAACGCCTCGAAAAATTTGAATCAAACCCTTAATATTTTATATGAATTTTTGGAAAGTATTGTTGTTTTTACCACTATTTAGTGCGGTTGGATGTGACTTGTTAGATAGAGATGAAACCATTCCTGCATTTCTTCGGGTAGATAGTGTTGAGCTTCTAGGAGGTATTTCTGGAAGTGATTTTTGTTTTGATAATAAAGTATACAATGTAGAGGTCTATATAGGTGGAGAGAATATTGGGATTTATGCTTTAGGTACGGATATACCTGTCTTTTTTGAAGGGACTGCGGGAGTAGAAATTTTTGCTTTAGTTCCTTTTGCTGGTTCATCACAAGTATTAGAGCCTCATTTGTTTTTGCAGAAAATTGAATTTGATGCAGACTTTCAATCAGGTTTAGTGAGTAGCTTTGATCTCAGTGCGTCCTACTTTGATGGGTTGACTAGTTATATCTCGGAGGACTTCGAGAATAGTCCCTATGTTTTTACTGAAGATGTTGATGAGGATTCGTTGAGTGGATTAAATGTTGAACTTAACGACTTCTGTGCAAATAATCATGTCGGCGCTTTTCATCTAACAGATAGCAGCAGACTATCTTTCGTGACAACCAATAATATTTATCAAATTTCCAATGTGCCAGGAAATCAAGCTTATCTAGAGCTTGATTATTTCTCTGAGGTTAATTTGACATTTTCATTGTATACCTTCAATTCTTTAAACGGTGATGTAGGTTTTTCAGACTTGTATTATGTCAATCCAAAAAGTGACTGGAATAGGTTGTATATAAACATGACTGATTTTCTTCAAACTAGTGACGCTGATCGATTTCAGTTGCTTATAAGTGCTGAATTGCCCTTAATTGATGCCTCAGGAGATACATTGAGAACAGGATCAGCCTATTTAGATAACATTCGTGTTATTTCTTTTTAAATTAGTGTACTCACTAGCCTTACCAATAGAATCAGAATATGCAAATTAAGAGAAAAAGACAACTTGATACCTTGCTATATAAGTGCCTTGATTATATCTCGGCTATGTTGGCATGGGCATGTTTCTTTTCTTATAGAAAGTCTATTGAGCCAGGTGTTCTTGACTTCGATAATATTTTGGCGGATAAGAATTTCTACATCGGGATGATTATTGTTCCTTTGGCATGGATTTTATTCTACAGTTTTTTTGATAAGTATAAGGATATCTATAGGATATCTAGATTAGCAACTTTGGCCCGAACGTTCTTTTTGTCTTTAGTTGGGGTTATCTTCCTTTTTTTTGCTCTTGTCTTGGATGATGTAGTTATAAATTATACAACATATTATTCTTCTTTTTTAACCTTGTTTTTACTTCATTTTTTAATCACTGTTTCAGTTAGAATGGTACTTCTTACTTGGGCTTCAAGAAAGTTGAAGGCCGGAAAGATTTCATTTAGAACCCTGATTATTGGAGGTAATCAGAAGGCGGTTGAACTTTATGAAGAGGTGGCAGGGCGTTCAAAACGTCTCGGTTATGAGTTTGTTGGCTTCATTGATTCAAATGGTAATTCAACCAATATTCTCGATAAGTATCTGCCTGTATTAGGTAACATTGAGTCATTAGATTCTATTATTGAGTCAAATGGTATTGAAGAGGTAATTATTGCTGTTGAGACATCTGAGCATGGCAAAGTCCAAAGTATACTGAATGTTTTGTTCGATTATAGTGATACTATATTAGTCAAAATCATTCCTGATATGTATGATATACTTCTGGGGACAGTAAAAATGAACTCTGTTTTTGGTGCAGTTTTGATTGAGATTGAGCAGGGCCTAATGGTAGGCTGGCAAGTAGGCGTAAAAAGAGCAATTGACCTGTTTGCTTCTGGTATTATGTTGATTATATTGGGGCCTTTATATCTATTTATAATATTAAGGGTTCGATTGTCCTCTCCAGGGCCTATTTTCTTTACCCAGAAACGAATTGGATTAAATGGAAAGCCATTTTTGATCTATAAATTTCGTTCGATGTATGTTGATGCAGAAATAAAAGGTCCACAGTTGTCGCACGATAATGATCCTAGGTGTACTCCATGGGGAGCAAAAATGCGTAAATGGCGTTTTGATGAGCTACCACAGTTCTGGAATGTATTAAAAGGTGATATGTCCCTTGTAGGGCCAAGACCCGAGAGGCAATATTTTATTGATCAAATTATGGATCGTGCGCCACACTACAAACATCTGCTTAAAGTTCGACCTGGTATTACATCTTGGGGACAGGTTAAATACGGTTATGCCTCTAACATAGAAGAGATGCTTCAGCGCCTCAAGTTCGATATTCTTTATATTGAAAATATGTCACTTGCTCTTGATTTTAAAATAATGTTTTATACCATATTGGTGGTTATTCAGGGAAAGGGTAAATAAAAAAAGCCTGCTTTATAAAGCAGGCTTTTTTTATTTCTTGAAAAGAGAATCCACGAAAGCTTTTTTATTAAAGACCTGTAGTTGTTCTATCCCTTCACCGACTCCAATGTATTTGATAGGAATTTTGAATTGATCGGTGATGCCTATTGCGACACCTCCCTTTGCTGTACCATCAAGCTTAGTCAAAGCGAGACAACTAACCTCTGTTGCTTCTGTAAACTTTGTAGCCTGCTCAATCGCATTTTGTCCGGTAGTAGCATCTAATACTAGTAATACGTCGTGTGGTGCTGAGTCCATATTCTTTGTTACAGACTTTTTCATCTTACTAAGCTCATTCATCAGATGAATCTTATTGTGCAATCTACCAGCAGTATCTATTATTATAACATCATAGTTCTCATCAATACCTTTTTGCATTGTTTCGAAGGCTACAGCTGCCGGATCTGTGTTCATACCCTTGCTGTAGAAGCCACAACCAACTCGTTTTGACCATATTTCTAATTGATCAACAGCAGCTGCACGGAAGGTATCTGCCGCACCGAGAAGTACTTTTTTGCCCTGTTTGTTGAATTGATGCGCAAGCTTACCTATAGTTGTGGTTTTTCCAACTCCATTAACACCGACTACCATCAAAACATAAGGCTTGTGGTCCGATTTTATTGTGAAGTCCTCACTTTGTTCAATTTCGTTTTCTGATAATAGTTGAACGATTTCATCTCTAAGAATGAAGTCTAATTCCTCTGTAGATACGAATTTATCCTTTGCTATACGGGCGGTTATTCGGTCGATGATCTTGACTGTAGTTTCTAGCCCAACATCTGAAGAAATGAGTATCTGTTCGAGTTCATCCAGTACCTCATCATCTACTTTAGACTTTCCTGCGATTACTCGAGAAAGCTTACCTAAAATACTGCTTTTTGTTTTTTCTAGTCCTTGGTCTAGATCCTGTTCCTTCTCTTTTGAGAAAAACTTCTTGAAAAAACTCATATAATCCGATTTTGATCAATACAATGAATGTCCAAAAGTAAAAAAGGTCAGCATTTATTTTCAAAATATCAGCCTAAATAGAACCTACACTCGATAAAAAAACAAAAAAAGGGCTATTGTCAAGTGACAAGAGCCCTTTTTTGAAATATCATATCAAATTACTTCTTAGCAAAAAACGCTTTAACCTCGTCTTTGTGAATAATTTTCTTTTCGTATGAATATTTACCCGTCTCAGGGTTTTTAACTGCCTTAACCACTTTTACATGATCACGACCAGATCCTGCATTGGCTGCACGTTGTGCTACACGGGCGTTTTTAGATACCTTTGCCATGATAAAAATATTTTAAGCCAATACGGCTGTTATTATTTAATTTCTTTGTGCATCGTATACTTCTTCAAGATAGCATTGAACTTTTTGATTTCCAATCTATCTGGAGTGTTTTTACGATTTTTTTGTGTTACATAACGTGAAGTACCAGGCTGACCTGAAGCTTTATGTTCTGTACACTCTAAGATAATCTGTAAACGATTTCCTTTACTCTTCTTTGCCATAGTGCTTCAATTTTATAGTTTATCTAAACGAACACCAGTGTCTACCCCCTTAGCTTGAAGCTTCTTCAAGTAAGCTAGTACTCCTAGCTTATTTATGCTACGCATAGCATGAGCAGATACCTTTAATTTTACCCACTTGTCCAATTCAGGAATGTAATAACGCTTTGAATGTAAATTCGGCTCAAATCGACGCTTGGTCTTTCTGTTTGAGTGCGAAACATTATTTCCTGTAATAGGACGTTTCCCCGTTAGCTGACATACTTTTGACATCTTAAATTCTTTTTCGTACAGCTGAGAAGGAAAAAAAATCACCTCCTCGAATTAAAAATAAATATAGTGACCTCGGCAGGATTCGAACCTGCAACCTTCTGAGCCGTAATCAGATGCGCTATCCAGTTGCGCCACGAAGCCAATTGCATGATACATATATTACCAATGCGAGTGCAAAGATAATGTAAAAAAACTTCTTATTGAAACATTTTAATTAAGTTTTTTTGAAGAATTTTTAATCGTCTGATCACCAACGTTTAAATTATCATGATTTTAGTAACCACAGACATTTCTGCGTTAAAAAGCTTGAGGAAGTAGACTCCAGAACTTAGTCTGTCTTGGAGTGAAATCATGGATTGATTTTCAGTGAGTGGAACTACAGGTACAGTACCTGTTTTACACGTTTTACCACTAGCCTCATATATGATATAATTCAATGCCTCAAAGCCATCTTGCGCAAAGATAATTTTTATTTCCTGACTCGCAATACTTGGGCTAGGGAAAATTTTAATAATTTTTAATTCTTGGATATAGTCCTCCTCAGAATCGAGCATATTCACCTGAAAATGTTGGTGAAGGTTCAATAGACTTTGGAAAGCATCGAGTCTTCCACCAGAGGTGCTTTTTCCTTCTAGACTTTCTAAAGGTTGAACACTACTAAGAATAATATCCTTGAGTAGCAGCGCTGTACCTGAGGGATTCTCTGCAGTCTCGTCGTCTAAGTATGTTGATTCTTGATCATAAAGCAATGCTATTGTTCCTGCCACAAGTGGGCTTGCAAAAGACGTACCTCCCGTATTATCCGCTGTCGTATTAAAATTGTTTAATGTAAGTATTGGGCGAATGTTATCGCCTCCAGGCGCTCCGAGATCACAATTCTGTAGTCCATAAGCGGCATTCGTTGTTTTAATATCTGTAAAACTGGTGTTGGTTACTGCTATTAGATAATCACTCTCTGCACTAGTGATATCTGGATCCGTATCGATATTTACATTTGAGTTGGGCACTGATCCAACATTCAGGATTCCCGAACTGCCCAATTCATCATAGGTGTTGCTTACTTCATCAATTAGGTCCTGCGGTATATCCGTAAATCCAAGACTAGCATTTATAGCTACAATAAAGGCTCCCTCTGCACCATTACTTTCGTTGTATTTATCTCTAAGTGCTTTTACATAATACTGTGCATTAATATATTCGTCTAGAAAACTAATTCTAAGGGGTAGTATGCTTACCTCCCAGTTAAGCCCGGTAATGCCCGTCTCATTATTTCCAATTGCTCCAAGTACACTAGCTACCTTCGTACCATGGCCGGAGCCTTCAGCTATTATGGTTGGGCTTTCATTATTGAAGTCAAATCCACGAAAATCATCAATGAAATTATTTCCATCATCATCAATTCCATTCCCTGGTATTTCTCCTTCATTGGTAAACATGTTGTCTAGGAGATCCTCATGATTGATGTCAAAATCGGTATCAATAACAGCTACTACTATTTTTTTTCCTTGTGAGTTCGTTCCTCCTGTCATCACTGACCACAACTGTGGCGCGCCTATCTTGGCAAGATTCCATTGTTCACTATAGAATTCATCGTTTGGTGTTGTGTTACGTGCGCGTACTTTTAAATTTGGGTAGCATCCAAGTATTTGATTGTTCTGATTAAGGCTATTTATTTGAATATCAGAAAGTGGTTTATCAACTTCAAATAGGAATAGATTTGTACTTATTCCAATAGGGCTTGTTTTTCTTATTTGAAGCTTGGATGAGCTGCTTTTTTGAATAAGCGCTGAAATATCAGTTGAATTTTTACTGAAAGAGGTACTTGTTTTAATAATATACTCATAGGATTCTTGTCCGAATGTAGTAGTTACGAATAAGAAAAGAGCGTATAGTAAAAGTGAAGTAGACCTCATGAAATTAGTTGTTTAGAGTATTTTGAATACTAAGATATGCTGTTTTGATATTTAACATATAACTTCCGTACCAAGAAAAAATTTCACCCTTCAATAAAATAACCTTTATGTCGGGAAATAACTCTTTATAGTACTGCTTATGTTTTTCTTTAAATGGAAAAGGCTCCGATGGAAGTATTAATACATCAATATCTTGCGCTGATATTTCTGTTGTATCGATTTTGGGATAGCGACTTTCGTTGTGAAAAGCATTTTCTAGGTGTAGTAAGTTGAGAATACTATTTATATAAGTATTGCATCCTGCTACCATTATTGGATTATGCCAAACTAGATAAGCTGCTTTAAATGTTCTGTTAAGTTTGTGTAAGGCTCTTATTTCATCGAAAGAAGTTCGGATCTCACGAACTAAAGTCTCCGCCTTTGTTTTTCTGTTGCAGATTAGGCCTAGATCTTCAATCATGGTCAGGGCATCCTCGGTATTTAGGATGTCACTAACATAGACAGGGTATTTTTCAGCAAGTTTTTCAACGATTTCTGCTGTGTTTTCTTCCTTGTTGGCAATGATTAAATCCGGGTTTAAGAGATCGATCTGGTTGTAGTGAACCTGCTTGGTTCCTCCAATTCTCGGTTTTGAACGATAAATATGGTCTGGTAGGACACAGAATTTTGTGATCCCTACGATTTGATCATCAAGCTCAAAGTAACTCAATAATTCTGTAATAGAGGGTACCAATGATACGATCCTGCGAGGGGCTTGTTTCATAGGTAACTCTCTACCCAGTTGGTCCTTTATGTATACAGTTGGTTTATTATTTTTTTCCATATGCACTTTCTCCTGCCAATATTTCAAGTTCTAAAGTGTTTTCTTCGGGAGGAATAGGGCAGGAGTAGCCAGTTGTATAAGCACAATAGGGGTTATAACATCTATTGAAATCGAGCATTAAGGTTTTATTATCAATGTCACTGATTGAAAGATCCATATATCGTCCACCTCCATATGTTTTTGAGCCATTGGAATAATCATAAAAGGGAAGAAAGAGGGCATTTCTGTAAAGTGGGTTTTTCATTAGGCGCACAGAGCGGAATATAAGCAGCTTTGATGCCTTCCCTTGTATCTCAAAATGCAGATAAGCATATTTGACATAGTCCTTTTGTTTACCATTTGCTGTTGGCATGGTAAGCGTATCTTTTTGATCGAGTAGCTCAACTCTTGCCAAAACAACATAGCTGGTGTCTGCTTCAAAAAAATGAATGTCTTTTGCTTCCTCTGGACTTATGGGACCGTCTTCATTTGATCGGTCAGCAAGGTAATTCGCTTTGTAATCTTCAAAAGCATCATAAAAACTTACAGATAGTGAATCCTGTCCTTGAATGGCCGTTGATGATACTAATATAAACCAGAGGATAATTGTATTTTTCATAGAGTATTAATCTTTAGTAACTAACAACAGTTGAAGTCTATTACTTACATCAATAGATTCAATATTCGTAATGTTTAAAGGGCTAAGATCTACTATCTCTGACCAGCTCTTCTCGCTATTTTTTGGATCATAAATACAAAGTTTAGATCCTTTAGCACTGATAAGTTGATTGTTTGGAAGAACTCCGAAATAATTTTGCCCAGCTAAAGATTCTATTTGATCTATACTTTGGATGTCTATGTCCTCTTTGTTGTTTCCACTAAGTATAGCCTCTTTTATCATCCATTTATTGGAAAAACTCTTGTCCAGGTAATAAATGTTATTTGAATTGTTCTTTTTTTGAATACACGTACCTACATCAGAGGCAACAAACATAGTAGAGTTATCACTTACTTTCCCTAAGAATAAGCGATGACTGTTTTCTGCTTCAACTACCAAGGCAGCTATAGATCTATTAACCCACTCATAATTCTCTATCCCGCCAATGTAAGGAAATAATGGTTTTCCCATATCTTTTTCGTGCTTAACGAATACAGGGAATTTCCACAATCTTTTTGTGCGATCTACATCAGCTTCTTCTCGAATAGCTGTAAAATAATAGGCGTCTGGTGAAGCTTTAGGGTGCAGCTCGTTTTCAACAGTTTCCGTTATTTGAATTTTTTCATTATTAGTAAGGTTTAGCTCAAAAATGTCAAGCTCATTAAATCCATTCTTTTTTAAACTTGCCGAGAGATATATCTTGTTTTCTGATGAAAAACTAGGGTGATCGTTCGTGCCAGAGCTATTGAAGCTTGATAGAAATGAAGCTTTGGTGACCTGATAGGCGCTATCATTTTGCTCCAGTTGAATTAAATAAATATTCTTATTGATCAATTCCTGAGCCTCAGCAGATGGAATAGATAGTGCAAAAAGGCTGATTAGGGTAGTGAATGTGGTTCTCATTAACGTTGGCTTTGTATTTGTAATATAAAATTCCCCGTCACAATGTGAGAAGGGGAATTACATATACAATTTAGTAAATTATCTCTTTAAGACCATAATGCCTTCGCAGAATTACTTTATAGTAATACTTGATTGCTCACTTTTGAAACTAATTTCTCCACTAGGATCACTCATTTCAATAATGGTTGGATCTCCAGAGAAGTAGATATAGCTTTCTGTGCCACTTTCCCCAATTGCCTCAAAGCAAAGACTATAGATGGGCATGTCATCATCCATTGTTATTCCTTGAATTGCAGGATCAAACCAAGATTTGATTAAAAGTCCCTTGCTTGCTCTTGTTGTGTTGAAGTTTTGAGCTGAAAGGGCTTTGATCTTAAATTCTTCAATTCTCTTAAACGTCAAAAGATTTGGATCCCATCTAAGGGTATATTGCATGGAGACTATTTTTTTGAAATTTTTTCCATTTATATCTACACAAATTTCCTCTCCGTTTTTGACTTCTGTTTTGTCAATATAGAGGCTAAATGTTCCATCGTTTTGATTGTCCGTGGTCTTGCTTATCGCTGTTTGAGGTTCTTGCTGCTCATTCGAGTTATTCTGAGCCTGATCTTGTTCCTTTGTGCAGGCTACTAAAATGGCTATACCAATAAGACTGTAAAAGATCTTTTTCATAATGCAATTACTATTGTTATTCTGTGATAAATATAAGTGCTGAAATTAAAAAGGCAAATGGAATCATTTGCCTTTTTCAATCATTTTCTTTGATATTTCTTTTTTAATTTTTTGCTACTATTGCTGACCCACTTGGGTAATGCATAAGCAAACCCTTTTCCATTATATTTAGTCTTAATAATGTCACCCCTTTTATTCGAAAGTTTATGTAGGCTTCTATTAAGCATATTTTTGACTTTTGCTTCGTCAAATTTAGATTTCTCAGACTCCGATCTTAATTTTGAGGCTTCGATAAAATCCTTTGTAATAAGAACGATTTGTTTTTTATTCAAGGTTTCAATTACAAAATTATCCCAATCAGATAGTTTGTATCCATTTTCAACGATTCGTTGTCTTTTCTTGGGCTCATTCTTTAATTTTGTGTTGTTTTTCAATTCATTAGCCAGACTTACAGTTGGAACTGAAACAGTTTTTCTAGGTCTACCTCTGCGTTTAGCTTGACTTGCAACTGTATCTACTTTTGCTTTAGGCGGTCTACCTCTACGTTTAGCTTGACTTGCAACTGTATCTGTTTTTGCCTTAGGCGGTCTACCTCTACGTTTAGGTTCACTTACAATTATATCTATTTTTGCCTTAGGCGGTCTACCTCTGCGTTTAGGTTCACTTGCAACTATATCTACTTTTGCTTTAGGTGGTCTACCTCTGCGTTTAGGCTCACTTGCAGCTGTATCTGCTTTTGCCTTAGGCGGTCTACCTCTTCGTTTAGCTTGAATGATTACTGCTTCAGTTTTTGCTTTAGAAGGTCTACCTCTACGTCTAGCCGTATTGGCTTTCTTATCAGTTTTGGTAGCTTTTTCTTTGTTTAATTCAGAAATAATATCCTCGAATTTTTCGAGTTGATACTGAAGCTTCACTACCTCCTCTTGATACTTTTTGATTAACTCTCTTTTTTGAGAATTAGTAAGTATACTTTTACTCATTATTTTTTCTTTATTGATTTAATCAAAAAAAATTGGGAGAGATTTTAAGGGGAGATATTTAAAGAAAAAATAATGAGAAAAAGTATAGGAGTTATAAGGGGGTTTTATGAGAGGTAGCAAACATAAACCCAC
>JAQXAY010000091.1 GCA_029252685.1 Saprospiraceae bacterium | reverse complement strand
TCCTCCACCCCTTGAACCAAATGCAAGCTTGGGTCGTTTTCGAAAAGATCTACGTAGATTCTTCGTTTTTGCAAAACCAATTCATCAGGAACTTCATTAAGATTAAAATGCGAAACGAGTTTTTGAAATGCATTGATAGTAGATGAGCCTGTCAAAGTCTTATACAACTCGTCAGAGACATCAAGTCCTAGTGATCTAAAGGTTTCGTAATATGCCTTTTTATGCAAAAATTCAGAATCAATAATAACCCCATCCATATCAAATAAAACACAATCTACTTTTCTCAATTGTCTACAGTATTAGTTAAACAAAAAAGCCTTGAATGCAAGTATAATGCTTTCAAGGCTTTTCCATTAATTCATTAATCAAAAAATAACCTTCTAATCTATCTTCAGAATCTTTTCAACCGTGTTTCCTAATTTGAAAAAATATAAAGCTGCTGGCAAATCTTCCAAACTGAGTGTAAATTCCTCTGATAATATATTACCTGATTGCTTCAATACACCCTGACCGTTGTAGAGGTAATAGCGCTTCCCTATCTGCCCAAGGGAATTGACTTGAACATCATCAAAGAATGGATTTGGAATTAAAGATAGATTAGCTTCCGTTTGCATTTGCTCGTTCGTATTTACAGGACTACAATTTTCTGTAAAAAAGTCCCAAAGAATCTCATTAGGTGTAAGCCCATCTATTGGTTCACTAAACCAAACATGGCCTGCCTCCTCGTCGTTCTCCTCATAGACTGTATAGACATTCAAACATGTATTTGTACTTCCTCCAGAATAAGACTCCCATAAAACATCTCCATCATTAAGAGTAGTACTAAGTTGACTTGATGCAGGGATATCGTTATGGTTCAACCAAAACGTTGTCACTTCTGCAATACTTTGATAATATTGATTACCCGCGTATGGTAAAACATAATCTGCAACGCCATGCATTATAATTATCGGGACATGATTATCTGAAACACAATCACTATCTAGCAATGCACCCGAAACAATTCCGGCACCAGAAACAAGATCTGGTCTATTACAAGCAATACTATACGTCATCATTCCTCCATTTGAGTAGCCCACAACGTATACCATACTCAAATCTACATTATACGAATCTGCAATATCCAGAATCAATTGCTCAACAAAATAAATATCATTCGCATAAATATCTGAACCGCCAATGTCTCCAGGCTCCCAGTATGTATCTTCTTTGTCTGGCCTCCACGCTGCTTGAGGGTATGCCACTAAAAAATTATTGGCATCCGCTACACTATTTAGCGAATAATAATCTCCTACATATTCCTCATAATCGGAAGCGCAACCACCAAATCCATGAAAATTTATTAGTAAGGGTGTGGAAGTTGATGCATCATAAGATGCAGGTTCATGAAGAATATATTCTCGAAATATGGTGTCAGACCCTACCACTTGGAACATGGAATTAAAGCCAGGATGATTTATATTTTGCAAACAATTTTGTGTTTGTGCTATCAATGAAAATGTAAAAAACACACTGACTACACTTATAATAATTCCTCTTTGCATAACAATTCTTATTTAAATCGTGATGATCAAAGATAATAAATCAAGTACTAAAACAAAAGTAAGCTTGTCAATTGCCAGTAAAAATTACAAAGTTAAGATCTAGAGTAGATCAAATAACCACCTCCAATAATCAATAATGGTGCAGCAACAGACAAAAGGATAATTGTCCATAGACACAGTCCCCAGAATGTTTCTACACGCTGTTCTTCTCCATCTTTAGAATATATTATATGTACTTTTTCACCGATTGAATAGGGTGCAGGATTACTGCTTATAGCACTTTCAAAAGTAACTCGATCACCTGAATAATTCTGATATTCAAAAACGGGTTTATAAGTATACCCATCTTCACTACTTGATTGAAGTAGGTCAACAACTGTGCCTTTTGTCCTTAATCCCTGATCAATTAAAGCCTTAGTTCCAGTATAAAATGAATAGGCAAAGTAAATCATTACACATGCAAGGATAAACATTCCACCATATAAATATTCAGCCATTGTAGTTTGGTTTATTTCTAATAAAATACAAAAATAATTTAGCAGGAATTAGAATTCACTAAAGCTTATTCGCTAAACTTCTCTTGCATCCATCGAACCTAAATCGAAAAAGCACAGGCTACAGTAAATGCCTCTTATTAATTTTTGTACACGAATTTCGCCTAAAGTTCCTCTCCTAAACCCTAAAAAAAGGCTATTTCATAGAGAAAAAATCTTTAAAATAATTCTGGGCTAAGCCCCAAAAGCACCCTATACTTTTCTTAGAGTTGTCTAATAACTACGTGCATCCATAAACAGTTGGCAACAGCTAAATTATTTCTATTTACACCATATAGCTCAATAAATAAATTGTTTAGCACGCATTTACACTGGACCTAAAACATCAATTCTTAGTCATTAAAGGTATTACTGTTTTATAATTTTTTGCATCTCGACTTGACCGGTGGACTTGTTTTTAGTCTTCAAAAAATACACCCCAGCTGGAAAATTAGAAATATCTACTTTATATGAATTGCCGGATTCATTAATCTTTTCAAATTGACGCCCTATTGAATCAATCAAATCGATATCATACAATCCTAAAGCACCCCGAAGAATAATCTCATCCTGAGCTGGATTAGGAAATACAAGAATCTGATTTTTACTTTTTAAGTCTTGATCGCTGGTAGAGGTCCAATCTGGATTAAAAAATCCAAAATCTACTGTATTATTGCCTCCTGCATCATAATCGAAATAGCAGTTGAAAGGATCTCCATCACCTAATGGCTCTCCATCTAAGCTTAGTGTCACTATACCAGACATAATATCTGAGAATGGTTCTCCAAAGCCATTATTATCATTATCTATATCATTGTTAGCTTCAGCTATGAAGGCATTGGTCGATTGAAACCCATGTAAAGGCTGACCCACATCCCAGTTATCTAACTGCCAAACAAAAACAACATAATTACCTGGCTCAAGCCCCGAAAACCTATAGTATCCATCTTCGTCTGTAATCTGTACACCTCCGAATCCTTGCCAATCTGGAATTCCATCTCCATCAGGATCACCCCAAATTATTACAGATACACCAGGGATTCCTGGCTCATCAGCATCCATAATGCCATCCATGTTCAAATCATTCCACACTCGATTACCGATTGATACGATACCTGGAGAAACCTGCTCCTCACAATCTACATAGCAAAAAGCCTGATCGTTAACAGCCAACAACATCTCTTTACCCAAGCTTTGTCCTATATTCAAGTAGGTCAATGCATTATTATGGAAATGGTGAATTGCGTTTTCAGGTGAATCATCTACTTCAATGTAAAATTGCTTGGTATCTATAAATCCAAGCTGCCCACCATAAATAGAGTCGTTACAACCTACACTTTCTTGGGCTACGGAAACTACGGTTTGCATACTTTGCACCCAAGCATCACCCGATACATCAAATCCTCCATGTCCAGAATTAGCAATAACGACAGGGAGATCAACAACGTTCAAGTCATTTCTTACATCATTGACTAGATGATCTAAATTACTTTCATACTCATTCAAAAAAGCGGCACTTGCGCCATCATTCCAACCCTGAAACCATGCAAAACCTTCGATTTTAAAGTCTGTAGTCCCAAAACTCGGAAACTCTTCATCCAAATTACTTGTGACATTCTGAACAGTCTGGATCATCTGATTGTAGTATTCACCAGTATCCCCTCCAGCTGATGGTGGTCTGAAGTCTACTGCTAGATTTTTACCACCCCAAGCAGTCTTAATAATCAAAACAGGATCTTCATAATAGCGATCCAATTGTTGAGCAAACATTAGCTCTGGACCTATTAAATTAGAATTAGCGCCCTGGCCTACAGTTACATTGCTTCTAATTGTATCCCCATTGTTAGCAAAATACAATGAAGCCCCATCAAAGCTATTCCAATTACTCGGACTTCCCAAGGCAGACCACTGACCAGTTGAGTCATTTAGTATTACATCATCTAAGCTTCCAGGGTCATTCTCAGCATCCTCAATAGTTCCATATCCTTGCATGTTTGACTGACCGGCTAACACAAAGACGCGCACTTTACTAGCAGACTTCTCTTGCTTGGTAACGATAGGAACATAACCTATTTCTAAACCAAGCGGAGGTTGAACGAGACCATTTGGATCCAAGGTAGCAAGCTGGCCAATCGCAGGATCTTCTAAATAATCATCTTTATGTGTCCAATTTGAATGAATTAACTCAATGCGCTCTTGCATAGTTTCTCGAATATCCGCAGGTAAATTGGCATGTATAATTGCTGGTTGATCGATAAAACGATACCAATAATATGTTAAGCTTGTCCCATCCTCCATATCAGCAGTAAATGGCCCCGCCACCGGACCGGGACTACTCCATGGACCATTTGGATCTTGCCACTGACAAGCTGGATCTAATGGTGTAAGATATGTGATCTCACTACGAGGAGTTAAAGGAACTTCTGTATTCAACAAATTCGTTGAAACAGGGATATCGCTAGACATTCTTTGATGCCATTTTCCATCTGATTCAAGCCTAAAGTATTCGGGCAAAACAAACTGATCTGACTCTACACCTACGGTATTTAAGTCAAATTGAAAACCCATTATATTAGAAGTCAGTTGAATATTATCTATATAATCTAAGTCGATAGGATACTCTTGGCTACCGTTCTTAATCTCAGCAATCATGGATCCACCATTATTCACAAAAGGAACTCCATAAGTTCCATTAAAATCTATTCCAGGCTCCACTATACTCCCTCCATTGAACCAGGCATCCATATCATTCCAAAGTGCATCTTGCGAGTAAACAGTAATTTGATTCAAAAGCATTGCATTATCTGCATTATTTTTTGGAAATTGCAAGCGCTGAATCTTAGCATATAAATCACCAGTGACATCCTCAGAAATTAGAGCCGGTGACCCTGCATGTTCGACTCCAAAATTCACATTCGGATCCGAAGGTCTAGAGTCTAAAAACAATCCCTCTAAGGAAGGATCTTCCAATACTGGTTCTGTCCAAAAAGTAGGAAGAAAAAAAGTCGCAGGACCTTTAAAATTTGTTGCATTCATAAATAAAGTCCAACACTGCCTTCCAGTTTCTATATCCTGTCCACTCGTTTGATCCATCACCTCTGTTAGAGGCAAAGGAATATATCCATATCCCAACATTTCACCATTTAAGCATTGTGCCATGTTTAAACCATCTGGAGCCCATAACAACTGGTTGGATAATTGTGCTACACCATATTTACCCCCCGGAGTACTCCAATCTCGCTGCCCGTTCCATAACATATTACTACGTCCTGCTCCAGGTCCATTAGCCCAAGCGTAAAAGTTAAAGGAAACACCTCCCATGATAAACTTAGGAATTCGAGTACCAAAGCGAGTATCATGCCACCAACCTAAGCCTCCCTCTATAGTTGTATAGAATTGACTGGGTTCATCGCCTGTATTCTGAGTAGTCATCCATGAGCTAGTTAAGCCCATTTGAAAATCCTGTGGGCCTGGATAATTCTTAAAAATTGGCCAAGCTGCACTATACATGGTATATCCAGAACCAAAATTTTGATCATCAACATCCTCTGTATCAACCCAGGTAAAACCTGTACGTATTGCATCAGATACCTGTGCATCAACATGAAGACCAAAAGCTAAGAAAGTAAAAATCGCAATTGTATGCAGAAGAAATCTTTTCATAATTCAGATTTTGCTTTAGATGATATTGACAATCGATGAAAACTTCAATATAAAAGCTATTTAAGACCTAACTTTATACTGAGAAAAAAAAAAGGCCAAATGATTAATTTTAATCAAAAATGACTCGATCTAGTCCAAAGAATCCCTGTTACATAATCCAAACACCAATAAATCACTCTATCCTTTCATAAGCTAAATAGGAATCAAAGCCCTAAGTCACAAACCGATGCTTTCAAGCTCTATAAAGAGCTTGAATTCCAATTGAACAGCTAATAAAGCTCAGTAAGAATTAGAAAGCCTTTTTAGCTTTGATCGTAAACTTAATTTCAAATAATAAAGCTAAATACCTTACAAATAGTACAAGTTTACTAAAAAAAGCATAAATTTAGTACAAGTTTACTAATCATGGATACTAAATATAAAATATTAGATAGCGCAAGAGCTTTATTCAACGAACACGGATATTGGAACGTCACAATACGGATGATTGCTATTGAACTTGAGATTAGCCCAGGAAACCTTAATTATCATTTTAAAAAAAAGGAGGAGATACTAGAAGCTCTTTATTTCAGTATGGTTACTGAATTTGATGAACGTGTTGAAAAACTTCGAAAGACAGAAATCACCTTTGAAAAAATAAATCGAGACATTTCAACAAGTATGAAATCCATGCTGCATTATAAATTCATCTGGACCGATCTTTATCGATTAACAAAGCATAACAGTAAGATGCATATCCACTTCTCAAACGCCTATAACAAAAGAATAGATGGATATCAGTTTCTATTTTACCTCTTACAACAGAAAAAACTAATGAATAGGGATATAGAAAAGAGGGAGCAAACCTTGATTGCCGAACGAATGATTCAGTGCTCAGATACATGGATATATTACACTCAAATCTATAGCAGCAAAAACACAGAATTAGCCATAGCCGACAATTGTAAAAACATCCTTATGATACTCCACCCCTATTTAACGGAATCAGGAAAATCATTCCTTAAACTTAGTTTGCAATACACTTAGCACTAAAAAGAATGCAGCTGAATTAGCAGTTCTTAAGAACTATAATCCAACTGCATACACTTTTCAAACCAGTAATAATTCTATTATAAACAGAATTAATTTTTCAATCTATATTGCAAGTATCAGCTTGTGAAGTCTCTATAAAAGACATAGGCCACTATACAGAGCTCCTAGACCATTAATTCAAGCCTAGACCAATACGATTATTCTTTATTTTGTTCAAATCAACTTCAATAAATTGTTTTGATACCCATCCATAGATCTTAGCGTCAATGTTAAGATTTTGAGCAGGCATCTTCATCATAAGTTCTTTTACTTTACTATCTAAATGAACAGACAGTGCCAATTCATGAATCCGAGCATCCTGAACCCCTTGGGATCTAGACTGTTCCTTATGATTTGTAATCTCATCATACAAGCCCTTCAAACGCCCAAACCTAGAGAAATCTTGATGTAAAAGTGCATCGCGAATAACTTTGTTCTTATCAGACAATATGAATGTAATAGCTTGTATTCCTTTTAACTCCATCAGATTTCCTATCTCAAAACAAAGGTCTTCATCAAAAACCATAGAATTCCCTAGAGATGTAAAGAAATAGCTATCTCCTAAAAATGCGTTGTCTATAATGAGTTCCAAATGATCCGTAGGACAAATGAAGTATAGGTGGCCATTCATTAAGCCAAATTCTCAGGATTGTAAGGGAATGAAGAATGGTGAACATCAATCTTCAACTTACCATTTATCAACTTATACGAAAAGGTATATTCTACTTTTGCTTCAACTCCTTCCAAGTCTGTGAAGAAATAATTCCCCATTGCAATAGCGCGATCTCCATCTAAAATAAACCCTGTATTCTCGAATCGAACTTTTGTCCAAGGTTGGATTGCAAAACCACCGTCTTCAGCACAAGCTCTATCAGCTCCTGCTATAAAATAAGACTGTGCTTCCATTTTTGAAGGTCTAAACTGTTCAACCGCACATTTTGTTGGTTTGAATAATACCGTCCCAGCCTCAAAAGCGTAAAGTTCATCTAGAAAGCTACTCGCAAAAGCTTCACATTCAGACCTACTATCTTTCAATGATCCTATTTTAACAACACCAGCTCCCCATGTTTTTTGAGCTTCAATAACATGATCTTTAGTTATCATATCTTATCTATTTTATACTATTAAAAAATTCACTCCGTAGAGCTATATCGTTGAAGTCACCCCCGTATTCAACAGTGGTTGTTTGACTATCATTATCTTTGATACCTCTTGATGAGACACATAAGTGTTTAGCGGTAATAGCTACTATCACACTTTCGGTGTCTAGCGCTTCCTGAAGTCCCTTTATAATCTGTCGACATAGACGTTCCTGAACCTGCGGTCTATGGGCATAATAACTCACTAGACGATTGATTTTGGATAAGCCAATCACCCGTTTATTTGGAATATAACCCACATGTGCAAATCCAGTAATGGGCAGAAAATGATGCTCACAAACTGAGTCAAGCCTTATGCCCTTTTCAACTAGAAGATTATTATAATTGTAAGAATTTTCAAAGGTCGAAAGCTTTGGTTTTTGACTTGGGTCTAATCCATAAAAGAGTTCCTTTACATACATCTTTGCAACACGATATGGTGTCCCGGAAAGACTATCATCATTAAGGTCCAAGCCAAGCTCGTCCATGATTTTTCGAAAGTATCTTTGAATATTCGCAATCTTTATATCGTCCGATTTTTCAAAGGCATCTTTTCTTAGTGGAGTTTCAACATTCGTTGACAAATGATGATCTCCAAAGTATTCTATGTTCTCAAGTTCATTTTCCTTCATCCAATGGCCTCATTTAAACAGTAATCATCATCACATCTACAATATCTGTAATTATACAAATGAAGTGCTACGATTGACAAGGAAGGTACATACATGAAACTCTCTGGCAATACCAGTGGAAAGAAACTGCCCATCAAAACAGTAAACAAGAGTAATACCCAACTCACATAAAGCCCTATTCGAACCAACCTATTACTGGAATTTTTAGATACGTGATAAATAGCAAAACCAGAAACTAAGACAAACAAATAATCAATTGACTGCCACCACACTGGAGCAGCAGAACAACAAACAGCAGAACAAGCCTTAGATATAAATATCAAAGGGGTTGCAAGACAATGAATCATGCACAGACCACTCGCAAATGCTCCTACCAAATCTGATTTTGACTCTAACTGAATCTTGTTCATTCTCCTGATTTTTTATTTGATACGCTAAAATAGAAAACAAAAACAACAAATGCAACAATGTTGCATTTAGATATTTGTACCCTGATTTAATAATTACTGAAAGGGCTAATTATCCTGCCAACATGGATGGAATCTTGGCACAATTAATACTTCACGACAAGAATTATAAAGCTGACTTTCAGTTTAGTTTAATTCCTAAATAAATTTTCCAATCCAATTGGTCTTAACTCAGTTTATTGTAAATTAAGCTTGGGTTTAAAAGCAGCCCTCATTCACTAAAAAACATAGTACATGAAATACGGTTTAACTATTTTGTTATTGGGATTGGTTCATTTTTCATACTGCCAAACTTGGAAAGAAATGGCAAAAGATTTAAATGTTAATCTGTATGATGTTGTAGCGGAAGCCGAGACACACTTTGAGCACATTGACAAATCCAAAAAGGGTTCAGGTTGGAAAGGCTACCAAAGGTGGCTTCACGACAACGAACCCAGATACTACCCATCTGGGGAAAGAAATATTTTTGACCCGTATTTTCTAATGAAATCATTTAAAGATTTAGTTGCCAATCAATCTCTTTCAAATAGGTCAACTTCCACAGAAGGATGGGAAGAATTAGGTCCCTACTACATTGAGGAGGTGACTGGACATTATGCAGTAGGACTTGGAAGAGTTGAAAGTTTTTATGTTGACCCCAACAATGGCGATAGACTTTTTCTGGGTTCTAGAAGTGGCGGCTTCTGGAAAACATTAGACGGAGGAGATACCTGGGAAAACACGACTGACTTCCTATTTGCCTCAGGTGTAAATACCATAGCAGTTTCTCCAGAGAACACAAACAGAGTTTTAATTAATGTTAGAAATTCTCGTAACGGCACCACACATGGTATTTATGAATCTTTTGACGGAGGAGACACTTGGTCAATAACGAATTTCAATCCTACAAATCTAAACTGGGGAGGTCTTGGATCTAATAAAAAAATTATCAAAATCATGTATCACCCAACCATTCCAGGACTTGTGTTTGCAGGAACAACGGAGGGAATATACAGATCAGAGGATAATTTCGAATCCTTCGTGCTTGCACAAAACCAAGATCAAGACGCTTTAAAATTCGATTACGATTTTATAGAATTCCATCCCACCGATGAAGATATAATTTACGCATCTACCTATAATAATCAATCTGGCATTTACGTATCCACAGATAATGGACTAAACTTTAGCCCCACAGGAGATCTACCTGAAAACTATGCAAGCATTCGTTTATCTATTTCTCCTGCCTGTGAAGATTGTGTTTATCTTGGATCTACTGCTGGAGTTTGGATTTCTACAGACAAGGCAGAGACTTTCACCTATCTCAATGATCCATTAATAGCGAACTTTGGCGCTTTTGCTGTCAGTGATATTGACACGAGTATTATGTTGTTTGGTAATATAGACACACATATTAGTTCCAATGGCGGTCAGACTTGGGATCAAGTAACTTACTGGTCTACCGGGAATGCAAATTATAATACAACGGGCCAATATGTGCATGCTGACATAAGAGGTGCTAAATGTTATGATGGTGTATTTTGGGTCAACACAGATGGTTTTCTAGGAAAAAGCATTGATAATGGTATCACCTGGGAAATCTTCGAAGGACAATCGATCAGAGAGAATTATTGCCTGGGGGCCAGCCAGTCAAATCATCACAGAACAATTGCAGGGTCTCAGGACAACGGGACTAGTATTAAAACTGAAAATTCTTGGGTAGAATTCTATGGTGCTGATGGCATGGAGGGAATCATCCATCCCTTGAACGATGACTGGATGATTGGCAGCTTGCAATTTGGTGGTAAACGAAGAACTAAGGACGGAGGATACAGCCAAAGTGGCGTAAACCCTCAAGGTTTTGATGGAGATTGGATCACACCACTTTTCTACGACCCTAACAACCAAATGAGCATTTATACGATGACTAATATTTTGTATAGAAGCGATGACTTTGGGTCGACATGGACTACTCTTGGAGATAGTGGATTCTCTGACAACATTAAGAAAGCTGCTATTGCTGAAAACAATTCAAATACGCTCGCCATATCACGAAACAGCACGCTAAAAATATCATCTGATGGAGGATTAACGTTCACCGAAGTTTCGCAATCATTACCCAATCAAACGATCACAGATATCGCCTTTGACCCTAATGATGATAATACCATTATAGTTACCTACGGTTCTTATGGAAACAATAATCAAAAAGTATATCTATCACATGACCAAGGATTAACTTGGGAGAACATCACTCATAACCTAGGCAATATGCCGATTAGAAGTGTAGTAATAGATCACACGGACAATTCTACCATATATCTCGGAGCTGAAATAGGTGTTTATAAGAAAAATATGCTCGATAATACTTGGCAACTATTCAATGAGGAACTACCGAACACATCTGTTCTAGAACTAGAAATAGTATATGGGTCAAATACATTAAGAGCAGCTACTTGGGGTAGAGGCCTTTGGGAATCCAAACTAGACGGCAGAGCAGATTACCCATCAATAGAAACTACTCGCATTTCAAATCAACCAACAGATACACAGCCAAAAGAGGGCATTGATCAATTTGTTACCTCCACAATTGATTATGATGGAGATTTTAATTCCGTTTATACAGCGTGGAATACGGAAACAGCTGAAGGAACAATTGAAATGTTAAACACAGGGAGCAATATTTGGACTTCAGAAACTGCCATTCCTAATTTTGAAGCAGGTACCAAAGTATTTTTCAAGGTATATGCTGAATCAAAAGAAGGACTCTTGACGGAGACCTATAGGTTCATGTATGAGGTAAAAACAAACGAACCATGTACTCCATCTATGAATTGTGATTATGGGGATGGGTTCCAGCTCTTCCAATTAGTAGACATAGATAATACTTCAGCCTGCGAAGGATATGGAGACTTTAAAGACCTGTCTACTGATCTAGAAGTAGGATCTACTTATGAACTTACCCTTAGCACAGGATATGGAAATCAATACATAAAGGTATGGATAGATTACAATGATGACTTTGATTTCACCGAGGATGAAGTATTAGTGAATAATCACATAATTGCTCCTGGTGAAAATTCGGCTGGAACATTTACAGAAACCATAAATGTTTCAATCCCTGCAGCTGCAAATATTGGGTCTCATATCTTAAGGGCTAAATCCAATTTTGGAGCAGATGTTCCAGTTGACCCTTGCTCAGAAACCGACTATGGCGAAACAGAGGACTATACTGTAGTAATTATAAATCCTTCAGTAGGATTGATTGAAAACAACTTTCCACTTGACCCTGTGATTTATCCAAACCCAACAGATGGCCATATCTTCGTAGACTTAAAAAGCGCTTACGATAATATTTCCATATCATTAAATGATGTAAGCGGGAAAGAAATCATAAGCAAAACATTCAATCAGGCTACAAATTTTGGTCTAGACATAGATAAAGCTGCTGGAATCTATTTCCTTACAATTACAGCAGAAAACAAAAAAGCAGTTTTTAAACTGATCAAAAACTAATTAAAAGGTGAGGCTTTTAAGCTGTTCCCAATAAAAAAATGCAGTCTAAAAACAGCGGCTTAAATAGCTTCTGTTTTAGACTGCATAATTTTTATCCTATCTATTTATAGGTAAGAATCCTAATAAGAGATCTTGTGATCATCCATTGGATTAGAAGTCATCTTCTTTAACGGAGGTGCAAACTGAGTAAGTTTAATACCTTTAACCGCTGTCTTGTACTCTTCAAGAGTAGGTGTCCTACCCAAAATTGCTGAAAGTACAACTACTGGAGTTGATGCCAATAAAGACTCTCCTTTTTTACGATCAGAATCTTTCACAACACGTCCTTGGAACAAACGCGTAGAGGTAGCCATTACGGTATCTCCTTTCTCCGCTTTCTCTTGATTACCCATACAAAGATTACACCCTGGTCTTTCTAAATAAAGGATGTTATCATATTCCAAACGCGCTGCAGCCTTGGGAGCGGCATCATCAAACTCAAAGCCAGAGTACTTCTGAAGCATTGCCCAGTCACCCTCTTCTTTAAGTTCTTCAATAATATTATAGGTTGGAGCAGTTACCACAAGTGGCGCCTTAAACTCAACACTACCGGTCTGCTCCTCAATGTTTTTCAACATCTTAGAAACAATCTTGATATCGCCTTTATGAACCATACATGATCCAACAAAACCTAGATCAACATGCTTATCACCACTGTAGTGCGACAGCTCACGAATGGTATCATGCGTGTAGCGCTTAGATACATCCTCATTGTTTACATCTGGATCTGCAATCATCGGCTCGTCAATGATGTTTAGGTCAACAACGAACTCAGCATAATATTTTGCACCCTCATCTGGAGTCAAAGCAGGTTTAGCACCTGTTCTAATCTCTTCAATACGGTTATTCGCCTTATCGATCAATCCTTGAAGAACCTGCTTCTCATTATCCATACCTTTATCCTTCATACTTTGGATTCTTGCCTTAGCAATTTCCAAGGACTCAATCAATGTGTCATCCTGAGAAATACAGATAGAAGCCTTTGCTTTCATCTCTGCAGTCCAATCTGTAAATGTGAATGCCTGATCTGATGGAAGTGTACCAATGTGCACCTCAATCACACGACCTTGGAATACATTTTCTCCTTTGAATTGCTTCAACATCTGGGATTGAGTAGCATGTACTACATCGCGAAAGTCCATATGGTCTTTCATATCACCCTTGAAGGTCACTTTCACAGATTCTGGAAGTGGCATAGAAGCTTCTCCTGTCGCCAAAGCTAAGGCAACAGTCCCTGAATCTGCACCAAATGCAACACCCTTGGACATTCTAGTATGTGAATCTCCACCAATAATGATTGCCCAATCATCAATCGTAATATCATTCAATACTTTATGGATAACATCCGTTAGTGGATGGTATTTATGTTCTGGATCACGAGCTGTAATCAAACCGAAGTCATTCATAAACTTCATCAGTCTTGGTATATTCTCCTGAGATTTAAAATCCCATACAGAGGCAGTATGACAACCTGATTGGTAACCTCCATCTACGATTGGAGAGATCACTTTAGCAGCCATCATCTCAAGTTCCTGAGAAGTCATAAGACCTGTAGTATCCTGAGATCCTACTATGTTCACTTCTACGCGTACATAAGATCCAGCATGTAAAGTTGCTCCTGAGGTACCAACTGCATTCTTGTTAAAAATCTTTTCAACAGCAGTAAGCCCCTGTCCTTCAATAGAAATCTCTTTTGAAGCAGCAAATACCTTAGGCATCTCAATGTTCAATACCTTTGCAGCAAATGCCTGCAGTTTTTTACCAAAAACAATCGCATAAGAACCTCCAGCTCTCATGAACTCCATCTTTTGCGGCGTGAAAGCAGAAGAAATATCCATCACTTCCTCTCCGTCCTTATATAGTCTCTTTGTTTTTGAATTGATCGTAAATACAGAACCTGTATCAATTGAATAAGTCTGCTTTAAAACCGGTTCACCCTCTTCATCAACAACAAGGTTGCCAGACGAATCGAATTGCTTCACCCAATTTTTAAGATCTAAACCGATACCACCTGTTACACCAACAGTCGTTAAGAAAATCGGAGAAATACCATTTGTACCAGCTACAACTGGAGCAAAATTTATGAATGGTACGTATTCACTGGCTTGTTTACCAATCCAAAGTGCTACGTTATTTACACCAGACATTCTTGAAGAACCAACACCCATCGTTCCTTTTTCCGCAATAAGCATTACACGCTTATCAGGATGCGCTGCCTGTAGATCAAGCAATTCTTGCTGGCGTGCCTTATCGTGCTCAAACATACATTGACCGTGAAGTTCACGATCAGATCTTGAGTGGGCATCGCTACCAGGAGACAACAAATCTGTAGAAATATCTCCTACTCCTGCAACATAAGTAACCACTTTGACCTCTTCTTCTATTTCTGGAAGTTTAGTGAAGAACTCAGCCTGTGCATAACTTTCAATAATATCTTTAGCTAAACTAGATCCAGCTTTATATGCAAGCTCTAAACGCTCCATGTCTGCCTCATAAAGGAAGACTTGTGTTTTTAAAACAATTGCAGCAGCTGATGCTATTTCAGTATCCGTACCAAGCGCAAGATCTAACAATACACCAATGGAAGGTCCACCTTTCATGTGAGACAATTGCTCAAAAGCAAATGCAGTTGAGATTTCCTCAACTTTTGAGGTGCCAAGAATAATTTCCTTCAGAAAATCAGCCTTAACGCCTGCAGCACTTGTTGTACCAGGCAATACATTATAGATGAAAAAATTCAGAGAAGCAGCTCTGTGCTCATTCGTAGAATCCTTAATCTGTTCGATTATTTCACTTAGCAATGCAGCGTCATCAATTGGTTTTGGATGAAGGCTCTGCCCTTTGCGCTCCTCTATCTCTTGTAGGTATGCCTGATATCTAGTCATAGAATTACTCTTTTTTACTCTTTTTTAATCTTTCAATTTTTTCGGATAAAAATTGAACCACAAAAATAATGAAATTTCTGATTTATACCTTGTTGAAAGGGTTCAAAATTCCCACAAAACTGTAAAGCTTTAAAAGTAAAGCAGGATTCACCCTCAACATTTCCCTATCAAAATCTTGTGCAAAACAATTTTTTAAACTAAAAAAGTACAGTTACAAAATCAATCAACAGACTTCTCCCGTTCAGTATTTATCTTTTGTAACATACGTATCGCATTTTCATTTTCTGAATTTAGCTCCAGAGATTGTCTGAAACTCCTTATCGCTACATCCATATTGCCCAATCTATACTCTGCTTCACCCAAACTATCATAAACATTGTAGGAAGTAGGATAATTACGAACATTGAATCTAAAAAAGTCTAATCCAACGGTATCTGAACTATTAAAAGATGTACCCATTATCATAGCATCTGGATTATAGAAAGCATCATAGTCAATATCCTCTAAACAAAAAGCCTTTTCATAAGCTATTACTCGCGCACAATTCGTGGTATACAACTTAAAAAGATCTTCATGTGATGGATAAGTTGTCTCCTTAAAATCACAGGATATAACCATTAAAAAAGTAAACACTAAGGTGATACTGCTCTTCATCTTATTAAATTTAAAAACCAGAACACCAAATAAGAAAAGTCATATTGGATTAGGCCGCTGAATAAAATTTATTCAGTACTTCGAATAATTTGAGTGGATCGAAAGGCTTACTAATAAAGTCATTCATGCCTACAGAGAGGGTCTCTTCTTTAACATCGGCAGAAACATCTGCAGTCAATGCAATTATAGGAATATCCTTAAAATAAGTACCCTCCTGAGCCCGAATCAATTTGGTTGCCTCAAATCCGCCAACCACAGGCATATGCAAATCCATAAGCACTAAATCAAAGGCAGGATTATTCATAATCACATCGAGGGCTTGATTTCCGTCCTCTGCTATGGCGAGATCTACTTTCCACTTTTGCATCAACTTAGTTACTATCTTTTGATTTACTATATGATCTTCAACCAACAAGACCTTCATCCCTGCTAGTAAAGATATATTGTCTGAGATTTTCACAGTCCCTTTTTCAGCATGCAAGTCTATATCTTCCCCTTTTTCAATTGGCAACCAAAACCAAAATTCTGAACCCTCACCAAGTCCACTAGACAAACCAATTTCGCCTCCAAGCAGGTCAACAAGCTTTTTACAAATAGCCAAGCCTAATCCTGTTCCTTCGTATTTTCTTGTTTTGCCTCCCTTCAACTGTTCAAACTGTTGAAATACTTTTTCTTGTTCTTGATTGGGAATACCTATCCCTGTATCCTTGACTCTAAACATTAATCGACATTGGCGATTGTCCTCATTTAGAATTTCACTACTAACGGAAACACTACCTCTGTTTGTAAACTTTATAGCATTCCCAATTAAATTACTTAGGATTTGATTGATACGAATTACGTCACTACGGAGCAAGTATGGCACTTTTACCGAATTAAAGTTGAGCTGCAGTCCTTTACTTGATGCTACGTAGGCAAAATTTTGGTACAAATCTTCGCAGATTGTAGAAAGATTGAAATCTGAGTGTTCAATTTTAACTTTACCAACATCCAACTTAGAGTAATCCAAAATATCATTCACTAGGGAAAGCAAGTGTTTAGAGGAAAGATGCAAGGGCCGAAGAAATTCAAGCTGGGCATCACTTGGGTTTTCATCCATCAATAAATTACTCATACCAATAACCGCATTTAGTGGATTTCGGATCTCATGACTCATCGTAGATAAGAACTGAGACTTAATCTTTGTCGCCTCTTCTGCCTTTTCCTTGGCCTTCAACAAATCCTTGTCAGCCTGTGCCTTAACCAATTTAATCGCACAAATCGAAGCAATCGTCTGTAATACAACAGAGTGCACCTGTGTAAAAAATCCTTTTTCTGGATGCTCGGAATCTATTACTCCAAGAACCTTTCCTGCCGGCGTTATGATAGGAACCGCCAATTCTGACATCCGTTGTTCGTCATCTAATATATATCTTGAATCCAAGGTTACATCTTTCAATAACTCAACGGAACCCGTTATGAACACAGAACCAACAACACCTGAACCCACTGGAATTTCAATAGGTGCTACGATAGCCTTATCCCCATCATTCTTAGGTCCATGGGCAGCTTTCTGCACTAATACCTGACGATCTTCATCAACCAAATAGATCACACAGTCTACAAAACCAAATTTATCGATACAATTTATAGTGATATCCCATAATATATCTTCCTCTGTGTTCTGACGAAATAAAGAGTTAGCAAAATAAATTATAGAATCCTGGATAAGCTCCTTCTCACGCCAAAAAACAGCTAATTCATTTTCGCCTACATCAACATTTAACTTTGAAGACTTTTTATTTTTATAATATTTAGGCATAAGGTATGTACCTAACCAGAGTAAAATACTCAGACCAGCCAAAACCCATCCTAATACACCTGTGGTTATAACCATTTCTAATGCAGATATTTACGTATTACCTACACAATATAAAGGCTTTAAGGAACAAAAGGAATGTCAAAATAAGATTATAGTATATTAATTTCCTAACATAAGCTTTTATCCCTTATAAAGACCACAAAACAAGTCTCTAGATACAGTCTTTTAAAACTATTAATGATCTATACTATTTAAAGTCTTTTTTCATCCCACAGGTTAGGAAAGCTAAAATCAATCAGCATGCATACTAAATGTATTAAGGAAGCCGACATTAAAGGCTCTTTAAGAGTGTCCTTGCAGCTAACTTACCCAGCTCGTTTGAAGCCAAAGGACTAGCACCTGTAATCAATTTACGATCCAAGCAAACAGACTTATCGGGCTTTTTATTCATCAACTGAACACCTAAACTCTTTAATCTTTCACTCAACCCCCATGGCATTTGCCCCGGCAAATAACCAATCATTGGAGTTTGTTTATCTACAGAATCTGGGAATACACACATTTTGTATCCCTCATAAATAAAATGATGCCCATCAAGCATTGTAGTTAAAAACGAGCCTGGTCCATGACAAATACTTATCGTGTACAGTTCATTTTCATGTGCCCAACGCAATACCTTCCCAACATTATAATCTTGAGGGAGGTCTATCATTGCTCCATGTCCTCCTGGTATAAAGACCGCAGAAAAAGAATCATCCTCAGCCATAGTATAACGAACAAAATCCCCTAGATTAATTGGATTATTAAAAGAATCGAAAAGTTCATTATATAACTCCAATACATGTTCGTCTTTTTCGGGGAATGCCCATGTTTCAAAGACAACTGGCAGACCAGTAGCTGTGGCAATAACAAATTCAAAACCCGCATTTCTCAGATGTAACATTGGAAGCAATGCCTCTACTGGATGATTACCCGTAGAAAACAATTTACCATTTGTCATTTCCATATTCTTATGCTCGGTAAATACCACCAATATTTTAGAATGTTTACCCCTATATTTTTTGTACTGAACATTATCGAAATCAGTTTTATCAACGGTACCTAATCTAAGGGCGATCTTCGAAGGGCTGAAAGAACCATCCATTTCTGCCTTTGGAGCTAAGCCAAGTAATTTCCTAAGCATTTTAATTCTGATTATTTAAATAAAAATACTATTAAGAACTGCAGTAAAAATTACCCTATGGTAAAAAATCATTTCTTTATTCGCTCGCTTCTTATTCGGCTTAAGCTCTGTTGGGTAATCCCTAAAAACGAGGCAATATGATAATTAGGCACAAATTGATCTACATCAGGATACTGCTTAGTAAATAAATCATAGCGTTCAGCTGCAGGCAACTGCAATTGATTTAATATCCTGCGGTGTAGACTAACTACATGACGTTCTAGATTTCTTCGCTGAAAAGCTTCAAATTCAGGAAATAAAGTAAATATATTAGCAAGAGTTTTAGCATTAAACTCAACCACAGTTGAATCGATGATACATTCAACGGCCAAAGATGCTTTTTGGTTATTATAAATAGACATAAAGTCACTGATCCACCAGTCCCTAATCGCGAATTGAAGTGTATATTCTTTGCCATCTTTATCCGAACAGTAGGAACGCAAACAGCCGTTCAATACAAAAAAAGTCTTTTCTGCTATTCGCCCTTCACGGATCAAGACAGTTCCTTTTTTATAGGTTACAACAGTTCCTATTTCACGAACATACTTTTCAGCTTCACCACTTAAAGTGATAACACTTTTTATTTTATTGATTAATTCCTTCAATTTTATTTTGTTGGTTCAATTTTAAAAGAGCCCTAAGCAACTAAACATCAAACAACTTGTTTAGCCAATATAGATAAAGCAAATCTTAAATTCACACCTAGAAGCATCAAAAAAAATCAAAATTAGGCGCAACGATTCTCTTAATAAAACATATTGTTCAGTAGAACAATAAATTCAAAAAAAAGAAACCTAACAACAGAACTAATCACCTCCTAATTAAAATTGAACATGAAATTTTTGATCGCATTATGCCTTATTTTCTCTCTAAATCCACTTTTTGCACAAGAAATTTGTGATAACGGTATAGATGATGATGGAGACCTAGCTATCGACTTACAAGATACAGATTGTTCCTGCAACACTCCGTCAATTGGACTTATAGAAGAAGATTTTGAAAACTATATAGACTGCCCAGAAGGTTTTGGAGGTTTTCTTAACATTATATCTGACTGGGAGCCCGCAGGCACGCCTCAAGGTGCCAACACCTGCGGATTCTTGGGAGGGGCGATCTTTCCAGCAGTACCGCTACCCATTCCCTCTGGAGAAGGATGCATAGGAATAGGCTCAGACGAAGGGATTGTAAAATGTCTTCCAAGTTGCTCACTACTTAGTGGGGAAACATACACTTTTGAGCTTGATGCTACGGATTTTACACAATCTGGAACAGATGTAGAGTATGTGCTCTATGGAAGAAGCAGTTGTGCAGGTATTCCTTCTGGTCCCGCTGATTACACTTATGATTGGCTAGACAACTGCGCACCAAATTTTCAATGGACAGCTTTAGTTACGCTCACTGGTTCTAGCGGATCTAATCCATCTTGGGAATCTCTTAGCGGTAGCTTTACAGCTGATGACAATTACGGAGCAATACTTATTGCATTTAGCTGTAGTAACCCAGCTTATTCTTATATAGACAACATTAGAATATCAGGGAATTTTGCGGGTACCGAATGTGATGATGCCGCACCTAATCCTGAAATCCTTACAGAGCAATTAGGTGATTGTATCAATGGTAGTAGCATAACTGTTAGCTCTGACAGTGCCATTCAGTATCAGTGGTATTTAGACGGTGTTGCCATCCTCGGCCAGACCGACAGTACTTTCAATGTTGTACCTTATGTTCCTGGTGATTATCAAGTAAGAGCAATATTTCCAAGTGGTCTCTGCACCGTATCAGAGTCAGTTACTGTAGGAATAAACGACCTAGAAGTACTAAACTTTGACTTTACTACTACAGACCCATTGTGTATCGGGGAAGAATCAGGCGTCATTACACCTAGCGTGAGCAGCCCCAATCTGCCCTATACTTACAATTGGAGCACAGGAAGTCAAGACTCTATACTTACAAACTTAGGCACAGGAAACTATACATTGACCATTACAGATTCAGCCGGCTGCTTTGGCGTTTTTAGTGAATCAATAACCGACCCAGATCCACTATCTGCTAATCTCCTAGCCACTTCTCCAGTCTGTATTGATGAAGCAACGGGCTCTATTGAAATCATACCCGCTGACCCCAATGACAATTATACTTATATTTGGAGTAATGGATCCACCCAAGCTACCCTATCAAATGTGGGCGCAGGAGACTACTCCGTAACGGTAACAAATTCCAATGGATGCACAAATACATTCAACACAAATCTAAGCAATCCTGAAGGAATACAAGTCAATATCACAAGTAATCCAACCCTTTGCTTCAACGGAACTTCCGGGTCAATTGACTTAATACCGAATAACCCAGGAGAGTCTTTTGAGTATTTCTGGAATACAGGTAACGATACGCCCACGATCACTGACCTAGGCGCAGGAAATTATTCCGTAACCGTAAGCGATGAAAATGGATGCTCAGAAATCTACACTACTGAGGTGACGCAACCTGATCCATTCTCATTGAATACCACAATATATCAGCCAAGCTTTACAGCGGGAGGAAGTATAGAATTATTTCCAGAGGGAGGAACACCACCTTACTCTTTTGACTGGAATAATGGCTCTACAAATGAGCTATTATCAAATCTAGAAGTTGGAATATTTACTGTCACAGCAACGGATGAATATGGATGTACAGCCGTAGCTACCGTCGAACTTTCTGACCCTCTTTTAGGTGAGGATATCCTGGACAAGATTTACATACCTAATACCTTTAGTCCAAACAATGATGGCCTGAATGATCTATTCCAATTCTATCTAACACAACAGAGTCTAATTCGTGCAGTAAAAGAATTCAGAATATTCGATCGCTGGGGTGGGCAAGTCTATCAAGAATTGAATAAAGAAACCGATACCATGCAATTCTGGAATGGCACTAAAAATAATAAAAAAGTTATCAGCGGCGTTTATGTATACCTCATAGTACTTGAATCCTATTCCGGTGAAGAGTTGGTCTTCAAAGGAGATATCACCTGTGTGCGATAGGAAAACAATTGAATGATTAACTAAAACCTAAACGAAAAATGTATTGATTTTTCGTTTAGGCTTTTTTATTGGTCGGACGGCTCCTTTTTATTTAGCATACGATAAATAAAAGCTAAAGGAATTAGCGTAAATAAACTAACACTACTTACCAAAATACTGTAAATAATTATCCCTATAAGAAATCCAATAATTAATGCATTGACCCATGGAGATATCTCC
>JAQXAY010000087.1 GCA_029252685.1 Saprospiraceae bacterium | reverse complement strand
CATTATATATTTTTTTTGCATATAAATTTAAGCGCTTTCATCCAATAATTGTAGGTTCCCCCTGCTTTTACTTTCCAATACAGAACCTTCCAAAGATATTTCCAAGTAGATCATCTGTAGAAATCTCGCCGGTTATCTCACCTAAAAAGGCAAGTGCTCGACGGATATCCATTGCAATGAAGTCCGAAGTAATCTGAATATCCATTCCATGCAGGACGTCGCTCAAGCTTTCGTGCGATTTTTGCAAAGCTTCCAGATGACGGGTGTTCGTAACTATAGTGTTATCCATTGATATCTTTGCATCCGTTACAGCAGCGAAGAGTTCTTGCTTGAGGTCTGATATGTTTGTTTGTTGTTTAGCAGAGAGGATGATAAAGTTGCTTTCTTCCAAGTTTTTGTAGGCATAATCGCTGAATACGATGTCTGTTTTTAGATCTGCTTTGTTGGCAACTACGATCATGTGCAGATGCTCGGCATGAAGCGATTCTAAATCTTTTTTTACCTCCTCGGGAGGCATTTGCTGTGCATCAAAAACATAGACCAATAAGGAGGATTGGCCTATTTTTTCCATAGTCTTTTCTACTCCTATTGCTTCAATGGTATCCTGTGCTTCCCGAATACCTGCAGTGTCTACAAGTCTGAAGAGAACACCATTTATATTCAAGTTTTCTTCGATGGTATCTCTTGTCGTTCCTGCAATATCAGATACGATTGCTCTTTCCTCATTTAAAAGGGCATTTAGTAGGGTTGATTTTCCTGCATTTGGGCGTCCTGCAATCACAGTTTGAACACCATTTTTTAATACATTTCCTAGAGTAAATGAATCTATAAGCCTTGCAAGTAGTTTACGGATTCTCTCTACCAGGTCCTTTAGCTTATCTCTATTGGCAAACTCAACATCTTCCTCACCAAAGTCTAATTCTAATTCGATGAGGCTTGCAAAGTCAATAAGTTCTTGTCTTAGCTTAGCGATTTCTTGTGAAAATCCACCTCGCATTTGAGCAAGCGCCAGTTGATGGGAGCTTTCAGAGTCTGAGGCAATCAGATCAGCAACAGCTTCTGCTTGGCTCAGGTCTAATTGTCCATTTAAGAAAGCACGCATCGTAAATTCTCCACGTTGAGCGGATCTTGCACCATTTCTGATAAATAGCTGTATGATGGATTGAATAATGTAATTAGAACCGTGGCAGGATATTTCGACTACATTTTCTTTGGTGTAGGATTTGGGTGCAATAAAAAGGGATACCAATACTTCATCCAAGATATTTCCCTTTTCATCTCTAATGGTTCCGAAGTGTATTGTATGGCTATCCTGTTTTTCAAGATTTTTACCATTGAAGAAAGCATTACAAATAGTAAGCGCTTCTTTCCCTGAGAGTCTAATCACTCCAATAGCTCCAACTCCAGGAGGGGTAGCCAAAGCTACTATAGTATCATTTAAATCCGTTGATGAATAAGCCATAGTCTATCAATTTGACTTCCAGAAATAAGGTGTAAAGAGTACCAATATCGTAAATAACTCTAAACGACCAAGTATCATAAGGAAAGAGAGCGTGATTTTTACATTGTTTGGTAACCATGCAAAGTTATCTGTCGGACCTACCTTGCCAATACCAGGTCCTACATTACCTAAAGCTGTTGCAACTGCAGATGTTGCAGTCTCAAAATCTAGTCCCATAATACTAACTGCAAAGGAACCGCTAATAAAAAGTGCTAGGTATAGAAGTAGGAATACTTGAATATGGGAGAGGACCTTTGTGTTGACCACATTACCATTCATTTTTATTGGTAAAATGGCTCGTGGGTGAATGAGTCTTCGAAATTCGAGCATTGTGTTTTTGAGGAAGACCCAGTGTCTTACCAGTTTGATACCTCCTGAGGTAGAACCTGCAGAGGCTCCAACAAAGAGAAGGCAGAAAAAGATCATAGTTGTACCGGGACCCCAAAGGGTATAGTCTGCCGAAACATAGCCGGTAGTTGTTACCAGAGAAACTACTTGAAAAAAGCCAGTTCTCAGAGACTCTTCAATGTTTAAATCGGTATGGTACATAATAGAGCCAGCCACTGCAAAGCCTATTGCTAATACAAAAGAAACGTAAACCTTAAATTCATCGGAGGCCCAAACTTTTTTTAATTTCCCTTGGAGGCCCCAATATATAAGAGTGTAGTTCGTGCCTGCTAGAAACATAAACAATAGAATTGGATATTGAATCTGAGGAATATTATAGGCGGCTATACTCGCATTTTTGGTTGAAAATCCGCCTGTTGCCATAGTTGTCAATGCATGGTTGATTGCATCATAAAAGGTCATACCTGCAGCCCAAAGAATGAGCATTAGTATTCCTGTGAAACTGACATAAATTAGCCAAAGGCTTTTGGCTGTTTGTTGAATTCTTGGATGTATTTTATCGGATGTTGGACCGGGTGCTTCAGCTACAAACAGTTCGATGCCTCCAATACCTAGTAAGGGAAAGAGGGCTATAGTGAGTACAATGATACCCATGCCTCCAATCCATTGTGTCAGTGACCTCCAGAATAATATACCTTTAGGCATTGCCTCTATATCACTAATTATGGTGGCCCCAGTAGTGGTCATGCCTGAGATGGATTCAAAGAACGCATCTACGGGATTGTCAAATAGGCCAGAAAATAGATAGGGGAGGGCTGAGAAAAGTACCATAGATATCCAGCCAGATGCTACAATTAGATATCCTTCTCGTTTCCTTACCTGATGATTGCCGGTTTTGGGTTTGAATTGTCTAAACAGGAATCCGGCACTTGCTGTTATTAATGCTGCACCAAAAAGTGCCTTCCAGTCACTTTCTCCAAAATATACGGAGAAGGGGATGCAGCTTAGCATCATTCCGCCCACAATCATAAGCAGAAAACCGACTACATTTCGTATTGGATATAAACTTACCATCATTATCGGAACAGATCTTCAACTACAGGAATGGTTTCGGGCATAGCGAACACTATGACCTTGTCTTTATTCTTCATTTGGAAATCACCATTTGGTATCAAACCTTTATTATTTCTGATGATACCTCCGATGATAACACTCTTTGGAAGGGGAAGATCTTTGATTGGATGTTTTGTCAATTGATTATCTCTATGTAATTCGAATTCAATTAACTCTGCATCTACGCCCTTTAAAGAGACGATCTCCTCGACTTTTCCCTTACGTATGAATCTGAAGATATTATTTGCTGCAATAAGCTTTTTATTGATTAGAGTGTCAACGCCTATATTTTGCGAAATATGCACATAGTCAGAATTTTCGACTTGTGCTATAGTTTTGAATACGCCATGGTTCTTTGCACTTAAGGAAGTAATAATATTTGTTTCCGAGTTTGGCGTAAGTGCAAGGAAGGCATCCATGTGTTCTAAGCCTTCTTCTTCCAGCATATCCATATTAGATGGATCTGCATTAATGATTAGGGCATTTTGAAGATGTTCTGCCAAATAATTACAGCGATCTTTATTTTTTTCAACTATAGTGACATTAAAGTCTTTTTCTAGCATTTTGGCGGTTGAGTAGGTGAGGTTTCCACCACCGACAATCATAATGCGGTTGATTTTACCATTTTCTTTACCCACATATTCCTTCAGGGGCAACTTCTTTCTATCATTCGTCATGAAGAAAACATGATCATTTTCTTTGAGTTTTGTAGAGCCTTCTGGTAGGATTGTA
>JAQXAY010000086.1 GCA_029252685.1 Saprospiraceae bacterium | reverse complement strand
CCATATCATCCTTGATCTAGTCTATAATGTATACCATCACGAGAATAAAAATGTTTGGACTTTTATACGGGTAGAAAATGATTCCCTAGTCACTGGTTATCGTCAAACTAAAGGTTGGGCAAGAACCAAGAAGGTGTACTTTGCTATGGAATTTTCCAAGCCTTTTAAGTCCTATGGACATAAGAAATACGACGAGCTGCTGTACAATGGTTTTTACCGAAGGTTTGATGAGTATACGAATTTTCCAGAAATGGCAGGAAAAGATATTAGAGCCTATTTTAATTTTGATACAGAGGAAGGAGAGGACCTGTTGGTCAAGTTTGCCCTATCAAATACCAGCACTCAAGGAGCACTCAAGAATCTAAATGCAGAAGTACCGCATTGGGATTTTGATCAGGTTCGGAAAGAGACTGGCACAAAATGGAATGAGGCATTGTCACGTATAGATATAGAACCTATCAAGGAGTCTGATATGACTACCTTTTATACCGCTATGTACCATACCTGTCTTGCACCAGTGATATACGAAGATGTGGACGGCCAATATAGAGGCTTGGATCAAAATATCCATTCCTCTGATGATTTCACCAATTATACCATATTTTCTCTTTGGGATACGTATAGAGCTCAGCACCCATTATTGAATATTACGCAGCCGGAGCGGAACAACGATATGATAAAATCCATGCTTGCGCACCAAGAACAAAGTGTACATGGGATGTTACCTATCTGGAGTCATTATGCCAATGAGAATTGGTGTATGATTGGATATCATGCGACATCAGTTATTGCTGATGCTATTGCCAAAGGAGTTGGTGATTTCGATAGGGAAAAAGCACTTGATGCCTGCGTAGAGACGGCAACTGTGCCTTACTTTGAGGGCCTCGGCCCTTATATGGAGTTTGGTTATGTGCCCGATGATTTAAGTCACTCTTCTGTGTCAAAGACACTGGAGTATGCCTATAACGATTGGTGTATTGCCCGTATAGCTGAATCTTTGGGTATGCAGAGTGTTCAAGAGGAGTATGATAAACGAGGAAAATCATACAAGGCTGTTTATGATTCTAGTATTGGTTTTATGCGACCAAAGATGTCCAATGGTCAGTTTCGTGAAGAGTATGATCCCATGGATACGCATGGTCAAGGATTTATAGAAGGGAATGCTTGGAATTATGGGCTATATGTCCCTCAGGACATCGATGCAATGATTGAGATGATGGGCGGCAAATCCTTTATGAGCAGAAAGCTAGATTCATTGTTTACTATGGAAATTGAGGATAAATATATTGAGAAGCATGAAGACATTACAAGAGATGGCATTATAGGGAATTATGTACATGGCAATGAACCGGGACATCATATACCTTATCTGTATAATTGGACAGGTAATCCCGAGAAAACACAAGAACGTGTTCGGATGATTGTGGAGAATATGTATGGGCCAGGGGTAGAAGGCTTGTGTGGGAACGATGATGCAGGCCAAATGAGTGCTTGGTATATATTTAGTAGTCTTGGGTTTTATCCAGTATGTCCAGGAAGTAGTAGTTATGCCATTGGTAGCCCTGCCGTATCAAATGCTCGTATAGAGTTAGAGAAGGGTGCCTTCTTCGAAATAGAAACGGAGAATCAATCAGATAGCTCATACCTTGTTCAGGAAGTTCTTTTAAATGGAGTGCCTCTCGAAGACTGGACCTTAAGGCATGAGGATATTAAAGGAGGAGCTGTATTGAAATTTATAATGAAATAATACCTGAGCAATCGGGTCAAAATAGAAAACATGCGTGTAGGACTAAGCCTATTTTTAATTCTTGGTTTTTTTGATCTGAGTGGTCAAAACAGAGATAGTCTTTTGAATCAATATATGTTTGATTCAGGTATGGAGATTCTGGATACCGGCCTTTTTTCAATGTATGAAGATTATCTACCCTCTGGCTCTTACTGGGCAATTGATAGTTTTACGGAGGAAACGGTATTTCATAGAGCAATGCTGTACGAGCAAGAATCGGATAGTACAGCTTCTTATGCTCTGCGTATAGGTAAAGGAGGGCAGATGTATTCACTTCGAGGCGTGTTTGGTGAATCCGTACCGCCACAATATCGACCGGCCCCTTGGGTGCAATCTACCTATGGTGGAGGTACATCTTATGCGCCGTGGGTCGATGAGGTTTGGCAGATGGTCAGTGTCGATGGTTCTCTGAACAATCCACCGGATTCATCCTATTTTATACATCAGGCTGGAGTTTATTTAAAAACGCCAAATCAGCAACAACCTTTTTTTTCTCCAATAGTCGGAGAATATTACGATGCAGCAAGTCGATCCTATTCAATTATAAATTGGGGGCAGCAAGCACATACCGAGGATTTACTCAATGTTGATCACCGCTCTGGCTTGTTATACTATACGAAATATACGCATCAGGGTTTGGGGATTATTCAGGTCGATCAGATGATTTACAACTTTGGTACAGACCATATGAATTTTATCAATGTACCCTGGGGTGGTGTTCGAAACTCCAGTTTAGATCATTTTTTTATTTCAGAGCCAGATGATAGCTATACTTTGGCAAATGCCGTCTATGGTCAAGGACCTGTTGTTCAAACAAGTTCAACAGGTGGATGGATGGGCTGGTCCAATGATGAGGCTGGGGATTCACCGGCATTGTTGATGGTGCATCCTCAAACGACAGTGACGAATAACAATGTATTTCGCTACGGCTCGGCAGGAGCAAATCCAAATAATCCAAGGGATTACAATGTGTTTGAGATGATTCGTTTTCCAGGAGCCGATCAGCTTAACTTTGGTAAGTGTATGAGCTTTCGTTATTTCTATGTCTTAGGTGCTGATATAAATGAAGCTAAAGCAAAGATTCTAGCGCATGATTTACCGGCTTTGGCTATGGATGCTGCATTTACACCTTCGGATACTGAGGTTCCCTATTTGAATTATCAGTTTACGGAAAATGATGGTATTATCGATGCAGTTGCTACCAATTCAGCGGGATTGTCTTTGGCAATGAGTCCTTTTGAG
>JAQXAY010000077.1 GCA_029252685.1 Saprospiraceae bacterium | reverse complement strand
AACTTAAAAAATAATTGAATCTCTTCAATTGAGATTTAGTATTCTTCTAGTCAAATCTTAGCCAAAATTACTTAAGCTTTTAGAAATTCTTCAATATTTTATTGAAGTGATTATGTATTTATGGATATACCCATTTGAGGTATTTTCATTTTGAAAAATAAATAGTTATGTGTGGAATCGTATGTGCTTTTGATTTAAAGCAAACCACAGAAAGTTTACGTCCCCAGCTTCTGGAAATGTCTAAATGCTTAAGACATAGAGGCCCTGATTGGAGTGGGATCTTTGCAGGAGATAAGGCTATCCTTGCACATGAGCGATTGGCAATCGTAGACCCTGCCTCTGGCAAGCAGCCGCTTTTTAATACTGACGGTACGATAGTACTTGCTGCAAATGGAGAGATTTATAATCATCGAGAGTTGAGAAGTAAGCTCAAAAACCCCTATGCATTTAGGACTGCATCTGATTGTGAAATCATATTGGCTTTATACGAGGAAAAAGGACCGGATTTTATAGATGAGCTAAATGGAATTTTTGGATTTGCCCTTTATGATTCAAATAAAGATATTTTTCTGGTAGCAAGAGATCACATGGGGATAATTCCATTGTACAGAGGATGGGATAAAAATGGAACCATATACATAGCTTCTGAGCTAAAAGCACTTGAATCCTACTGCACAAAGATTGAAGTGTTTCCTCCTGGGCATTACTGGTTCGGTAAAGATAATGCATTAGTAAAGTGGTACGATAGGGATTGGATGGACTATGATTCTGTCAAAGAGAATGAGACAAATATAGACGATTTACATAATGCCCTGGAAGCTGCAGTAAAGAGGCAACTGATGTCTGATGTTCCTTATGGGGTTTTGCTGTCTGGTGGATTAGACTCATCAATCACCACCGCTTTGGCAAAGAAGTTTGCAGACCTTAGGGTTGAAGCAGATGACAAAACAAAAGCTTGGTGGCCTCAGTTACACTCCTTTGCAATTGGACTAGAAGGATCACCTGATTTGGCAGCAGCTAAGCATGCTGCAGACTATATAGGTACTGTTCATCATGAGATAAAGTTTACCGTTCAAGAGGGCTTGGATGCTATTAAAGATGTTATTTATCATTTGGAAACCTATGACGTAACTACCATTCGTGCCTCCACTCCTATGTATCTGATGTCAAGAGTAATAAAGTCTATGGGCATAAAGATGGTTTTGTCCGGAGAAGGAGCTGATGAGATTTTTGGAGGTTATCTTTATTTCCATAAAGCTCCTAGCGCAGAAGAGTTTCATAAGGAAACGGTTCGGAAATTGGATAAACTACATCTATATGATTGCCTTCGAGCAAACAAGTCTCTTGCAGCTTGGGGGATTGAAGGGCGTGTGCCATTCTTAGATAAGGAATTTATGGATGTCGCTATGCGTTTAAATCCTTCTGATAAGATGATAGGCAATGGTCGAATAGAGAAATGGGTACTACGAAAGGCTTTTGAGAAATATTTGCCAGACTCTGTTGCTTGGCGTCAAAAGGAACAATTTTCTGATGGTGTAGGCTATAGTTGGATCGATACATTGAAAGAACTTGTCAATACCTTGGTTAGCGATGAACAGATGTCAAATGCACATTTTAGATTTCCAATACAAGCTCCAATGAATAAAGAGGAGTTTTACTATAGATCGATTTTTGAAGAGCATTTTCCTTCGGATACCGCAGCAGTTTGTGTGCCTTCGGTGCCCTCCGTTGCTTGTTCTAGTCCAGTGGCTTTGGAATGGGATGAGGCCTTCAAAAATATGAATGATCCTTCTGGTCGAGCAGTAGGAGGTGTTCACGAAGATAGTTATTGATAAAAAAGCCCACTTGTGTTTCAAGTGGG
>JAQXAY010000075.1 GCA_029252685.1 Saprospiraceae bacterium | reverse complement strand
TATCCTTGTACACATACATGGGATCTCCCTTTTCAATATTTTCTAGGGTCATATCTACATAGCTGTCTCCAAGTATTTGTCGGATAAAGCTTAGGTTCTCTTCCTGTTCAGCAGACAGGGCGCCAATAAGCATGAAGACTAGAAAAGTAATCAAACTGAGTTGAAGTGGTCGCCTTGCATTATATAGTCTGTAGGGTAGCATAGTGCCAAAAAAATACCGGAGGCCTTTGCGTTTAAACTTATTGTTGAGAAACTGTAGATTTAGATATGCTGCGAAGTTATTAAGAACTCCTTTTATAGATCGAGACTTATAGTAGGTCTTTGAAAAAGAATAATCTTCGCCTACTTGAAGAAAATCTTCACTCATCTTGCCTGGTTTATGCTTTAGGCTATTGGAGTGAATATCTTCGGAAAGAGCCTGCCAACGTTTCAAATTGTTTTTTATAAACTTGGACTCTTTCATTTAATTGGTGCGGCTTTTTAGTTGTTTCCTTTCAATTTATTACATTGTAAATATAAATAAAACTTGGTCGTATACAAGATTTTATATAATGTAAAAACAGGATGAGAAGTATAAGCATTGAAAGTAGTCAGGGCGTGCTAATTGATTATAAATTATCATCAGTAGCGGCAAGATTTGGGGCGAGTTTTATGGATATGATTCTATATTATATTTATGCCATGGTAGTTGCAAGTCTTTTTGGCAATTTTTCCTTTGGGTTTATTCTGCCGGTAATTTATCTGCTGTCTTTTATGCTTTACTATATTCTCATGGAGCAATATTTTGGAGGTCAGACGATTGGGAAGAAGGTAGTTAAAATTAGAGTGGTGCGAGTTGATGGAGAACCATTGACCTTGGTAGATTCTGCAATGCGTGCATTTTTACTATTGTTTGAGGGCTTTTTTACTATAGGTACTTTAGCTATTCTGATTTCTGGAACCTCTAGAATGCGTCAACGCTTAGGCGATGTAGCAGCAGATACTGTAGTGATCAATATCCCTCAGAAAAATTCACTGCGTCTTTCTCGCTTAGATCAACTTGATGAATTATCTAAAGATGATGTTGTGTACGAAGCGGTAAAAGTATTTTCTGAAGAGGATATGTTGTTTATCAAAACAGCAATCGAGGATTATCAAAAGTATAAGGATCAGATTAGAGCTCAGGTCATTGAGAATTTAGTGAAGAAATGTCTTGAAAAGATGGAGCTTAAGCTCGAAGTCAAAAACAAAATCAGCTTTTTAAAACAGCTGATAAAAGATTATGTAATTCTAACTCGATAAATTATTCCGCTTTTATGTTAATTTTGCCCTTCAAATAATAGCAAAATGGGCAGAAGAAGGAAAAACAAGATCTACCAGGGGATTGAAATCACAGGTATTGCTGATAAAGGTAAAGCTGTTGGACGTACTGAAGAAGGTGAGGTGATCTTCGTAAAGGGCGTTGTGCCTGGTGATGTGATAGATGTATTGCGCACTAAGAAGCGGTCTAAATATATGGAAGGCCGTGTAATAGACTATCAAAAATATTCTGAAGATCGAGTGGATGCCTTTTGCGAACACTTCAATTATTGTGGCGGTTGTGATTGGCAAAACATGTCTTATGAAACACAGCTAAAGCATAAACATACTGTTGTTGAGAATGCCATTCTAAGACTTGGGAAGTCAGAGCCCAAGGAGTTTCTACCCATCGTAGCTTGTGAGGATACTACTTTTTATAGGAATAAAATGGAGTTTAGTTTTTCATGTAAGCGCTGGTTAAATCCAGAAGAGCTGAATGATGAGACTATCTCTAATAAAGAAGATGTTCTTGGTTTCCACCCCAAAGGGGCCTTTGATAAAATTATTGATATTAATAAATGCTGGTTGCAGCCAGATCCATCCAATGCCCTTCGTTTGGAATCCAAACGTATAGCCATCGAGCATAACCTGACTTTCTTTGATGCCTATTTGAATGAGGGATTCATGCGTAATATGATTATCAGGATGAGTACAACGGGTGAACTCATGTTGATTTATGCATTCTATGAGAATGATCAAAAAGCAATCAAAGCATTTTTGGATGCCATATTAGAATGCTTTCCGGAGATTACATCTTTATTTTATGTAATCAATCCAAAGAAGAACGACTTCTTGTTGGACCTAGATTATGAGCTGTATCACGGAAAGAATCACATCATCGAGCAATTAGGTGACGTTAAGTTCAAAGTGGGACCTAAATCCTTTTTCCAGACCAACTCAAAGCAGGCCAAAGTACTTTATGATAAAGTTGTCGAGTTCGCAGGCTTAGACGGAACACAGAATGTATATGATTTATATACCGGAGTAGGATCGATAGCGCTTTATGTTTCCAAATTTGCAAAGCATGTTGTTGGAGTAGAGGAAATTCCTACAGCTATTGAAGATGCAAAAGTGAATATGGCGATGAACGAAATAGACAATTGTACCTTCTATGCCGGGGATGTAAAAGCAATACTTACGGATACTTTCGCTGCTGAGCATGGTAAGCCAGACCTTGTGATTACCGATCCTCCAAGAGCAGGAATGCATGGCGATGTTGTTGAGATGTTCTTAAAATTGGAATCTCCTCGTATCGTTTATGTGTCTTGTAATCCTGCAACGCAGGCTAGAGATATTCAATTGTTGAGCGAGAAATATGACCTGATAAAGGTGCAAGCTGTTGATATGTTTCCAAATACACACCACATCGAGAGTGTTGCTCTATTAGAATTGAGGAAGTAAGTGTTTTAGTCCCAAAGAGGAAGGTGGGTAAGGTCAATATCTGCACCATAGAAATGCTGGGCAGTTTGAGCAAAAGATTCAGTTAGATCTGATACATAAAACTTATGATCTCCTGTCTGTTTTTTCGGATTTAGGAGATCATGAGCTTCCAGTGTTTCGCGCACTGCTTTTGCTGCAAGCTCTGAGGATTCAAGGATTTGGATATCTGGACCTAGATACTCACGAATTGAATTCTGGATCAGCGGATAGTGTGTACAGGCCAGTAAGAGTGCATTCATATCTTTAAACCCGGCATCGCTTAAGTAATTTTTGATGATAGATTGACTGATGTTATTGTGCACAAAACCCTCTTCGATCATTGGTACAAAGAGCGGCGTTGCTTGAGCGTGAACTTCTAAGTCCTCTTGTTTTTCCTTAAGCTGTTTTTGGTAAACGCCTGAACGGATAGTTGCCTTAGTCGCTATGATCCCAACCTTGCTAAATTTTAGTTTTACACAAGCATCTACGAGTGGATCAACAACATTGATTACATGTGTGCGGTCCTGGAAGAATTCAAGTAACAATTTGTTTGCTGCCGTTGATGCTGAGTTGCATGCTACCACGACCATCTTACAATCTTGATCAAGTAAAAACTTAGCGATCCTTATACTATAATAGCGGATGGTATCGGGGGATTTATCCCCATAAGGAAGATGAGCGGTGTCTCCAAAATAAATGAAATCTTCATTAGGTAATTCCTTAGCAATAGCGTTGGCAACGGTAAGTCCACCTATGCCGGAGTCGAATATTCCTATGGCCTGATTTTTAGACTTCATAATTAAGGATAAAAAAAGAGGGTATATTGGATATACCCTCCGTTTATTTTTAATAAAAGACGATTATAGTCTTTCCTGTACTTTGCTAGTTATGTCTAAAGCTGGATTTGCATATAGAATCACACCACCTGCTCCACCTTGATTGATAATATAGCTATAACCCATTTCAGCAGCTATTTCGTCTACAATCTTAAAGATGCGCTCTTCTAAAGGTGCAAAAAGGTCAGCCTGTTTTTCAGCAAGTTTTTGCTGACTTTCCTGGGAGAATTTTCTGATCTTCTCTTCCTCTGCTCCAAGTACTTTATATGCTTCTTCTTCTTGCATCGGCGAAAGTTCCCCATTCTGAGCCTTAGCTGCATAATCCTGCTGCTTTTGCTGATAAGAAGTAAGTAGTTGCTTGTATTTATTGTCAAGCTGTGTTGCGTATGCTTCCAGGTTTGCTTGTAGCTGTTTAACCTCTGGCATTGCTTCTAGGATCGTATTTGTATTCACGTATCCCACCGGAGATTTTTGCGCATTCGCGTTAAAACCTAGGGACATGCAAGCAACAAGTAGAATTAAAAACTTTTTCATTGATTTGATACTTATAATTAGTAGTCGCCAAAAATACAGAAAAAAATAAGCTTTGGCTTATTACTTACCTAATTTTTGAAGGATCTTGTCTGTAACATCATATTTTGCGTTGGCAAAGATCATACCAGAAGCAGATGCTTTGTCAAAGATAAAGTCGTATCCTTGATCATCTGCATAGTCTGTAATAGCTTGAAAAACTTCTGCCTGTATAGGTTCGACTAGCTCTTGTCTCTTCTTAAACAAGTCACCTTCAGGTCCGAATTTGCGTTTTTGCATTTCGCGAACTTCTTGCTCTTTTGCAATGATCTCGTCTTCGTATTTTTTACGTTCTTGATCACTCAGTAATACCTGTTCTGCCTGATAGCGATTGTATTGACTTTTGATATTGTCGTATTCCAAGGCAATTTCTTGTCTCCATTGAGATGCAATTTTGTCAAGTTCTTCTTGAGCTGACTGATATTCTGTTATACTGTTAAGAATCTTATCCATATCAATGTAAGCGATTCTTTGTGCCTGAGCAGTATTTCCTAACCCCGTAACAAATAACGTAGCGATTGCGAATAAAAAGGATTTCATTTTCATAATTATTGTATTTATTTATGATAGGAGTTTTTCGTTTTGTTTACTATCTAATGCCAAATTTAATCAATTATTCTATTTATAGATTTAATTAAGCGTTAATGAAAATAGCACTAGGCTTAGTTTTTTAACATTTAATGCTAAGCCCTAAGGCCTTTATCGGCACTTTTTCTTAATAAAGAATAGTGAGATTAACACAAATTTAAGTTTGAGTCAAGTGTGATATTAGATAAATAGAATTGAAAAGGGTAGTTCAGTCAGAATTTCTTTTACTATTTTTGCATCAAATAGAATAGGTATGAAAAATAATACGCAACTGGGGATAGAGGGACTTACAATCGAGGATTTAGAGCACATTATAAATAAAGATTCTACTATTGATATCAGTGAGGGTCTTTGGAAAGCAGTAAAAAAGTGCAGAGACTATTTAGATAATAAGCTAGCAGATGGGGATGCTCTATATTATGGAATAAATACAGGTTTTGGCTCTTTGTGTGATATCGCTATCTCAAAAGATCAAATCAGTACTTTACAACATAATCTAGTAAGATCTCACGCTTGTGGTATGGGGGATGTAGTTCCTCTTGATATCGTGCGGATTATCTTGCTCACTAAAATCCGCTCTTTATCCTACGGGCACTCAGCGGTACAACCTGAGGTGCTGCAGCGTTTGATTGATCAGTACAATTCAAAGCTGTTGCCGAAGATTTATGAGTTGGGCTCTCTTGGGGCTTCAGGGGATCTTGCACCGCTAGCTCATTTAAGTCTTCCTTTGTTTGGAGAAGGTGAACTATGGCATGGAGATGCTTGGGTGTCAGCTGATGCTGTACTTCAAGAAAAAAATTGGGAAAAGCTAGAGCTATCGTCTAAGGAAGGACTCGCACTGCTCAATGGTACGCAGTTTTCCTTAAGCCATGGCCTATGGTCGGCTATTGAATTAAAACACCTTTGGAATCTTGCAACACTAACTGCGGCTATCTCCTTGGATGCTTTTGATTGTAGGATGAGTCCTTTTGATGAAAAACTACATCGAATCAGACCGCATGCAGGTCAAATAAAGACCGCTCAATCAATTCGAGGAATACTGGAGGATTCGGCTATAGCAAATGAGACAGAGAAAGCCTCTGTTCAAGATCCTTATGCATTCCGTTGTGTACCTCAGGTCCATGGAGCAAGTTGGGATAGTTTACAATATGCAATTAGCGTTTTTGAAACTGAGTTGAATGCTGTCACTGATAATCCGAATGTATTTCCAGATGAAGATGCTATACTTTCTGGGGGTAATTTCCACGCACAGCCTTTGGCAGTAGTGCTGGACTTTTTAGCTATTGCAGCTTCCGAGTTGGGTTCTATTTCCGAACGGAGAGTCTATCAGTTGATCTCTGGGCTTAGAGGTCTTCCAGCATTTTTAGTTGCTAATCCAGGATTGAATTCAGGGTTTATGATCCCTCAGTATACAGCTGCATCAATTGCAAGTCAAAATAAGCAGCTTTGTACTCCAGCAAGTGTTGATTCTATTGTTTCTTCCAATGGACAGGAAGATCATGTTAGCATGGCTGCAAATGCAGGGACAAAATTAACTAAGGTTGTTCGAAACCTAGAACGCATATTAGCTATAGAGTTTATGACAGCAGCTCAGGCATTGGAGTTTAGAGCGCCAAAGCAGTCATCGGAATTTATAATGGATTTACTTAAATCTTATAGAGAAGTAGTTCCTTTTGTTGATGAAGATCGATTCCTATCCAAGGACATGCACGAAACAGTTGACTTTTTACGTTCCAATAGAAATAGAATTGGAGAATTATTTGCCAAGATCTAGAATATAGTTGATCACTACCCCATAAATTATTCAAACATGTTATCAAGTAGAAATTTATTAAAACATACGGCATTATCCATTCTTTCAGTAGCGGTGGTGGTGTTCCTTTTGGTATCCTGTAGTCCAAAACCTGGGAAGGGTTTTAACCTCTTTAGTATTGAGGATGAAAAAACACTTGGTGAGCAGGTTAGGACAGAGATCGAGAGTAATCCAAAGGAATATCCAATTCTTTCGGAACAGAATAATGCAGAAGTCTACAGGCATATCCGAGGTCTTTCAAATTCAATAGTTAATAGTGGAAAACTTAGTCACAGGAATGAATTTGCCTGGGAGGTTAAGATCATCAAGGATGATGAGACACTCAATGCCTTCTGTACCCCAGGAGGATACATTTATGTATATACTGGGCTGATCAAATTCTTAGATAGTGAGGATGAGCTTATGGGGGTTTTAGGTCATGAGATCGCCCATGCAGATTTAAGACATTCTACCAGGCAACTGACCAAAATCATGGGCTTACAGGTACTTCTTTCTGTGGTCTCTGGAAATTCCGATCCCTCTATGATGGAGCAAATCGCATTAGCATTGACTTCTTTGAAGTTTTCAAGGACACATGAGACTGAGGCGGATGAACATTCTGTGCATTATCTTTGTAATTCGGGATATAATGCCGCTGGGGCAGCTGGGTTTTTTGAAAAACTACAAGGTAGTAGTACCCAACCTGAGTTTATATCCACGCACCCAGATCCAGGGAATCGTGTGGAGAATATTAATCTAAAAGAACAAGAAATGGGTTGTAGAGGAAGGAACACAAACGTAGCACGATATACAAAAATGAAAAAGTTGTTGTAATCTGTAGCGCAGTTCTGTAAACAAAAGGCCGCAATACATTGCGACCTTTTGTTTTTTAGTTTAAATTGGTGGACGTATCCTCGAAACAATCTATCAATGAATTATAAGGTATTTGTTCTTATTATCTCCTTGCTTATTTCTTTTTCTTTGCATAGCCAAGCTCAGGAACTGGTGAAATTACCTGCACCTTTGAATACTGATGACAAGGATGAGATTCTTCCTGTTATCAATCAAACAGGAGATGTATTAATGTTTACTCGCGTAGCTGCGAAGGATTATGAAAAAGTTCTATTGGTCAATGGTGAAAACCTTTTCGACCAAGATGAAAAACTTGCAGAATCTATACTCAGAGATATTTATACTGATCTAGGCGAATCTAAGAATATACACCCTTCAAATTCTGTTTTTAATCAAGATATATTGGAAGCGAGAATTCAAGGAGGGAATCCAGTAAGTGTAAATCATCCAGCCTATCCCTTGAATAATGCCTTACCTAATTCCGTGTTAGCTAGTATTTCAGATCACGATACCTATATCGTCAATAATATTTATTACCGCTCCGGTGGTATGGACGAAGGCATATCTATGGTTCGAAAGGTGGGCAATAGTCATTGGACCTTTCCACAGCCAATCAAAGTGGAGGATCTCAAAACTGCCTCTAGTGGTTTTAGCATGTGCAGTAACAGAGATGGGTCTGTTTTTATATTTTCATTGGATCGCAAGGATTCAAAAGGTGAAACAGACTTATATGTTAGTTTTAAACAATCAGACGACAGCTATAGTAAGCCTTACCAAATTAAGAATTGGGTTAATACGATGTATCGCGAGACAAATCCTACTTTGTCTAAGGATGGTCGGACCTTGTTTTTTAGTAGCAACCGAGTAGGTTCACAAGGCATGGATATATACTATTCAAAACGAACTTCAGAAAGTTGGATGGAGTGGACTTCTCCCGAAAAGTTAGAGTATCCAGTAAACTCTGTGGGCGATGAAAGTCAGCCTCAATTTGATGAAACGAATGGATATCTTTACTTTTCGTCTAATAGAGCAGGTAGCATGGATATCTACAAATTTCCATTCGGAATAGATGAAGAGGTTCGTATTGATCTTAGTGGATTAGTAACTGAATTACAATCTGGAAGACCCTTGAAAGCTATGGTGCGGGTTGAGGTAGAGGAAAAAGGATTTTCAAGAACTATTGCTGTTAACTCAAGTGGTAAGTTTTTGGTAGACATACCCATAGGGCAACGGGTGCGATTTACGGCTGAGAAGCATGGTTATTTTTCATCTACCAGGGAGGTTTACATTGGTCAGTCTTATGATGATACTAAGGTATTAAGTTTGGGCTTGAGCAAGGTAAAGCTTGAAAAAGGTACTGAAAACCAGGTTTTCTTTGAAAAATCTTCTTTGGAGATAATTGATCAAGCAAGTGTCGCATTTAAGGTGGAGGATTTCATTAAGAAGATGAAAAAAAATCCAAGGATGATACTTGTTATTGAGGGCCATACCGATAATATGGGGCAGTGGACGAATCTACTAAACTTATCAAAAGATAGGGCTAAGTTAGTTCGTGGTATGTTGATTGAGGCAGGTGCAAATCCAATACGTATCCAGATTGCTGCCTATGGTGCAGATCGACCAATTGCATCTAATGAAACAGAAAAGAGCAGAGCAAAGAACAGAAGAGTGACCTTTACTATCAAGGAAAACAAATAATTGATTATTTTTGCTTAAAATCTGCAAATGATCAAGGGGTTTTCAAAATTGGTTTCATTGGTGTTTCACCCGCTTTTTATAATTACTTATGTAACGGTGTTCTACCTTGCCGTAGATCCATATGGGTTTGGTGTGCCAACTATAGGTACCCAGGTTCCCTTTATTTTGATGATCTTTTTTACAACTGCTATCATTCCCATCATTGCGGTTTTATTGATGAAATTTTTAGGACTTGTGCAGAGTCTTGAGTTGAAAGATGCTAAAGAACGCATCGGACCGTATATCATAACAGGTATTTTCTACATCTGGCTCACAGTGAATCTGTTCAATAGCAGTGAGGTTCCTAAGTTATATGTGATCTTTATTTTAGGATCTGCAATTGGCCTGTTTGTATCCTTTTTTATCAACAATTTCACCAAGATATCAGCGCATGGTGTTGGTATGGGTGGGATGCTAGGTTTTTTTCTGCTTTTGTTGCAAAGTCCAGTCCAAAAGATTTGGTTAGAGATTAGTAGCAGCCAGGCAATAGGAATTCCAGTTATTTTTATTTTTCTGCTAGCTGTATTCCTAACAGGTCTTGTGGGTACCTCAAGATTATTACTCAAGGCACATGAAGCCAAAGAAGTTTTTCAAGGTATTCTAGTTGGAATAAGTTCTATATTCTTTGCTATGGCGTTTATTGGAATGTAAAGCCGTCTTCAGGTCTTTTTCCTACCTTATCTGAAAAGAAATTCTTCATAATTGGTATATCCTTTTCATAGTCACCACTTGGTTCAAATGGCTCTGCTACTGCGATTTGCTTTCTTGAATAGTCGAATGAAACCATTACGATTGGTACCTTGGCATTTATGGCAAGATAGTAAAAGCCAGTTTTGAGTTTTTCTGCTTTTGAGCGAGTACCCTCAGGGGCTAAGCATATTGCAAATCGATCTTCCTTCTGGTAAAGTTCAGTTATTGAATCTACAAAGTTTTGACTTTTTTTGCGATCAACGGGGTAGCCACCCAATGCTCTAAATATATAACCAAATGGCCACTTGAAGAGCGATTTTTTTCCGACAAAATATACATGAGGTGCCTTTTGTGCAGCACGAAGTAATATTCCTAAGGGAAAATCCCAATTTGAGGTGTGTGGGATTTCAATGATTACATATTTATCTAGTTCGTTGAGATTCCAGCCTACGATTTTCCAGTTGACAATACGTAAAACAAATTTGGCGAATAAGCTACCCATGTTGAAATAATTGGTTTGTGTAAAGTTAAAAATATGCTCGAAATTATAATGCAGAAATCTAAATTTCAACATCTAGTGAACTTGAACAATATGTAATATAGATTACATATATATATTATCGTTATT
>JAQXAY010000035.1 GCA_029252685.1 Saprospiraceae bacterium | reverse complement strand
ATTTAGCCGATCAAGCTGCAATAGACGCGTACTACAGTAAATACTTTTCTATACCTGATGTTGCAGTTACGCTTATTGAGGGTGTAGGACAAGGGGCTGTTTGGTTAGAAAAACAAAGAATGTTATCCTTTACACAGGGAGAACATACCATGACTCTGATCTGTAGTTCAATTACCGAAGAAAAGGATTTGAATAAGAATATGGCAATTAAACTCGCTAGACGATTTCTAGCATTCAATATAGAATAAAAAAAGGGGCGATTACATCGCCCCTTTTTTTATAATTTCAATTTGTTTTCTGCGTCTGCAACCCAGGCAGAAACTCCACCTCGGAGATAGCCCGATTGAGCAAGCTTAGAGAAACTGTAAGACGCTTCACCGTCCTGCTCTGCGTTGAAAAAATGAATCGTAGGATAACCTCGCACTCCAAATTGTCTTTGGAGATTATAGTTTTGCTTCCTTAATTCATCTGAAATAGCTGTCCTCCTAGGAAAGTCTAATTCAAGTAAAATCACATTATCTTTTGCCCATGTTCTGAACTCAGGAGTATCAAACACCTCTGCTTTTAATTTTTTACACCATCCACACCAATCACTTCCAGTAAAATTAGCCAATATAGGCTTACCTGTTTTCTCAGACAAAGTGACAGCGTCATCAAGACTTACTAACCAATCTGTGCTTTCTTGTGCATTTTTATTCATGAATCCAGTACAGGATGCCACAATAATTGCGAGGGATAAAATTAGGATATTTTGTTTCATAAATTCTGAATTTAATTTTCTTCTTACCAAAAGACAAATTATATTTTTAAACTTTTTATTGTGGGTTTTGGTATATTTTTAACAATATTTTAAATAATAATGGCCTTTGATTAGTTCCTATGGGACTTATGCCTTTTAGATTTACCATAATGTCTGCGACTCAAATCCCATTTTGGACCTTCACCCAAATGTTCTGGTAGTGGCACTTTGAATACATCCTTTTCGATAAGACGCTCAATTTTATTGAAACTTGACATATCGTCTTTATTTATTAGAGTAATTGCAACTCCACTTGTATTTGCGCGGGCGGTACGTCCAATCCTATGCACATAATCTTCTGCATCATTTGGAACGTCAAAATTGATAACCAGATTAATATCTTTTATATCAATCCCTCTACTTAATACATCAGTAGATACAACAATTCGTGTCCTTTTTGATCGAAAGCGTTCAACCACCTTTTCTCGTTCTTTTTGGTCTAGATCTGAGGATATACCCTCTACACTATCTAGATCTTTTCGAAGTGCCCTACAAATTTCATTTACTTTCTTCTTTCTAGAAGCGAATATAATAACAGATTCATACTTTTCTTTGCCCTTTAACAACTCAGTTAATAGGGGTATTTTTTGCTCATCGTATACCAAGTAAGACGCCTGAAGAATATTTTCAGCAGGTTTAGAGATTGCAATAGATACCTCTAGAGGATCTTCTAATACTTCCTTTGCTAGTTTTCGAATCTTGGGTGGCATGGTTGCGCTGAAGAATAGATTCTGTCTTTTCTTCGGTAAGTAGGAAATGATTTTTTTGAGGTCTTCTGCAAATCCCATGTCCAACATACGATCAGCCTCGTCTAAGATGAGGCATTCAAAGTTTTTGAAATCAGTATACCCCATATTAAGATGGGATATAAGCTTCCCAGGAGTTGCCACAACTATGTCTACTCCCATATTTAGAGCTTTCTTTTGCTGATCCCAATCTGCACCATCTCCACCTCCATATACGGCGATAGATCTCAAATTTGTAAAATAAGCGAATCCTTGAATTTGCTGATCGATCTGCAATGCAAGTTCCCTAGTAGGTGCAATAACCATAGCTTTCACACCTGACTTTGTATTTCCTTCTAGCAAATGCAATATTGGCAATATAAAGGCAGCTGTCTTTCCTGTGCCAGTTTGAGCACATGCAATAAGATCCCGTCGATCTAAAATAGATGGTATTGTCTTCTCTTGAATAGGTGTTGCCTCATTAAAACCCATATAAGATAGAGCTTCCAACAACCAATCATTTAAACCTAAATCCTCAAATTTCATAGTATACCTGTCTTTAATTCAGTCCAATATTAAAAATAACTTTAAACAAAAATGCAATATTTAAGAAAAGGGAGGTCAGAAGTCCAGAAATTAATGACATTCACTCATAATACTTAGCTAATGTCGGCTAAAAACAAGTGCTCTTATCTTCCTGTTGAGAAACAATGGAGTGTTTTCATAGGACTCAGTAATTTGAGCTAAACGGGTCTTTTTATCTCTATCACTAAAAGAGACCCAATAAGACAAAGCATTTAACAACAGAGCATTTTCTATAAATTCCAGATCGACTTGACACCTATCCTCAACCAAATCGTCTTCAATCAAATTCCAATGACATTTATTTAGTGCTGTAATGATATCTTCGGGTCCTCTTCGGTTCATCCGTGCCACATCAATAAGAGTGTCCAAAGCTTCTAATTTTGGCTCTATAAACCAATCACTTTGATAAAAAACAATAAGCTTACCATCTGGACACATTATCCGATCCAAATTAGTCCCTAATTGATCTAAATCTGCATGATGAATGGATTCTTGAAATACACCTAAAAAAACTGATCCACGTTCAAAGAATACATTCTCAAAGTTTGCATGAATCACATGCATACCCTTACGCTTTGCAACTTGAACCATCGATGAGGAAATATCAACACCGCAGAGTAAATCAGGAAAGGGAACACGCTTAGAAAGATTTTCAAGCAATTCGCCAGATCCACAACCAAAATCTACGACTTGCCCAAATGGTTTTAACGATTTCTCAGCAAATATCCTTTTTTCAATAAAATCTACAAGGGATAAACGCAAAGGATGAATACTTGCATATTTTTCTGCTAAACAGTCATAATGTGATTCAAGTCCCTTCATATTTTTTATATAAAATCCCCAATTCAAATTACTTAAATATTCTCAAAAATCTAAAGCGAGCCAAAAAAAATCTACTGCTATATACCCTTTGAAGGGTATATCCCATTACAAAGATAGTTTGAACACTTTTTGAAAGCTCTCTTATGGTATTTCACTTACAAAACAATTATCATTTTCAAATATAATATTCTATATTTGCTATACAATCTTTGAATAAATTATAATACTTAAGTCCTCGAGAAAAACTATGTCTAACACAAGATTAATATTTTTTTTAATATTAATAATCTTTGGAGTTAATTCTTGTATCAACACAGGAGTTGATTCGATTGATATTCCTCTTAGAACTGCTATTGCTAATTCTAGCCCTAATAGCAACATAGACTACTACGTATTTCCGAGTGATAATGACTACAATAATTTTGCTCCTAACACAGACCTTCCTTATACCTTAGACAAAAAGAAAATCGAACTAGGCAAAATGTTGTTTTTCGAAACAGCATTGGGTGCTTTTCCCGTAATTGATCAACCTGAATGTTACGAAACGTATTCTTGTGCATCTTGTCACCTTCCAGAATTTGCATTTACACCAGGATCTGCTCAAGCTATAGCGGACGGGGGTGTTGGCTACGGACAATACAGGTATAAAAACAATGATTATGCAGATAATCAACCAGATGCTCAAGGTGCTCGACCACTCTCATTAATAAATGTGAGCTATGTCAAAAACACACTCTGGGCCGGTGTTTCTGGGGGAGAAAGTCTAAATACTGGGACTGAATCACTTTGGGAAGATCATACAACAAACAACTATACAGAATTAACAGAATTAAATCATCTCGGATATCCTGGTATTGAAACTCAAAACATTGAGAATATCAACATCCATAGATTCAAATTTGATGAAGAATTCTTAACAAATAATGGCTACCAAGAATATTTTGATGAAGCATTTGGAGAAAACTATGTAGAAGAAAATCTTGAACTAGCTTTTAGTTTTGCTATCTCTGCCTACTTAAGAAGTATTTATGCACAGGACGCTCCCTTTCAAAAATATCTGAAAGATGAGACAACGGATGCATTAACACTAGATCAAAAAAAGGGAGCTTTACTTTTCTTTGGAAAAGCAGGTTGTGCTAAATGTCACAATGCACCAAACCTTGGCGGCTATTCCTTTCATGCGATAGGAACAAAAGATTTATATCAAGAACATCCAACGTCTATTCGCACCTCTGCCGATGATTTTAGAAATATGGGCCGAGCTGGCTTTACTGGGGAGAGCAGTCAAATGAACGCGTTTAAAGTGCCTCAACTGTATAATACAGCTGATTATGCTACTTACTTCCATGGTTCCTCAAAATATTCACTGGAAGAAGTCCTCAACTACAAACTATCGGCAGTTTCAGAAAACGAAAATGTTAGTCAACTATCTCCTAGCTTCACCCCTGTATCACTTACAGCAGAAGAAAAAGCAAATCTTTTAGATTTCCTTGAGAATGGCCTTTACGATCCTAATTTGGCTACCAAACACACGCCAGCATTTATACTATCCGGTAATTGTTATCCAAACAATGATGAATTCTCTATAAGCTTACAAGGATGTAATTAAATAAATTTTTTAATTACTAATATGTAATTTTGAATTACTTGCGAATCTTTGTATTTTCAAGATAATAATCTCATTGTACATTTTTAATGTAGGAAGCTATGTTCCATGTTCTCCCCCAAAACTCAAACCTTTTTAGGTTGATAATCATTCTATTCATTTTCACAACAGCTTGTATGCCGGATGAAACTGTAATTATGGATGATATTATAAATCCAAATTCCCTAAAAATGCAGATTAGGTCAGTTGCACCTAACGGAGACCTAAACTACTACATTCTTCCAAGCAGTACAGACTATTCTTCCTTTCCTAATCAAGATCCATCAAATCCAATCACACAAGAAAAAGTAGAATTGGGAAAATTATTGTTTTATGAAACGGGCCTGGGTTTAAACCCATTTGTCAAAGACGATGAATGCTTTCAAGCCTATTCATGTTCGAGCTGTCACCTTCCAGAATTTGGATTCACACCAGGAAGTCCTCAAGGGCTAGCAGACGGAGCTATTGATTATGGTAGCAATCGTAAACCATACTTTAAATATCAAGATCATGAGATCGATGT
>JAQXAY010000025.1 GCA_029252685.1 Saprospiraceae bacterium | reverse complement strand
TTTAAAACATCGGGATCTTCGCCTTGTTTTTTGTAAATCACAGCAGCTCCCTTGCTCATGTTGTCTGCGAGAAAGCTTGTTATATCTGCTTTTGTAATGCGCTCAAGACTCTCTAGCCTTTTGGCAAAAAAGTCCCATTCTACATCCCAAATTGCGTATTGACTCATAACGCTAGCTCTAGAATTATTAGAATCGGCATTGTTGAGTATGGACAACTTCATATCCTTGATAATACCCGGAATGATCCAGTCTTCATAGGAACCAGATTTGAGCTGCTCTACAATTTGGAAGATTATATCTTTTAATTCATCGAGGCTTTGCCCTTGGCGGGGTTGTGCGTTTATGCGAAGTGAGGCATAATCCTTGAAGGTATAGATGTAGGCATTCGCATCCAATACTTTTTGTGAACGCTTAACCCAATCAATCAGTCCGACTTGTGCATTCTGCAAGATACTTTGAATAAAGTCAAAGTAAGGCAGGTTTTCTGCACTTGCTCCAGGCAGCCTCCATGCTATTTCAACGTAATCTGATTTTTGGCCATAAACGGATTTGTGCTGATTTTCTATGATTTCAGCTTGTTCCTCAAATTCGAACGGAGGAATATCGGATGGGCTGAAGTCAGACCAGTATTTTTCGATAGCTGCAATAGCTGTTTCTACTTCGAAATCACCTGCAAGGCAGATTGCCATATTGTTAGGCACATAATATTGCTTAAAGAATTGGCGAATTGCTTTTTGGGAGGGTGCTCTAAGATCTTCACCTCTACCGATAGTGGTATGCGTACCATAAGGGTGTGTAGGGAAAAGGATCTCATTGATTGCTTTAGATACTTTTCTAGGATCAGAATCTTGTGTGATATTGAACTCTTCGAAAACGGTTTCTAGTTCTGTGTGAAAAAGTCGAAGGGAAACATGTCTAAAGCGTTCGGCTTCTAATTTTAGCCAATTGCCTAGCTGATTACTTGGTATATTATTCAGGTATACGGTTTGTTCTACCCAGGTATATGCATTTGTGTCTTTACCTCCAATTTCACTGATTATCTTATCGTATTCATTTGGTACTGCGTAGGTAGCTGCCTCGTTAGATACGCGATCGATTTCAGCATATATTTTTGCACGTTCTTCTTTAGAAGTGGTGGCTCTGTGTTGTTCGTAGAGGTCTTCAATCTGTTGGAGTAGTTCTTTTTCTTTTTCCCAATTGATGGTACCCATTTTAGAAGATCCCTTAAACATCATGTGTTCAAAGTAATGTGCAAGACCTGTACAATCTTCGGGATCATGTTTTGACCCTGCTTTTACAACGATACTAGATTGAATTCTAGGCTCAAGATTATTTGGACTAAGATAAAGCGTAAGACCATTTTCTAAGGTGTGAATATAAACAGGAAAAGGGGTTTCAAAGCGCTTTCTTACAGTGGGTTCTATCATCTCGTTTTGTCGTTTTTTTCTTTCGTAAACAAGGATAGATAAATATAGGTTCAAAAAAAAGCTCGATTTCAAATCGAGCTCTTTTTTTTAGTTTATTCCCAAAATCCGCCAAACTTTAGACTTAGTTGACCAAAATATTTAGGTAAGTCTTTGTTCAGAAGCCTGTTAGAATCAGAAAGATCTTCATAAATATTTAGCCCACCATGAACTCCAACTTTAAGGAATCGCAAAACATTGGTTTCCATACCAATTTTGGTTTGAAGATTGTTGAATTTATAAGCAGGGAAGAGTATTTGATTATAGATTTCAAATTGTTTTTGTGTTTATAATTCTTAAAACTAATTCAATCGTTTGTTTAATCTAAAACAACAAATTCGATTCAGTATATAGTTTTTTTTAGGTTGTTGATTAATAGGAACTTGTGTGTTTTGTTATTGGATGTTAAATATTGGTAAGTTTAATGGAGTATTAATTTGGGCTAATGTTTAGTTCCAGAATCCTCCAAACTTAAAGTTTAATTCTAGGGAAATTCTTGAGAAATTTTCATTTGTATATTGAAGTAAATCCACTCCATTGATAAAGTTATATCCTAGTAGCAAGCTTGTTTTCATAAATCTAAAGGTATTGATTTCGAAGCCTGCCTTTGGTTGAAGCATTAAAATGTGGTCTTTGATATCGATCTCTCTGCTTTCTAAGCTTCCTTTGGATACATATATTGCGAATGATGGATGGATCACTTTATCTTCAAACGGCCTGTACCCAAACTGAACCCCTCTAGTCCTAAGATCGATTGCCTCGTTGGTACCGAAAACAAGTTTATCTGTAGGTCTGCTAATTCGTCTAAAGCTCAGATCAAAGTTATTGGCTATTTCGAGTCCCCAGAATCCATTTCTATCTATAGGTGATTGAAAAAGATCTTGCTCTAAGTAAGTGAGTGAAACTCCTCCAAATATACCAGTGATCTTAAGCTTGTTTGGACCGCCAAATAGGGTATTGTCAGATTGAGAGAATATGATTGTAGGCAATGTGAAAACGAAAAGTAGAATTAGTGTCTTTTTCATATTTGTTATTTAAGTAAATGGAATTTCTATTTACTTGAAATACAATGAAAAATTTGAAAGGTGGCTTAAGGCTGAATATAAATATCGTGGAATGCATTTAACTGACTGTTGGTCAGTGCTTTGCGGGGGTGTTAAAAAAGCGTTAAGGGAATTATGCGCAAAGTTGCTAAAGAAAAGGTTTGGGACGAGAAAACTGGAGCTACCAACTAATAATACCTCATGGAGTGAGGGAATAAATAAACAGAAGGCAAGCCTGAGTTACAGACTTGCCTTTTGATGTTTTGACAAAACTAATTTGAAATTAGCCTTTGTACACTTTGAAAAGCTCAGATAGATTTGGAACAATGATGAACTCAGTTCTTCTGTTCTTCTCTCTAGCTTCTGTAGATGATGCATCGTCAGATACAACAGGGCTAAACTCACCAGAACCAGCAGCAGTGATTTGCTCAGGAGCAACACCTTCTCTGATTAAAGTACGAACAACAGTCATTGAACGTCTAACTGAAAGATCCCAGTTATCAAATCCAACTCCTTCTTTCATTTTAGCGTTGTCAGTGTGACCTTCAACGATAACTGAAAGAGATGCGTCATTTTTAAGTACCTCAGCAAGCTTTGTGATAATATCTTTATCACTTCTGTCAAGTGATGAAGAAGAGCTTCTGAAAAGAACTTTCTCTGGCATAGAGATTAAGATCTGATCGTTAGATGACTCAATTGTCAATCCAGCATCTTCGTATCCAGCGAATGCAGCTTTAACATCGCCTTGGATTTTTGATAGTTCTGCTTCTTTAGCAGCAACAAGACCTTTGATTTCCTCAACTTGAGACATAGTCATTTTAAGGTCTTCTTTTACTTGATCCAAATCAGCAGTAAGAGCGTCCTTGTCAGCAGTTAATGCTTCGTTAGCTTCTTCTAAAGATTTGATGCGATCTTGGCTTTCAGCAAGTGACTGTGCTAAAGCATCCTTTTCAGCTTGTAGAGCATCGTAGTCGCTTTTCTTAACACAAGAAGTCAATGTAGCACAAATAGCCAATCCTAATATTACAGGCTTAATTGCAAATTTCATGATTTTCATTTTTTAGTGAATGGTAGCTCAAGTTAAATCGTTAGAAACTTATCTTGAAACGCTTCAAAAATAGCAAAAGGCGGTAAAAAAAAAGAGTGATTGAGCAATTGTTTGATATTTTTTTAGGTTTACTTTGATATTAGAAGGGTTTTTAATTTGTAAACACACCACTTTTGACTCTTTTTTTATAGTTGAATTTAGTGTTTAATTGATTGTTATTAAAGTGTTTGTGGATGAAAAAAATAGCATTATTAGCTTCGGGTACAGGGTCAAATGCGAAAAAGATAATTGAGTATTTTAAAGGAAGTGAAATCATTTCAGTCGCATGTTTATTGTCAAACAAGTCATCAGCCAAGGCCTTGGAAATGGCTACATCTTTTAATATCCCGACACACATCATTAGTAAAGAAGAATTGGGAAATCCAGGACAAACGATTTTATATTTAAAAAGTATGTCGGTGGATCTTATCGTTTTAGCAGGATATCTCAAGAAAATTCCTCAAGACTTAGTAGAGGTTTATCCAAATAAGATTATAAATATTCATCCTGCTTTACTGCCAAAATTTGGGGGTAAAGGGATGTATGGAATGCATGTGCATAAAGCTGTAGTAGAACAAGGGGAATCAGAAAGTGGCATGACTATCCATTATGTCAATGCTAAATACGACGATGGAGCCATTATATTTCAGGCGAAGTGTCCTGTTCAACCATCAGATACTGCAGTGCAAGTTGCTGCAAATGTCCTTCGGCTTGAACACAAGCACTATGCTCCTGTTGTAGAGCAAATTTTGATCGATAAGTAAAAAACAAATATGAGCTGGCAGATTTTGATAAAGGATATGCCAATATTAGTCTGAGTTCATTATATTTATACTCTATACTTTCAGTTAAATAACATCTCATATGCTACTTAAAAAAGATCTTTTACTTGTCCTAGTACTTGGTTTACTTTTGTCCAATACATTGAATGCACAAGATAAAGGGTGGAGAGGTTATTATAATTCTGCCGAAAAGGCTGTTGAAAACGGGCAGTATTACACAGCGGCTAAGCGATATGAACAGGCAGCTTCTTTGAAGCAAAGCAATAAGGAGTTTTCATATAAGGCTGGGAAATACTTCTTGATTTCTAGAAACTATGAGAAAGCTATTGAATTTTTAGCTCCCCTGAAGGCAAAAACAAAGTCTTTTCCTAAAGTCCTTTATTATTATGGCTTGGCAGAGAAAGCTAGAGGTAATTACGATGAGGCTCTTTTAGCTTTTTCAGTATTCTCAAATGATTATACGGGTTCGGATAAAATACAAATCCTCCGTTTTGTAGAGAATGAAATGAAAGGTTGTGAGATTGGTCGTTCAAAGGCCGGTTTTTCTTTGGACTCCATAGAGGTTGTTATATTAGATGAACAAATCAATACAGAATTTCAAGAGCTCGCTCCTATTCCTATCAATGATGATTTACTGTATTTTTCTTCCAATTCTAATGGAAATATAAGTTTATATAAGTCAGAGCGGGATGCTGAGGGTATCTGGTCTGCGCCTATTACTCCGGAAACACTTCCAATGGTACGTCAATCGAACTTTTGTCATGGAAGTTTTTCCCCGGACTACACCAAGTTTTACTTTAGTGTTTGTTCAGATTTTGAAGGTGAATGGAGAGAGGATGAATTAAATTGTAGTATTTACTTTTCAGAATTAATTGGTAATAGTTGGACTGAAGCAAGAGCCTTGAGTCGTTTTATTAATCTTCCTGGTGCTATCAACATGCAGCCTTATGTGACCTACGAGGGAAAGGACGAATTGGTGTATTTTGTTTCAAATCGTTCTGGCGGACAAGGTGGATTGGATATCTGGTACATTAAAAAATCGATTCGTGGGGGCATAAATTCTTTTGGATACCCGGTCAATCTTGGCAATAAAATTAATAGTCCATCTAATGAGATGAGTCCTTTCTATGATATAAATCAGGCAACTCTGTTTTATTCTACCGACGGGAAACCAGGACTTGGAGGTTTCGATATTTACGCTGCAGTAGGCAGTATGGATACTTGGTTGGATATCTACACACTTGATGCGCCTTTCAATTCTTCTTACGATGACTTGTATTATAGGCCGTTGGATGATCAGCAAGGTTTTTTTGTTTCCAATAGACCAGCAGAACCTTTTAAGTTCAGTACTGCCGACAATGATATCTTCCATTATTTTAATAAGCAAATTGAACCAGATTCCTTTTTATTCAGTGCTACGATCCTTGATATGAAAAATGAGCAAGCGATTCCACATGCTGAGGTAAGTATTTTTGAAGTACTCGGAGCGGATGATTTTGTATTGTATGAGTCCCTATTTCTATCTTCGTATAATTTTGAGATTAACTTGGAGACGGGGCGGGAGTTCTTGGTAGTAGCGGAAAAAGAAGGCTATGTAAGTAGTGAATTACTAGTTGACTCTGAAATAGTCTATGACCTTGTGAAGGTCTATTTGGAAGAGGAACAGTTGACACCTTCTATTGATAATGAAGGCCCTCTTGTGATTGATGACCCTAGAGAAATAGAACTTATAAAGGACCTTCCGGAGGACCCTATGCCGGAGTTGGAGTATTTCCCAGATTCAGAACCACTCGATGTAGAATATAGAATTCAAGTAGCTGCTGTACGTGATGCAACTAATTATGATAAGTCAGCTTTAGCAGAATACGGTCAGGTAGTATTAGAAGATATTAAAGGTAAGGAGCTCAGTAGAATCCTAATCGGAGGTTTTACCAAGCGCACTGCTGCTGAGCAACAACTAGCTATAATGAAGTCAAAGTCGCGCTCGTATTCTTCCGCATTTATTGTTCTTTATACAAATGGAAATCGAAATTAAAGCTCAATAAGTGATTGGTGTTCAGGATACTCTAGGATTACTCGCTTTAGTTTTTTCTCACTTGTGATGCCGCTGATCTTTTTACCAAAAGACGTTTGACCTTTAAAAGTGATTTTCATACTCTTGAAGATTCCATAATTTTGAATGCGAATATTCTCCAAGTCTTCAATTTTATATTTGTAGGACTTAAGATAGTTACTTACGAATATTTCACTGGCATTCAATTCTACTCGTTTGAGTCTCATTGCTGTGATTGCTAAGGTTATGGTACCGATTAGATAGAATACAATAGTGAGTATTCTGAAAAACTGTATAGATATCTGCCCGATATAGGATTCTGTCATAAAGAAAGTAGACAGCGTAAAGGCTCCAAAGAATACCAACCAAAAGATTGGAATAAAGGTCTTGAAGAGTAAGGTTTTATTAGAAGATAGTTGTTTCATTAATCTACTTCGTTTTGTTTTTCTACGCGTTTAGCAACGATGATTCCAATCTCATAAAGGAAAGCTAGAGGAATACCAATCATGAATTGAGTGAATACATCTGGAGGAGTCATAAGAGCTGCAAGCATAAGGATTGCTATGATTGCATGTCTTCTATATTTTTTCATGGTTTCCGCAGTAATCAAACCAATCTTAGCGAGGAAAAAGACCAAAACAGGTAATTCAAATATAAGCCCTGCTGGTAAAGTGAACATAACCATGTAGCTGAGGTAAGATCCCAATGTTGGAATGTTTTTTACCCCCTCAATAGTATATCCCATTAAGAATTTTGTAGCAAATGGACTTATTATGAAGTAACCAAATGAAACACCAATAAGAAATAGAATAGAGCAAATGAATACAATACCTCTAGTCGCTTTTTGCTCTTTTTTATATAAACCAGGTCTTATGAAGAGCCAAAGCTGTCTAAATACTAATGGGAATGAGATGATCAGACCCATTACGAAAGAAACTTTAATAGCTGTTATAAAAGCTTCTGCGAATCCGATAGCCTGTTTTTCAAAGGCAGGAACTGCAGCGATGTCAGACCCAAAAAGCTGATTCAGCAGTGAATAGGTAGGGAACCACTCTTGAGTGGGGCCAAAGATCACATACTTGAAAATTTCATCATTGAATATATAGCAGATGATTCCGACGATAACTATGGAGGCTAAGGCCTTGATAAGACGTCCTCTCAGTTCATCGATATGATCAAAAACACTCATATCGTTTTTTTGATCCATGTTATCTACATCTACTTGATCAAGTGCCATTTAATTGTTTTTAATAGCAGGTTCAAAATTGAAACAAGGACAAATTTATAAAGTAATTGGTTAATTATAGTAATATTTTTGTCTTAGTTGACATTATAATATTAGGCATCTAAAATTTAGTCAAGGACTCGTTTAAGACTATACTTTATTTATTACATTTGTGAAATTGAAAACAATTGATATTCAAGAGGTCAATACTAAATAGACCTACTGGGAACCAATTCGTTTAAGCACCTGTAACCAATTTGTAATACATATTAATTATTTTAATGTTTTTAACTCACAAAAACAAATAAGTATATGCATAAGATTAAGGTATTTCTTTTCTGTCTTTTACCTTCATTTGCTTTTTCACAAGTAGATATGGAGATCGGAATAATGGCTGGTGGAAGTAATTATTTTGGCGAGCTGACAGAAGATTTTACAAATCTAGAAGAGACAAAAGTTGGCTTTGGTGTATTTGGTCGT
>JAQXAY010000004.1 GCA_029252685.1 Saprospiraceae bacterium | reverse complement strand
CATTCTTTAGAATCTTATCTCTAATGTCATCAGCATTATCCTTTAATAATAGATTTATAGGGATCTGAAATAATCTATGGCTATCTCCATCTTTCATTACAAAGACAGGTACTGGGCTATATTTTTCTGAACTTGCAAGTTTTTCAAAAATATTTCTTCCAGATTCTACAGATATATGTCTCTCAAAGGAGTATCCTCCTAATAGCACTGCTATTTTTGTTTTTGAAGCTGCTTTATGCTTCTGATTTTGCATCTGCTCTTTGAGTTGCTTGTAAAGCACTCCTGCATTGTTCTTTCTAACGGCATCCTTAATCCTTTCCATCAAGGATACACGAATGATAAATGTTAAAAATTGAGAAGGGTTTAGACCGATTTCAGCAGCTTGGTGGAAGAAGAACGAGGAAGGCAACATTCCTGATGTTGTATTCGGGTCGTTAAGAAAAATACTTCCATTGGGACTTATAAATCCGTCAATTCTTGCATAGGTATGAAATTGTAAGTATTCGAATAGTCGAACACATTCATTCATTATGTTTCGGATGTCTTCGTGATTATCTAAATTTATAGGCGTGAGCTTTCTGGAAAGCCCGGGCATATATTTTGAGCGATAATCGAATAATTCACCTCCTTTTACAATCTCAGTAGGCGGCAAGGCAGCTGCACCGCCATCTTCTTTTCTAACCACTATACAGGAAAATTCTTTTCCTTCTATAAAAGACTCAAGAATCACCTTCTGTTCATTAGACCATGCTTCTAATAGTATCTTTTCTGCACCAGCTTCAAACGACTCATTCAGTGTGTTTAAAAGTTGTTCTGGGTGGTATATTGTTTTATTGAGAACATCCATAGGGAAGCCTAGTCCATCCCGGATATCCGCCATATTTCTTAGGTATTCAATTTGCTTTACTTGACTCATACCTAGCCATTGTTCCCGGTAAACCCATTGCCTGAAAAAAGCGAGGTCAACAGCATCGACAAAATCTTGAAAGTCGGTATCGCTTTTTAGTATGCTTACTCCAATGGAAGAGCCTTGCTTTGCAGGTCGTATAACTATGGGGTATTTTATATCAGCCTTGGCATTTTCAAAAACTGCTTTATGATCTGCATCCAGCCAATATTCACGATCCAACTCTATAATGTTTGGACAATTGAACTGGGCTACTTCCATCATTTTTTTCTGAAATCCCTTATCTATACCAATAGAGCAGGCTCTAATTCCAGAGCCAGAGTAAGGAATGTCAAAAGCTTCGAGCATACCTTGTATTTGGCCGTCTTCTCCAAATTCTCCGTGAAGGGCAAGAAAGGCAAAATCTATACACTCATTAAGCTGGTCCCAAGCAATTGTTTTACCAACAGAAGATCTTAGATCCTGGAGTTCACGCTCACTTAGGTGGTTCAGACTTTCCAAATACACTTGGAATTGATGTTCCGTTTCAGGCAGGTATTCTACCGGAGGAAAGAAGTCTCTTATAGTACCTTTATAAATGAAGGACCAGTCCAATTCGATAAGGCATCCAAAGCTATCCACAAAGATGGGTATAGGTTCGAAAAGTGATTTATCGAGGTTATCATATACAGTTCTTCCTCCTGCAAAAGAGATTTCCCGCTCACGAGATGGACCTCCAAAAAATATGCCGACTTTAATCATAAAATATAAGACCAGATTATATCAATAGAATACTAAGGTAGTTATTTTATTATAATCAATTTGTTGTTTTTAAAGTTCAATAAATGAGTGTCTGAAATGCTTTTAGGCTTTGGAAATAGTTATCAGTAATTTGCAGGATTATATGTTTCAGTATTTATGATTTTCTTTTTTGTAATTTCCCAATATGGTTCAGTCAAAACAAATAAATAAAGAATTATTACGCTTAGCGATTCCAAATATTCTAAGTAATATTTCAGTACCTCTGTTATCGTCCGTAGATACAGCACTTATGGGGCATGAATCAATAAAACATCTTGGTGCAGTTGGTATTGGTGCTATGATTTTCAACTTTCTTTATTGGAATTTTGGCTTTTTAAGAATGGGAACAACAGGTTTTACTGCTCAAGCCTTTGGTGCGAAGGATCGCACGGAGGGGATAAGCACTTTATTTCGAGCTGCCTTTCTTGCCTTGTTGATTTCTTTTCTTTTGGTTTTGTTTAGTGGGGTTCTTGGAGGCTTGGCGATGGATCTAATGTATGTTCAAACAGAGCAGATAGATTTGGTCTTTCGTTACTTTTCTATACGGATACTCGCAGCACCTGCTTCCTTGCTCCTGTTTGTGTTTTTTGGATGGTATTTTGGGATGCAGAATTCTATTTTTCCATTGATCATAACTATTACACTAAATATTGTAAACATTTTATTGAGTTTTCTTTTAGTGAAGCAGTATGGATGGGGTATTGAAGGGGTTGCCTGGGGGACAGTGATTGCCCAGTATACCGGATTGCTGATGGCACTGGTTTTGTTTTTTGTAAAGTATCGCACTCATCTAGGGTCTTTGAACTTGGCCTACCTTAAAAGGGTGGATAAGCTTGTATCATTCTTGAAGATAAATGGAGATATTTTTATACGGACATTTTGTTTGACTTTTGTGTTTGGATTTTTCTATGCACAATCTTCAAAAATGCAGGCAAATACCTTAGAGATAAACACCATACTTATGCAGTTTTTGAATTGGATGTCTTACGGTGTAGATGGTTTTGCCTATGCTGCAGAGAGTATAGTAGGTAAATATTTAGGTGCAGAAAATAAGAAAAAGTTGAAGTTAGCTGTTCGTCAATCTTTCAAGTGGGGGATGGGCTTTGCCTTTCTTTATGCTTTAATTTATGGGCTTTTTGGAACAAGTATTCTTCAGATCTTCACGAATGAAGAAGTACTTATTCAAGCAAGTCTAGCCTATCTTTCCTGGATGGTGATATTCCCAATATTAGGCACTCCTTGTTATATATGGGATGGCATATTTGTTGGTCTAGCTGCATCTAAGGAAATGCGAAATGGGATGTTTATTTCACTACTCGTATTTCTTGCTGTATTCTACGCTGTTCAATCTACATATGGAAACCATGGTCTTTGGTTTGCCCTATGTGTTTTCTTGGTCGTTAGAGCTCTTATTCTATGGCGATATTATGTTAGAGGCACTTTTGAAAGGGTATAAAAAAAGGAGCCTTGAAAAAGGCTCCTTTTTTTTATTATTTACTGATAACAATTCGTTTCGTTTCAGTTTGTTGTTTGCCAACCAATTGAATTGAATACACACCAGTTGGTAGGTGGTTTAAATCAATTGATTTGCTGATTAGATTAGTTTGGATGCCTTCACTATAAATTAGTGCACCTTTAACATCTGTAATTTTTATCTGACTTAAATCAGTTGTCCATTTTCCAGACAGGCCAACGGTAATAGTACCGTTTGATGGGTTTGGATAAACCAACCAATCAGAGTCATCTTCTATGATTTCGTTAGTTGCTGTTGGAGCATTTGGATCTAGTTCAATGATTACTGTTGTTTCTTGAAGTAATCCTCCATTACCGTCAGTTACAATAAACTTAAAGCTATCATTTTGTCCATCACCACTATGGAAATATTCAACGTGATTAAGGTCAATGGAAATTTGCTTAAAGATACCACCTAGAGGAACTGCATTACCAGACCAGTGAACTTCACCATGTTTTGGTGCTTCTGTGATCGTGAACACTAGTTCATCCGCTGTATTATCTTCATCTGCCACAGCAAGCACATCGTTTTCAATCCAACGACCTTCTCCATCTCTTACTTTAAGGATTTCATTGTTTACGATGTATGGATTGTTTGGAATCAATTCTCCACAAGACTCCAATTCCCAGCTAGTGATCTTACCACCTATTCCTTCTTCATCGATGATTGTAACTACCAATTCCCATATTCCTATTAGGTCCTCGCCGTCAAAATCAGACAAACTCCCTACAGGTTGAACTAGATCACCTGTATTTGCTGGACAAGGAATATCAGTCAAGGATTCATCATCGAAACTTAATTTCATGCTTGTTAGAATACAAGTTCCGTCATGAAGCATTACTTCAGTCCCTTGAGGAGACCGCACCGAAATTTGGATATCTTTTAACTTATCGTGCGATACATCAAGGTTTGCGATATTAATATCTGTTATCGAAGAATTATCAACTGCTGCTAGCTCAGATGTTACAGATCCTCCCACTGCAAGTTGTGGACTGATGTTCTTTGGAAGTCCATTTGGCTCAAAGGTCTTACAGCTTTCTGTAAATGTTTGATACAAAAATGGTCCTACCCATTCTCCTTTACCACACACATCTGCATTGGCTCTTACTCTCCAAAAGTAGACAGTACCTTTGTTCAATGGTTCATCAGAATCAAAGAAGCTATCTGTTAAGCCTGATTCTTCTTCGATGATCGATGCTGGCGCAAAACTAGGATTATCTGAGATCTGAATATCGTAATTAACAGCGTTAGGTACATCTACCCAGTTGTAAGACGTTGCTAATGGTTGTTGTGTGATCTGATTTACAGGTCCAAGTAATTCAAGAGCAGAAAAGTCTGCATTTTCTGTTTCTACGAAAATAGATTGATAAAATGTGTCATTTTCAATGATACCTCTTATCTCTAATTCTGTGTAAGCATTTGGAAAGTCATCGTCAAAAGTAACATTTAAACCTAGATCATCACCTACTGCCATTGAATTGGTTTCCCATGAAAGATTCATGCCTGCAGGCACAGTGCTTACAACCTCAAGATCTACAGAATTATCAAAGCCGTTGTATCCAGCAAAATTAAAACTATAGTCTAGGTCAGCTGGTAAACAGGCAAATTGATAACTACTTGAGTTGATGTAAAAACCGTAGTATGGTGTATCAGGTTTTGTTACTGTGATATTGGAGTTGGAAATGTCAAAGAAGATATTATCCGATGCTTTTATTTTTATACGACCTGCAAATGTGGAAATATCTGGCATAAATAAAGTGTGCTCTCCATCATTAGGGACGTCTGCAGCAAGTAAAATATCAAAATCAAATCCTGAATTTGTTGATAGGTAAATATCAACACTGTTACAGTTCACAGGAGCATTGAATGAGTTTGCAGGATTCCATTTGATAGTCACTTGATCGCCACCTTCAACAACATCGCCAGAAGCAGATGGGAAGGTTATAGAAAAAGGACCTGCATTACTTGCTACGTCAAAGGTAACAAGGGCAGCATTCCAACCTCCAGATTCAAGGTTATTATCTCGAACGGTACATTTGAAATTCATTTCTCTTCCTACTGTTGGTAGTCGTTCTCCATTATTACTTTGGTTTTGAAGAATTGTATTAAGCGCTGGAAAACTTCTAAGGTTATCAGTAGTTGGTGTCCTTGACATGAATAAAGGAATAGTAACATCAGGATTTTGAGCTGCGTTAATACTAACTACTGGTCCTAAATCATATTGTTCCCAGCAATACGTCAAATCATCTCCATCCTCATCTGTTCCAAATGCCTCTAGTTCGAATGCAGTAGATTTTGGAATAAAGAAATCTTCGCCGTGATTATGTGTTACTTCTGGTCTTTTATTATCTACTTGTATAACGTCCGGACAAGTATTACCTGTTGATTGCTCACTGTATTGTCTAACTTGCTCAAGTGATTTTACATGATAGTAGGTGTTGTTCTGTCCAAAGCCAAGTGAAATGTTTTCCGCACCACATGATCCAAGATAGGACATAATTGTGGATCCTGAACCTGGCTCATATGCTGAACCTGAAGCCAACTGCCCTTCAATACCAGGACAATTTCCCCAAGTATGACCTGCTGAAAACTGGTGGTCGATCTCATGCGCCATTACATTATATACAATGTTCGTCATGTTGGCATAGTGACAAGTAACACCTCTTCCTTTATTTGGAGCATTACATGCTGTTCCACTTACAACACCACCTACATCAGTACAAGCCATAGTAAAGACATGACCGATATCAAAGTTGTTATTTCCTATTACCTGATTCAGGTAGTTCTGATTTTGCTGTAGTAATTGTCCTCCCATATTTGAATTCTGGAAGAAATCTGTGTTAGGGTCTAGATTGATTAAGAGATCATTGCTTTCAATCATCTCAAACTTCATAGATTGTTCTGGCTGAAGTACTCCATTCAATAGTGTAAGTGCCTGAACAAAAGATGCCATAACTGCTGCTTCAGTACCTCCTTTAGCAGTTCCATACTCTCCCGTACAAGCTAAAGCAAGTTCATATACCCTCAGCTCAGCAACATCCGCCTGTGGAGCCATTATAGAGCTATTTGAAAAGTCAGGTTGTATGTCTTCTTCTATGGATGATGGGTCGAAGCCACAAGCCATTGGAGGAGATAGTTGGCTATATGCTTGATGATCCATTTGGTTAAAGTAGTAAGTCTGGTGGATACCTGAACCATCTTCTGGAGAGTCAATTATAGATAGACCATCTTCATTATTTATTGATGCTACGATGCCATAAGGAGTTACACTTAAGTACAATAGACCCTTTTTTCCATTAAGTCCAAAACCTCTGTATGATTTAAGCTGCGGAAATTTGGCAGCAAGGTTAGGGTGCATAACCGGTGATTCTACCAATTGAAAGAATTGGTTTGATCCATTAGGTAATGGAAGATTCACAACAGTTGAAGATGTTTTAGCAGCTGTAGTGAATTCCATTGGTGCATCACTTGCAGCAGCTTGTAAAGCTTGGATATCAATAGTAAGATACCTTGGTTCTTCAACTAATAATGCTACGTTGTCGATTGGTTTTTGATCGCTATCCTTCCATATCGTTGTGTTTTGGGCTTTCGCAAAACCGATTGAAAGAGATAAGATCATAGAGCAAATAAAATATTTCATCGTATAAGTTTTAACTATCAGGACAGTTGTTTGGACAAAAATAGAGAATCAATCGTTTATTTTTTGTAAGAAAATGGCTAAAAGAACGCTGAGAATTGAAGATTACCCGTATGGATAGTTTCGAGCATTCCATTCTTTCTGCCTTCATACCTTAAACCAAGGCGCAAACTTTTGTTTATTTTTCTGTTAATACCGAGAACCCATTGGTAGTTTTTTCCAGATTGTAGGCCATTAAGTAAAGCAAAACCAATAGGGCTATTAGGATTCCCGTCGTATTTAACATTCGAAAATAAAAAATTTCCCTCAAATAAACCAAGAGAACTATTGATTTGTGATTCAATCTTAAAGCGCTGAATATTTCCATTGTCTACATTGAAGTCTATGTCCTTGAAGGACTCATATTCAGCGTTAAGAATTACTCTGCTGTTTTCCGATGGGAAGTAGCTCAGCTCTGGTTTAAGTTTTTGAGTGTTCACTCTGAAGCTTCGTTCTGTATATTGTTCAATTTCAGCAGATTTATATCCCTCTGCTGCATTTATTCTAAGGCTAATATTATTGTTGATATTCCAACGAACACTCAAGGATATATCCTCTGTCCTTCTCTGGTCTAAGCCAGTAATCAAAAGATTGCTTAGAGAAATTCGGGTTTGTGCAATTTGAATATCCATTTTTTTTCCACCCCGATTGATCCAAAAACTATTTCGAATATTGCTTCGATCATTTACAATCTGCTCTTGATCTATGCTTGTTTGAAGTGGATGCCAATAGATGATGCCTTCTGTATCCTGCACTTTTTGCTCCAATTGCCAATTTGATTGTATACTGAAGTAACTGACTATTTTTTTGACGCCCTTTTTGTCAAACCATAAGGCTTTAGGACTAATGCTTATATTTTGATTAAACAATGCATTGTTTGTTTTTATGAATTCATCGGAGTAATAGATAACTCTGATATGTGTTCCTTGGTCGGGATTCGGAGCTATCACGAATTCAGACGCTTGTTCGACTCCATCCGAATTAAAATCAATATGCTGGAAATTACCCTCGCCCGGATTTACCATTTGGTAGAGGAACTGTACTTTTTGTTCCTGTCCTGAACTTAACTGATACAGTGTGGAGAATCGGATGACACCTTTTAAAAATTGTTGATTGAGGTTTACTTTTCCCATTAGCTGTCCATCTTCTTCTGGGAGCTCCTCTAATATGTTATCGAACTTTCTGTAATTTATTTGTGCAGTAAGTTGGGTATTTTTAATGTTTTTAAGTTGTGCATCCAGTCCTACATTATAGGCATTTTTCCACATTTCTAGCTCTTGGTCCATAACGCTAAAGTCCCTTCTGTTTTGGGTGTAGAATGTCCAGCTGAAATTATATTTCTCTGGAAGTATTAGCCTCATTTCTGCTTGGTTAAAAGCAAAACTGGAATTTAGTAGAGAATCTGCATCTAGGTCTAAACGTTCATTCCGCTCTTCAAACCAGTTGAATTGAATTTCAAAATTATCTTCTTTACCTAGCCTTCGCCCTAGAGATATAGATGGTTTTTGAAACCGACTACTAGAAAAGTTTGTGTCTGAATTTAAAACGGATACTTTACCATCCATTGTCCATTTCTTATTTTCGAGTACAAATCTTCCTAGATGCTTTAATCCAAGATATTCATCTCCTCGAGCGAGCAGGCTAAACTCATAATCTAATTTTATACCTTTTGGCTTGTTTAGCACACTTAAAATACCATTCCCGAGGTGTTCTTCTAAGGGAATTAGGTTTGTATTGTTAGTGCCAATGTCCCAGTCTCTGTTAAATTCGGGTAGCCTATAAGGATTTATAGCTTTAAAGTTCTTTTGTTTCCATTCGTGACTTGCATTTAGGGACCCGGACCATTTTTTATCTTGGTTGAAATTTTTATCCAGTGTAGTAAAAAGTGCCAAGCCCCAATCATCTTCCGTGTCTAAAGGAGATAGTCTATTTAGATCATTTTGTGATAATGCGAGTTCTGTGCTGAAGTTACCAGTACTTCCTAGGCTTTGTTGAAGACCAAAGTTTATTAACTTTTTTGACTGTGGTAGAGGTAAAAGGCGAATAGGTTCATAGGCGCCATTGAGGTTTCCATCTTCATCAGTTCCTACAAATTGATAAACTAGTCCATTTGCATCAAGATCTGTTTGTTGATAACTTCCATTGCCTGCACCCAAGTTTGAGAAGAATGCCGTATAGTAAATTAACTCTTCATTGTTTCCAGTTGCATATTCTAAGATCTGAGTGGAGTTGCCATTTATAATGGTATCCTTGAAGATGTAGCTTATGGGATTTGTCGAATTAGAAGCTGAATCAATTGCTGGAATGCCTGCAAGAAAGGGGTTGTCGCCTGCTTGTGCAAGAATAGTCTGTTGTTCTTTACTTAAAGGACCTTCCCCAACTCTTGATTTTCCATCTTGCTCCGCATAGACATTTGAATATAACCTTAGGTTTTTTCTTTTGTATTCCGTTTGGACGGTATATAGTGATCGAAGATAGGATTGGTCATTATATTCAAATTCTATGATAATTCGACGTTCCGTAGTCATAGGTTGACGGACTGTAAATGTTATGGTTCCTGCATTATAATCAATGATATAGTCATTGTCGAACCCTCGAGTCAGTAGCTTGCCATCTATATAGACCTTCTCCGTGTTTGCAAGAATAATAATGAAGGTCTCTCCTTCAGCACCTCTAAGTTTATAAGGCCCTTGATTTCCTTCCTCTCCCGCAAAAGCATTTCGGGCAAACTTTCCTTTTGTTAAGGCAAATGAACTTTGGACGGATAGCTCCCCTTTACCTAATTCAAAGCTTTCTTGGGTGAATTGTGCTCCTTGTAGTTTTTTAAAATACTTAAGAAAGTAACTTTCTCTATTTCCTTGCTGATAGTCTCCAAGTAGTAGTTTAGTCTTGTTTTTTTTGAGTTCAATGAATACACGATCAAATTCATTCAGCTGTTGTGTATTCCCTTCCGGTTGGATTGGAATGTTAGCATCGGATATAGCTGCTCTTATTTGAATGTCATCACCTATGTCGCCATTTAGTTGAAGGTTGAAGGTAGAATTCAACACCAAATTTTGGTTGTTGCCTATTCCGATACTTCTGCTAAAAACCCCACTACTTTTTAGACCTCTCCCATTTTTTAGTAGTTGTAAATCGTTAGGTTTTTGCTCAAATTCATAAATCAATCTATAGGAATCTTCTAATTGTCTTTCATTAAGAAGACTTTCTTTTTGGTTTAGACCAAGGTCATTCACACACCTGCATGATAAATTGAGCGGGGCAACTTTTGTGAAATCTGTTTTTAGGAGTTTTGTACGATTGGAATCGAATAGGTAATCCTCGTTTAAAATTAGTTTCTGGCCTTTGGAATTTATAATTTCTACAGAACTGGGAAGTATTAGGCAGGAGTCAATTTTTTGCCATAGTGTATCCGTGTTAATTTCGACAATTAATTGATTGTTTACAGGTGTTTGTGCACCAAGCTTTAGTATGGATAAGGAGAATAAAAACAAGAGTAAACAATTTCTCATAATTTGGACAACGATTTAAAAGTGTAAATCGTTAGTTTGTTTTAGGCTATAATTTTTGTCCCTTACTGTCTATTATTGACAAGCCCTTGGATTAATTGTATATATTTAAGCATATAACTGAAATCTCAGATTTATATTTTCGCAAAGGTAAGTATTAAAATATATGAATAAGTATCCTCACATTTTCAAACCTCTTGATTTAGGCTTTACCAAGATCTCTAATAGAGTATTAATGGGTTCCATGCATACTGGTCTTGAGGAAGATAAGCCGGACTTAAGCAGACTTGCTGCCTATTTTGAAGCAAGAGCGAAAGGTGGTGTTGGGTTGATTGTAACTGGTGGAATTGCTCCGAATAGAAGGGGTTGGCTAACACCTTTTTCTGCAAAAATGACCAATACTCGGGAGGCTAAAAAACATAGGCTTATTACAGATGCTGTTCATAAATACGATAGTAAAATTTGTATGCAAATTCTGCATGCTGGAAGGTATGCCTATCATCCATTTTCTGCAGCCCCAAGCAGGATTAAAGCACCTATCAATCCATTTACACCTTTTGCGCTTAGTCAAAGAGGCATTCGGAGTACAATAAAAGATTTTGCTAAATCTTCGAAACTTGCAAAATATGCAGGTTATGACGGTGTAGAAATTATGGGTTCAGAGGGATATTTAATAAATCAATTCTTGGCGAAACGCACAAATTTAAGAAATGATAAATGGGGTGGTTCTTTTGAGAATAGATCAAGGTTGCCAATAGAAATAATTAAATCTATTCGTGCAGCGGTAGGCCCTGATTTTATTATTATTTTTCGCTTGTCTATGCTTGATCTTGTAGAAGGTGGATCATCATGGGAGGAGATTGTTCAGCTTGCAAAGAAAATAGAATCCGCTGGTGCATCTATAATTAACACAGGTATTGGATGGCATGAAGCTCGTGTTCCTACCATAGCTACAAGTGTTCCTAGAGGTGGCTTCTCATGGGTAACAAAAAAAATGATGGGTGAAGTTAATATCCCACTAATCACTACCAATAGAATAAATACACCCGAAGTGGCTGAGGAAATCTTAGCAAATGGTTCGGCTGATATGGTATCAATGGCAAGACCCTTCCTGGCAGATCCGGATTTTGTTAAAAAGGCGCTTGAAGATAAATCTGATGAAATAAATACTTGTATTGGTTGTAATCAAGCATGTCTAGATCACGTTTTTTCAAAAAAAATAGCTTCTTGTTTAGTGAATCCTGTTGCTTGTCATGAAACTGAGATTGAGCTCAAACCTGTTGATAAAGCAAGAAAAATTGCTGTGGTTGGAGCGGGCCCAGCAGGATTGGCATTTTCTTCTGCAGCAGCAGGTAGAGGGCACAATGTAGTTTTGTTTGAGGCTTCAGATAAGATTGGAGGTCAGTTTAATCTTGCAAAAACAATTCCTGGTAAAGAAGAATTTTATGAAACTCTGAGGTACTTTTCTCGTCAACTAGAAGTAAATGGAGTAGATACTCGTCTTAATGAACGTGTAGACAAAGAAAAGTTGGATTCAGAAGGCTTCGATTCAATTGTTATAGCTACAGGTATACGTCCAAGAGTCCCTAATATAGTTGGTATTGATCATCCTAAAGTATTGAGTTATTTAGATGTTCTCCAAAGGCGTGTAGTGCCAGGAGAACGAGTTGCTATTATTGGTGCTGGAGGTATAGGGTTTGATGTTGCTGAGTTTTTATTGCATGACGTGCATGAAGGACCAAACCCACAAAGCATAGAAAATTTTATGGCTTATTGGGGGGTTGATATGGCTTTTAAGAATAATGGAGGCCTTGAAAAATCAATAGTTTCTGAACCCAAAAGAGATGTTTATTTATTGCAACGTAAAGATGAAAAGGTAGGTGCAAGACTTGGCAAGAGCACAGGATGGATACACAGAAGTAAATTGAAAAAAAGTAAAGTGAAGATGCTCAACGGGGTCAAATATGAAAAGATAGATGATCTGGGCTTGCACCTGAATTTAAAGGATGAAGCAGTGGTTCTTGATGTTGATAATGTGATTATTTGTGCTGGCCAATTATCCAACAGAAACTTGTTTGAGTCTTTTGGGATGGATTCCGACATTCATATTATAGGAGGGGCTTTTCAGGCAGGGGAGCTTGACGCAAAGAGGGCTATTGATCAAGGCGTTAGGCTTGCTAATGATATATAATTACAAAATCTATGAAGAACCAAAGGAGGAATTTTATTTTTAATGCTGGGATTGCTACAGCCAGTTTGTTTCTGAGTAAAAAGCTCAATAAGAAGAGGGGATTCCAATATTTTCATAAAAGCAAAGGACCTATATTTTTAAGTACTTGGGATCATGGTATAGAAGCGAACAAGGAAGCACTTAAGACCATAGATTCAGGAGGTAGTGGCTTAGATGCTGTTGAGCAAGGAGTTCGGATCATTGAGTCCGATCCCGAAAACACCTCGGTGGGATTAGGTGGTATGCCGGATAGTACTGGCAAAATAGCATTGGATGCATGTATAATGTCCTCGGATGGAAGCTGTGGAGCTGTCTGTATGTTAGAAAATATCGAACACCCCATTTCTGTAGCAAGAAAAGTAATGGAAGATACTCCACACGTTTTACTTGCAGCAGAAGGAGCTTATGATTTTGCAATTTCTAAGGGGTTTAAGAAGAAAAATTTAAATACTAGTAACAGCAAAAAATCGTATCGGGAATGGAAAAAAGAGTCAAAATATAAACCAATAATTAATGTTGAGAATCATGATACTATTGGAATGTTAGGAATGGATGATAATGGTAATATTTTTGGAAGTTGCACGACCTCTGGATTGGCCTTTAAGAGGAGAGGTAGAATTGGAGATTCGCCTATCATTGGAGCAGGACTTTTTATCGATAATGAAGTTGGTGGAGCCGTAGCAACAGGTCTAGGGGAATCTATTATAAAAATAGCAGGATCAGCAATCATTGTTGAGCTGATGCGTCATGGTTACAGTCCTATTGATGCATGCAAGGAGGCTGTACTTCGAATAAGTAAAAATGAGGATATAGAAAATATCCAAGTAGCTTTTATTGCCTTGAATAAATCAGGGGAATATGGAGCATATTCAGTCCACCCTGGTTTTAATTATGCTTTGACCGAAAACCGGAAAACAAGTTTGATCGATAGCGATCATCTAAGGAAATAAATAAGGATCAATTTAAGAACTACTAAAG
>JAQXAY010000290.1 GCA_029252685.1 Saprospiraceae bacterium | reverse complement strand
TTAGTACGTTCACGAATAAAGGTATAATTCATAAGATCATAAATGATAATGGAGCTGTATTCTATGCGCTCTGCAAACACGAATGTGGAGAGCATGGTCATACACATGATCATATTCATTTTGAATGCAATGCATGTAACTCTATCGAATGTATAGATCATCACGCAAGCCTAAACATAAACTTAAAAGGTTACCTTGTTAAGGATACACAGATCAGTGTACGTGGTTTATGCCCCAATTGCTCCTAGGTAGAGAACTACATACTTTTATCAATATCCTTTATCTAAAGAGACTTCATTCAAGGGAGCCATACCTAACTCAATCCTTTTAAAGTTCTCTGCTATTTGCTCAACAGCACTTTTAGTATTTGTTACAGCAGCCACATGCGGACTGATCCTAATGCTTGGATTAGACCAAAAAAAGTGGTCCCTTGGAAGTGGCTCTTCCGTGAATACATCAAGAAAAGCACCTGAAATACGCTGCTCATCAATTGCGGTTTCGAGATCATCCTCTACTAGGTGTGCACCTCGTCCCACATTGATAAAAAATGCCTCTTTCTTACAAAGTCTAAAAAATGATAGATCAAAAAAACCTTTGGTTGAACTAGTAAGTGGAAGTATGTTTACCACAAAATCTGCATTCAATAAGGCAAGTTCCAATTGATCAACTCCATAATAAGTATCTACATTCGTCAATACTTTATCTGAGCTTGAATAACCTGAAACAATAAATCCTAGCCTTGATAAAGAAATAGCCAATTCTGCCCCTATCTTACCTAATCCAATTATAGCTATTTTGGTTTCTTCAATACGTCTATAAGGCCTAGGCTTCCAAACCATAGACGCCTCATCTGCCCAATATTTGTTCAAATTCTTCATCTGATCCAGTATAATAGCTAATGTAAATTCATACATATCTCGACTCAATTCAGGATCGACTATTCGCGCTACTCTTACAGTCGTAGCTGCAGGATCAAGACCAATTAAATGATCTATACCAGCGCCAACAGACTGAATAAGCTTCAGGTTTGGATATTGGCTGAGAAGATTCTTTTCTGGATACCAGCAAAGAGCCATAGATACTCTATTTGGAACTGGCACGTTTCCATGCTCATAAACTCGAACCCCTGGAAGGGCTAATTCAAGTGCTTGCCTCCAAGGGGTTTCATCTTTATCCTTAAAACAAATTACAAGATCCATTACATGCTGACTTTGTTTGATAGATACTAATCTAAGGTAAATATATCAGAAAGTATTCCACGGGCAGTCAGCTCTATACCAGCGCCAGCACCAGAAATACAAATTGGTTTGGCTCCATAAGCCTTTGTGTAAACCTCAAAACCAGTATCTGTTCCACTAAGCTGCGCCAGAACTGAGTCTCCATGGATTTTTTGCAATCCAACCTCTAGACCTTCGATTCCATTTTCACCTAAGCGTATATCTGCAGCAAACACATAATGATAGCCATCTTGAACCTCTAAAAATAGGTTTTTAAACTTATCATCAAGCACATCCACCTCTACAAGGAAACTTTCTAAATCTAAGGTGCTTAAATCCTCTCCAATCAAAGCTTTTATTCGTATATCGTCTAAGTCGAGCTTATAGCCTATAGTTCTCGCCAAGACTAAGAGTTTCCTAGCAACATCCTTACCTGACAAATCCTCCCTCGGGTCTGGCTCTGTAAACCCTTTGGTGCGTGCATCTCGGACTGCTGCCCCAAAGTCAGCTGTCCCATTTCGAATACTGGAAAGTATGTGATTTACAGATCCCGAAAAGGTCCCTCTAATACGTGTAACCTTATCTCCAGAGGCAATAATTTGTTTCAAGGTCTGTATGACTGGCAGGGCCGCACCGACATTTGTTTCATATTTAAAAGACTTCTTTTCGCGCTGAATAATTTTCCGAAAATCATCATACGACTTTTGAGTATTCGTATTCGCAATTTTATTGGCAGCAACAATATCAAACCCTGCAAGGGCTAGTTCTGAGTAATACGAAGCGACTGTAGCATTTGCAGTAGTATCTATGAATACTAAATTCTCTAATTCGTAATGTTTTGAATAAGCAATTAATAAGTTCTTCGAGGAAATATGCTCTAAACCCTGCGAAAGATGCTTGCTCCAATCTGCTTCTAGTCCAGTTTTATCCAGAAGGATTCGGCTAGAGTTTGTTACTGCAAAAATATTGAAATGCACGCCATGATTACTCAACCATTCCTTAGGGTTACTTAGAATGAGATCAATCAACGCTGATCCTACATTACCTGCACCCCAAATGGCAATATTTAGTGTTTTACCTTTTGCATTCCTATGGGATGCAACAATTCGTTTTGCCTTAGAATAATCTTCAAGCCCAGTTTGCAGTAAATAATTTTTTTTCGCTTGATGCCATTTCAACTCAAACACCTTTATCTTGTTATCCACAAGTTCTTGTAAACAAGCTGTAAACCACTCTTCCTCAAGAATTATTCCGCAAAGCGCATCTTTAGGCTTAGCGAAATCAACTGAGCTAGGATGCTCGATATAATGATTAATAAGAGACTTGTCTTCTGAATTCAGCGGTATGCTTTTCATGATTTTTGAATATTTTATTTAAAAATTGAGATATTTGATCGCTTTCAATTAAGAAAGCATCGTGGCCATCATCAGAGTCCAACTCAAAATATTGACTATCAATACCTAGTTCCAATAGTTGATGGTGTGTCCATCTATTCTGATCAGGAGTAAAGAAAATATCAGAGCATACAGCAATCTGAATAATCTTAGTATTCGACCCCTTAAAGATGTCAGCAAAACTTGCTCTATCGCGCGTTATATCGTGCATAAGCAATAAATGGTTCATCAGTAAATAGGCATGTAGCTTAAAGCGCTGATTTAGTTTGTTGCCATGAGCATCCAACCAAGTAGCAACATCGTATTTCACCCTAGAGCGTGTAGACTGCCTTTTGAATCGATTATTAAAGGACTTAGGACTCCTGTAGAAAAGCATGGCCATTTTCCGTGCATCCTCCAAAGGTGCCCTTGAATTTAGAAGAATAGATTCTTGAACATGGCAATGCCCAATCATCCAGTCCGTTGCCTTCCAATCACTTACTATTGGAATCAAATATTCACTCAATTCAGGAGCTTCGGCCACCATTTCCCAAGCTATAGCCCCACCCAAAGAGCCTCCAATTATTGCGTAAAGTCTATCAATATTCAGGCACTCTAATCCTTTAATAAATAATCTGGCAATGTCTTTGACCTCAAAATCTTTGTAATTTTTAATCAAAACTCCATCATAACCATTACCAGGAATATTGAATGCAATGATGGAATAATTATCTGTATCCAATAATTTCCCAGATCCAACCAGATCACCCCACCAGCCCTTAGATTTGCTGTTGAGATCTGAGTTACCTGTAAGTGCATGGTTTACAAGTATTACTGGGGCTGAATTGAGCTTTTTTCCAAAGACTTGATAAGAGAGCACCAACTTTTCATAGTTGGCACCTCCTACGCATTGATAATTCGATACAGTCACTTTTTTTAACTGACTCATTGAAATGCTATTTTTCGATTCTAACTATTTGATTAACATGTTCATTTTACACTTACTTCACACTCAGATGAGCTGTCTTTTTAAGCGCCGACTTAATATCATTGATCCGGTCTTCCGTGTCTTCTAATCCCACAGATAGACGTATAAGATCTTGCGTAACTCCAGATCGCTCTTGTTGTTCAGCATTCAACTGCTGGTGCGTTGTACTTGCTGGG
>JAQXAY010000282.1 GCA_029252685.1 Saprospiraceae bacterium | reverse complement strand
TTATTAAAATAAGGTTCACCTGCCCCTGAAGGTATAGCAACACCCAGTGTCGTAAATTGATAATTTTCTGGATTAGGGAAACCAGGTACGTAATTAATACAATAGGTAACAGACGCTCCAGAGCATATCTCTGTCGGGCCATAAATATTTGAGATAATAGGCGTTGGTGAAGGATCAGTATTATCCACGGCAATTTCAAAATTACAGGTAGACCCAGCAAAACCATCTAGCATTACCGTATAGATTTCCCCTGGAATTAAACCCGTACAATTCAAAGTGAAAGAATCAGGATTTGGATCTATTCCACCATAGGAAAAACAATTGGAAACCCCAGTAAAACCTGAAGCAGTGGAACAGTCACTAATCTGAAAAACTTGTCCTTGCATTCCATACGGAGTATTTGGATTAGCTCCCGGATTACAATTATATGGATCAATAGTAATATTTAAACTTGTATCCGCAGCTACGAAAGAAAACCAGATATTATTTTCACAAGCTGTATTGGAGCCGCAATCTACATTTAAAGGACAGGGTGGGCTGTCAGGAACTGTGTTTCCCAAGGAACTAGTAAATCCATTTAATTCATTTATAGAACATAAAATGGGTGTATTATTGCAGCCAAAAGGTCCTGAAGAGGGTGAAAGTTGAGCTAGTACAAAAATGGGACTGAGAATAAAAAGTAGAACTTTTAAGATTGGGTTTTTCATATTTAGGGGTTTTTTAGATTGCTTAATTCTTAAGAATACGCTTTGAATTATAAAAAACAATATATAAAAAAACGACCATAAGTTAAGAGACTTGTGGTCGTTTTGTTGTTGTTATTTAATTTTATTGCTTAATGACTCGCTTAAGTAGCACTCCCTTTTCACTTTGAAGTTCTGCATAGTAAATTCCTGATGCTGCATGGTCGAGATCAATTTGAATCTGTGTTGTAGTCTCAGTGGAATATTCCTCGATAGTCTGACCTAAGGTGTTGTAGATCTTTATGTTAGTGATTGTCTCTTTACTATCAGACCAGTCAATAGTGAAAACACCAGTATTTGGATTCGGATAGATCAAAATAAAATCAGAAAAAGCCTGTAAACTCACACTGTTGAAAAGTATTTCCTGGGTGAATACAGTTGTTCCACAATCATTAGAAACACTAAGCAAAACAATATAAGATCCTGCTTCTGCATAGGTATGCAGAGGAGATGTTTCTGTGCTATTATTTCCATCGCCAAAATCCCATTCGAAGCTATCGCCAAATTGTGATAGATCATAAAACTGGAAGGTGTTGTTTCCTTGGTCAGCATAGTCGAAATCAGCTATTGGTAGTTCCTCTATCTCAATAAGATTATTGGATACTAAAGATGCCGTACCGGCTGCATTCGTCACTAAGAGTTGAACATCAAATGATCCAATTTCATTATAGATGATCGTTGGATTTTGTTCCGAAGATGTTGATGGATTCCCTCCCTCGAAGGACCATTGCCATTCGACCGGATTTCCTGTAGATAGATCTGTAAAATTAATGGTTGCAGGTACACAGTTATCCGTCGAGCTAAAATCGAAATTGGCTACAGGCAACTCTACTCCAAATTGTATATCCTGAATGATGGTAGAAGTTTCACAAGCATTACTGATCGTTAGTTCAACCTGATAAATTCCAGCTGCCAAATAAGTATGCACAGGATTCTCTTCGGTGGATGAGTTGGTGTCGCCAAAATTCCAGAAGAAGTCTGAACCATTCAAGGCATTATTTGTGAAGCTTACTGTATTTCCATTTGCAACATAAGTAAATGGATTCTCCTCTATACCTGGAAGTACCTCTATACCATTGATAGACTCAAGTAAATCAGACCCAGCATTATTTGTTACCGTTAAGCTTGTTGAATAAAGGCCTGGTTCGGTATAGACAACAAGTGGGTTTGCTTCGTTTGATACGGATGGATTTCCGCCCTCGAAGGTCCACTCATAATCATTAATCTGTCCTTGTGAAGTACTCGTGTATTGTACACTTAGTGGAGCACAACCTTGATTAGGTTCAGCGGTGAATCCTGCCTCGGGTGCACTACTTATGCTTATGTTTTGATTGATCGTAAATGATGCACAGCCATTTTCAACGGTCAGCGATACTATGTAATTTCCGTCTTCCTCATAGCTATGAATTGGATTGGCTTCGTTCGACGTATTGCCATCACCAAAGTCCCAGGAATAGGTATCTGCATATTCTGATGAATTTATGATACTCAATACAAGCCCATCGATAGATGTTGTAAAACTTGGTATCGGAAGTGGTAATGCTTCAATTATTTGAGATTGACTGATTAGGTCTGTCCCTGTGGCATTGGAAACTTCAAGCGTTGCTGAGTATGTTCCGGGATTGTTGAATATTACAATTGGATTAGCTTCTGTAGAAGTTGCAGGATCTCCACCCTCAAAAGTCCAAAGGTAATTGTCCACTTGACCAACAGCTGTGCTTGTAAACGCAACAGTTAAAGGAATACAACCTTGTCCAGGTGTGAATTCGAACCCTGCTATTGGAGCGGTTAATATAGATACCTCCTGAGTCATCGTGATCGATCCACAATTATTTGAAGCAGTCAAAGTAACAGTATAGTTTCCAGATTCTGCGTAGGTGTGTGTTGGATTTTCTTGAGTAGAATTGTTTCCATCCCCGAAGTCCCAATCGTAGGTCGTTGAATTTTCGGATAGATTCGTAAAGTTGACTACTAAATCAGTGACTACAGAAGAGAAGTTTGAAACAGGAAGTGCAAAGACTTCAATCACATCCGTTTGGATGATTTGAT
>JAQXAY010000036.1 GCA_029252685.1 Saprospiraceae bacterium | reverse complement strand
CATAGCTACTTCCAGTCCACTTTAGGAATGGATTATTCATCAATTCTAGTGATTCTGAACCCATTGAAAATCGTAGTACTGAAAATCGAATTGCTAAGAATATTAAAACACCGACAAATGCAGGAAGACTATACTTGATGAGCGCTTTAAAATTCAATCCTCGGAACAACATTAGCCCAATAGGAATGATCAAAACAAAGGTGATTGCATTCTCTTTGGACATAGAGCCAAGGAATAAAAAGAAGCCACTTAGAATCAAGCTACTGAATTTCCTTTCATCAAAATAACTCAGAATATATTTAAAACTTAGGACAGCAAACAGTAGTGCAAGAATTTCATCACGTCCTTTGATATTTGCTACAACCTCTGAGTGGACAGGATGCACCGCAAACAACAAGGCAGTCAGAAGTGCCAATAAATCAGAATAGCGATGATCCCGAAGTAAGGTTCTTAAAAATTGAAAAATCAAGGCACATAGCAAGGCAAATAAGAGTACATTTAACAAGTGCCCTATGAATGGCTCTTCGCCAAACAATTCATATTCTAAGGCAAACATAGCAAGACTTAAGGGCCTATATCTTCCCCCTTGAACTAAATTATCTTTACCATCTTTTTTGAAGAACCCATAAAAAGTATCTTTTGAAAAGATAGAACCCATGCCAGCCAATCCTTCTTTTGTAAATTGATTGTCTGTGATGACAATAGAATCATCCAAGGCATAGTCATGCCCCAAGGTGTTTGCATGAACCAAAAATGCAGCTAATAAAACGAGAAAAGGCATTTGCTTACCTTTTAGAAGATCCTTACCAAGTCCGGCCATAATTCATTAACATTAACGACTTTCCAAAAAGATATTTTCTGATATCATTATACCTGTTTAGGTACCAAAACATGTATTGCTTCTTTTATACTTATAAACGTACAGGGGGCCTCTCCGATGTATTCTCCATCTACTTCAAGATCCATTTTCCTTCCAGAATCTAAACAGTGAACCTCTATACGCTCACTATCAAATGCCTGAATTTTTGGATGCTCCTCATAGGTGCCATTGTAAAACCGTTTAAGCTCAAGTACAACCTCGTATTTCTTCAAGTCCTTTGCAGCAGTGAATGATAAAAGCCCATCGTATGGGCTAGCAGAAGGAACAATTTCCATGCCGCCACCAGCATACTTATTAATTCCAACATTAAGCGTGTAGCAACGAGATTCAAATGAATCCTTTCCTGAAACTACTTTTGCAGTATGTAATTTATAAGAAACTAGACAGCGCAACAACATAGATAAATACACTAATTTATTCTTTTTAGGCATGAAACCCTCCTCGAGTTTCCTTACCAGGTATGCATCATAAGCCATCCCTGCAACATTGACAAAATATCTCTTTTCCTCTATGCCACCTGAGGAATAATGCACAAGTCCAAGATCGTGGGACTTTGATTCTCCACGCACAAACATCTCCATCCAAACCACTGGATCAAGTGGAATCTGCATACCTCTAGCCCAATCATTTCCTGTTCCTGCTGGAAAAAGTCCATACACAACTTTGTTTCGCACGCCAGCAGGAAGCTCCATTAAGCTATTTATGATCTCATTATTCGTCCCATCTCCTCCTACCCCAATCAAACAATCATAAGATTTTGATTCAAAGGATTTAGCAACAATATCATGTACAGCACCTTTACGATCGGTAACCAAAATAGTTAAATACGCACAACTTTCATCAAGTAGACTAAGAAATGCAGCAGCTCTTTTCTTAGACTTCCTATTCCCACTTACAGGATTATGAATTACTAATATTGCTTTGTTCAACATCATGATAGCAAGTTACCCAATTAATTTTTATCGAATAAAAATAGACCTATATAGATAAATTTATCTTAACCTTATCCTAAAGTGTACCTTTGATTATCAAAATATACAAATCATGGATTCCATAATTAGTGTGCAAAACGTCAGTAAACACTATGGTGATTACACGGCCGTCAACAGCATAAACCTTGAACTTAAAAAGGGTTGCCTCTTTGGTCTTCTCGGTCCAAACGGAGCAGGAAAGACTTCTTTAATTAGAATGATGACAACGATAACATCTATCGATGAAGGTCAAATATTGTTTAACGGAGTTCCGCTAAATGGAAAATCACCACAATACATTGGATACATGCCTGAGGAAAGAGGCTTGTACAAGAAGATGAAAGTCGGAGAGCAACTACTCTATCTAGCGCAGCTCAAAGGAATGAGCAAGAAGGAAGCTAACGAAAAGATATGCTTTTGGATGGAACGTTTTGAAATTATGGATTGGTGGAACAAGGAGATCAATGAGCTTTCCAAAGGGATGCAGCAGAAGATACAATTCATATCAACAGTCGTACATGAACCAGAATTGCTAATCCTTGATGAACCTTTTTCAGGACTTGATCCTATCAATACAAACCTTATCAAGTCAGAAATCTTCAGACTTAAAGAAAAAGGTACTACAATCATATTTTCTACACACCGAATGGAACAAGTAGAGGAAATTTGTGAAGAAATCATGTTAGTTAATAAAGGAAATACTGTACTTGATGGAAACATTGAGGATATCAGAAACACGTACAAGAAAAATCATTTTGAAATAAAAACAGCCAATCCTTTAAACAATACAGATGATATACCAGGAACTGTACTTGATCAACAAGGCAACACAATGATTGTACATTTGGAGAATGACAAAAATTCAAATGAACTGATCAAGTATTTTGTAAACAAGGGAGAAAGACTGATTTCCTTTAAAGAAATCCTTCCAAGCTTAAATGAAATCTTTATCCAAACTGTAGAATCTGTAGCATAATGAAAAATCTAAAACTTATTATCTCCCGAGAATATCTTACACGGGTAAAGAAAAAATCCTTCATAATAACGACTCTAGTCACACCACTGGCATTAGGTCTGTTCATTTTTGTACTTGGTTTCATCCTAAACTACAGTGATGGAGAAGACCAAACAATTGCTGTTGTAGATCAATCTGGCATCTTCAATAAGCCTGCTGATCTTGCACGTTCTGGTAGTACATCCTTTGAACTAACAGATGCAACAGTTGAGGAACTAAAGGCTACTTATGAGGAAAATGGATTTGATGCTATTCTTTACATACCTGAAATAAAGAATCTTTATGCACAAACGCATACTATCTTTTTTTACTCTGAAAAAAGTCCAACATTAGACCTTGAGATGGCTATTAGAAATCGGGTAAAAAATAAAATCCGGAACTACAAAATAGATATTCTTAATCTAGACAAAAAGGAACTAGCAGCCCTTGAAACAAGTGTTGATATTGATCCTGAGCCCATTGTAGAAGGAGAGAAAGATCAGTCCAAACACACGAATTTAGTAGCTGCAGGGATTGGAGGGTTCATGGGATTCATCATGTACATGGCTGTATTTATCTATGGTATGATGGTAATGCGCTCGGTTATGGAAGAAAAGACTAATCGTATTGTTGAAGTAATGATATCTACGGTTAAGCCCTTTGAGCTGATGCTCGGAAAGATCATAGGGGTTGGTGGTGTTGGATTGACACAGCTGGCAATATGGGCTGTTCTAATTCCAATTATACAGATAACCGCATCCGCATTCTGGGGTATTGATACTAGTGAACTGACAAACTTAGATCCGTCTGTAGATCAAGAAGAAATCATGGGAGATTTCGCAATGATAATGGCTGAAATATCCAATCAAAATTGGTGGTCTATAATTCCATTATTCTTGTTTTACTTTATTGGAGGATACTTGTTATATGCATCACTTTTTGCTGCAGTTGGTTCAGCAATAGGCGATGATATTACGGAAGGTCAAGCACTGACTATTCCTATTACAATTCCAGTGGCAATTGCTTTCTACATAATGATTACAGCAGTGCAGTCTCCGAATAGTACTCTTGCAGTATTCTCATCAATATTTCCGTTGTTTTCACCAATTGTAATGCCAGCACGACTTGCTTTTGAGCCACCAATCTGGCAGTTGCTTGTCTCTATGGTTGTATTAATTGGTACATGTATTTTCTTTACTTGGATAGCAGGTAGAATCTACAGAATTGGAATCTTGATGTATGGAAAAAAAGCCAGCTTCAAAGACCTCTTCAGATGGTTCTTCAAACAATATTAATTCCAATCACCAAAGATCAGCGAAGGCAAGTGTTGCCACGCTGATCTTTGCCTTTGGGTAGGCTTCTAAAAGTGCAAGTGCACATATTTCTAAGGTTGTCCCCGTAGTCATTACATCATCAATTATCAAAAAGTGCGGACATTCTAAAAGTGTCTGTTTTTCAGAAACCATAGCTCCTTCCAAATTCTTCAAACGCGCTAATCTTCCCATCTTTGTTTGAGTACCTGTATTTTTACGGCGTTTCAATCCATTAAATATGGGCTTATTATCCCAAGACTCTTGAACACCCACACAAATAAGAGCCGTTTGATTATATCCACGTTTTCGCTTTTTCTTTCGATGTAAAGGTACTGGAACCAAGTAATCCACTGTTTCAAATGCTTCACTTTTGGCCAAAGATGTCCCTAGAAGTCTACCTAGAAACCTTGCCAATTCTTTTCCCGAATCATATTTGAGTCGATATATAAGACTTTGAACCAATGCGTCCTTTTGAAAAAAGAGTAATGAAGCTCCAGAGCACAGTGGCAATCGACCCCAAAATCGTTGTTCGAATAAATTATTCCGGAGTTCAAAATGGTAAGTATAAGGGAGTTCGTCAAAACAAAACATACACAGATGCAGCACGTGGTCATTATAACGCTTACCTGAACAAGCAATACACTGGGCAGGAAACAACAAGTCCGTAATTATCCTTTTTAGATACTTCATAGGACAAATAAAAAACGCCTAGACCACAAAATGTGATAGGCGTGTCAAAACAAAACGAAAAACCAACTTTAAACAAAATCTTTGTTGAAATCTAAATCATAAAGATGCTTTTTCGATTACTGCATAAAAAATCTACCAAAAATTATTTTCTTAAGGATATCTTCACTTGTACAGACAAGATTTTTATAATAAACCCTTAGTTCAAAAGCATAAAAAATATAAATTTTAATTAATTGTCTAGTTATAGACATTCCTGAAGGGATCAAAAACAGGAAC
>JAQXAY010000255.1 GCA_029252685.1 Saprospiraceae bacterium | reverse complement strand
ACTGCTGTGAAATGCCAGATTGCATCTTTACGATGATATACTTTATCTACATCGACTACAGGGAATTCATGCTCTAGGCTGTAGTAGCCCAGGTGATCACCGAAGGGACCTTCTGGTTTTTTTTCATTTTTGCGGACTCTTCCTGTGATCACAAAATCAGCATCTGCGGAAAGTACATGACCATCTTTAGTTTTGTATTTAAATCGTTTGCCTGCGAGCATGCCAGCGAAAGTAGTTTCAGTCAATCCTTCTGGAAGTGGCATTATGGCTGCAAAGGCATGAGAGGGAGGACCTCCTATGAATATACTTACTCTGAAATCTTCATCTGAGTTATTGTATTGCTGGTGGTGTACTCCTATACCTCTATGCAATTGGTAGTGTAAACCAATTTCCTTATTGATTTCATATTCATTGCCGGATAGTTGAATCCGATACATACCAATATTGGATTTCATGATATTCTTATCATCAGGTGGTAATGTGAACACTTGAGGTAGGGTTACAAATGCACCTCCATCCATTGGCCAACACCTTATTAAGGGCAGTTTATCAATTGTAGTCTCTCCATATTCTACAGCTGCTTTGGACCAGATTTTTCTGGGTAGAGCGGATAGTGCCGTGAAGGGTGCACTCAAGTATCTTAAAGGTGCTTTGAAGAAAACACTAGGGTCAGCTTTGAGTTGTACCACTTTACTAACTTTGGGGAGTGAACTTCTAAATAGAAAATCTGTCCGTTCGAATGTCCCATATAGATTTGATAATGCTGGAAATTTGCTGCCTTTGATGTTTTCAAACAATAGGGCAGGACCTCCTTTTTTGAACACACGCCAGTGTATTGCAGCCATCTCTAGGTTTGGATCTACTTCTTCTGTAATTCGTATTAGTTGTCCGTTCTTCTCAAGGTCAGCTGCGCATTCAGCTAGGCTATTATATTTCATATTAATCGAGTCAATCAGTAGTGCAAATATAAGACCTAAATCAATCAAAATAGGATATTGTTTACCGGGGATCTTTTGGATTGATTTTTTTACTTAAAGATTGCTTTAGTTTTCTAGCATGTGCTCTTTTACAAGGTCCTTTAATCCTTTCATAGTATTCGTTGGGCCAGCTTCTAGCGCTAGGTTTACAATCCATGCGGGGATGACACCTCCAGGGTCTGAGCGCATGATATAAATGATTTCTGTCTCCTTGTTATCATTTTCTGTCAGTGTCCAGCCTAGTTCCATGTCGGTGATACGCACATGATCTTCTCTTTCTTCAATATCCTTCCTAGGAACTGCTTTAGATTTCGTAGTAATCAGCTTTTCATCTGCACTAATTTTATAGTGAGAAATGATATACATTTCTCTATCGTCAAATGGCCACGGGAAGTCAACTACAGCATAATATTGAAGGCTTTTGTCATTGTATTCTCTCACTAGTTTCGCCTCAATAGTTCTGTAAACCCAATCATCATAAAGGTCTATTTCATTTAAAAATTTAAACACTTCAATAGCGGGAGCATTGATTGTAGTTACTATTTTTAGCTCTTTTATAGCTGATCGTTCAGATTCTCGGTAATATGTTTGCAGATCTTTACCATCTTTAGATAGCACCCATTCCTGGCCAAAGGAGAAGCTACAGCTCAGAAATGTAATAATTGTTAGGGAAATATATTTTTTCATTGTTGGGTTTTAATAGTCAAAACATAAAAGTTGCTCAAAAGATTATGCTTGTAATGATTTATTCACGAAATTGGTTAATGTATTAGCATAGTGATAAACAACTAAATTATAAGCAAAGGTTATGAGACAATATTTAGATTTAATGCAACATGTTTTGGACAACGGAACTCAAAAGGGCGACCGAACAGGAACAGGCACAATTAGCTGTTTTGGCTACCAGATGCGCTTTGATCTAAGTCAGGGTTTTCCTATGGTTACAACCAAAAAGTTACACCTAAAATCTATTGTTTATGAATTACTATGGTTTTTAAAAGGGGACACAAATGTAAAATATCTTCAGGAAAATAAAGTAAGAATTTGGAATGAATGGGCAGATAAGAATGGAGATTTAGGACCAGTATACGGAAAACAATGGGTGAGTTGGGAAGGAGCCAATGGAAAGACTGTAAACCAGATAAAGAATCTTGTAGAACAAATAAAGATTAATCCCAATTCTAGGAGATTAATAGTGAGTGCATGGAATGTTGCAGATTTAGATGATATGGCCCTTTGTCCATGTCATGCATTATTTCAATTCTATGTTGTAGACGGTAAGTTGTCTTGTCAGCTTTATCAGCGTTCAGCAGATGTTTTTCTTGGTGTTCCTTTCAATATTGCTTCTTATGCTTTACTTACACTTATGATTGCTCAAGTATGTGATCTGGAGCCTGGGGAGTTTATTCATGCCTTTGGTGATGTACATTTATATAACAATCATTTGGATCAGGCTAAGCTGCAACTCAGCAGAGAACCTCGTTCTATGCCTAAGCTGATCCTTAATCCAGCGGTGAAAGATATTTTCCAATTTGATTTTGAAGACTTTGAATTGAAAGATTATGACCCACATCCACATATAAAAGCTCAAGTTTCTGTTTGATTCGCTGATTTTCATTACTTTAGCAGTCTTAAAAAAGTTAGCCTTCCATTTAAATTCTTGATGGGCAAGTTTAAAGATATATTCAAGCAATTTAGAATCGGTCTAAATAGCACAATACCTTGTAGTGTGTTGGTAAATATTGCTTCTGTTTTTATCTTTGCGCTGACAGGAAAATGACACTAGTCAAAGAATTAGATATACTACAGAAATAAATTTAGTAACAGATGATTCAAAGATCATTGATTTTCAGAATTTTACTCCTCTTGGTTTTCTTACCCGGAGCAACGATTATGGCCCAAGAAGCCAACATTGCTGAGGGTACAACCCTGTTCAAGAACAATTGTGCTTCTTGTCATAACAAGAACATGAAAGACGATCTTACTGGACCTGCGCTTGGTGGTGTTGAAGAAAGATGGGCAGATTATCCACAAGAGGACTTGTACTCATGGATTCGTAATTCACAGAAGTTGGTTGGAGAGGGACATCCAAGAGCTGTTCAGTTATATAATGATTGGAATAAATCTGTGATGAATTCTTTCACTCAATTTACTGATGAGCAGATTGCGAATGTACTTGCTTACATCGACTTCCAATACAACTATGTTCCGGAAGGGGTTCTTACGGATGGAGTTGTTGTCACAGAAGAGGAAGACAATTCAACTTTATTCCTTGTGATCATTATCGGTTTAATCGGATTGGTTCTTGTTCTAATGCGTGTTGCTTCGAAGCTGAACGTGATGGTGAAAGTGGAAGATGGCGAAGAGTTGCAGCCGGAGCGTACCTTATTTGATGTTCTCAAGTCAAAATCAATGATTGCAACATTTGTTTTGATTGCAGTTGTTGCTGGAGGATCTATGATGGCAGATAAGGCGATCAATCTTGGCCGCCAGCAGGGATATATGCCTGACCAGCCGATCAAGTTCTCTCACGCTACACATGCAGGGCTTAACCAGATTGATTGTAATTACTGTCATGATGGTGCTAGAAGATCTAAGCACTCCGTAATTCCTGCCGCGAATACATGTATGAACTGTCACAAAGCGATCAAGAAAGGTTCTACCTACGGTACTGCTGAGTTGACAAAAATATTTGCTTCTATAGGTTTCGATCCTAAGTCAGGTACTTACTTGGAGGATTATGAAAATATGGATGTAGGAGAGATCGAGTTGATCTTCAAAGCTTGGATAGAAAGCCAGTCTGAAGAGGAGACTCCAGAAAAGAAAGCAGCTCAGGTTGAGGAGGAATGGGATGCAGTGGTTGCTTCACTTACAAACGATAGAAAAGATGATTTCCGTGGACCAATAGAGTGGATACGTATCCACAACTTACCTGATCATGTTTATTTCAATCACGCTCAGCACGTAAAAGTGGGTGAAGTTGATTGTGAAAGCTGTCACGGTAAGGTTGAGGAGATGGAAGTTGTAGAACAATATTCTCCGTTATCAATGGGATGGTGTATTAATTGCCACCGTAAAACGGAAGTTCAGTTTGATGGTAATGAATATTACAAGTCTTACGAGAACTACCATAATCAGTTGAGTGCTGGAGATAGGGATAAAGTGACAGTTGAAGAGATCGGTGGTCTTGAATGTCAAAAATGTCACTATTAAACAGTGCTTGCTCTGAAGAGCGTCAATTAATTATCAATTTGTAAAAACTCTACTTCAATAAAAATGAAGAATAATAATAAAGAAGTTTGGATTGGTCATAACGACATCAATAGTCCGGAGTTACAGGAAATAGCAAAGCAAGAGTTTGCAAACACTGTACCTGTGGTTGATTCAATGGCGGATGAGAAGGTAATGGAATCTTCGACGAATCGTCGTGATTTTCTCAAGTACCTGGGTTTTGGACTTGGAGCAGCTACTGTTGCAGCTTCTTGTGAGATCCCAGTGAAAAGAGCTATTCCTTATGTTGTGAAACCGGACGAGATTGTTCCTGGTGTAGCTTCATACTATGCATCGTCTTTTGTTAGAGGAGGTGACTTCTCTTCTATTTTGGTTAAGACTCGTGAGGGTCGACCAATTAAGATAGAGGGTAACAGTCTTTCTCCTGTTTCTCATGGAGGAACATCAGCTAGAGCACAGGCAGCAGTACTTGACTTATATAATGTGAACCGCATTAGCAAGCCAAGTATGCCATGGGCAGAGCTGGATCAAGAAATTATGAAAGCTTTAGCATCTTCTAAGAATATACGTCTTGTAGGGAACACAAATATGAGTCCTACAGCTAAAAAGGCAATGGGTGAATTCTTGGCGGCTTATCCGGCTGCAAAGGCTGTGAATTACGATGCTGTATCGGCTTCTGGTATTTTGGAAGCTAACGATGCAAGTTTCGGCATGGCAACTATACCTTCATACCACTTCGACAAAGCTGATTTCATTATCAGTTTTGGAGCTGACTTTTTAGGAACATGGATTTCTTCAGAGGAATTCCAGTATGGATATGTAAAGAATCGTAAAGTAGATCCTAAAGCGGAGACACCAACTATGTCTCACCATACGCAGATCGAATCTTACATGTCTCTTACCGGTTCGAATGCAGATAATAGAATCATGGTTCGTCCTTCAGAGCAGGGTAGTGCTATAAAAGCATTCTACAATGCACTGAAAGGGTCAAGCATGGGTTCTGATTTGAATGAAAAGGCAAGAACTGCACTTGAGAAGCTTGCTGCGAAAGTAAAGGCTTCTTCAGGAAAAGTACTTGTAGTATCAGGATCGAATAATGTAGCGGAACAGGTTGTAGTTAATGCGATCAACGAAATGTTAGGTAGTTACGGAAGTACAATAACATTTGATCGTGCATCAAACCAGCGTCAAGGTATAGATAAGAATATACTTGACTTAGTTGCAGAAATGAAGTCAGGAAAAGTAGATGCGATGATCGTTATGGATGCAAATCCAGCGTATGATCTTCCAGAAGCTTCTGATTTTGCTGCTGCAATGTCAAAAGTTAAGACTTCTGTATTCATGTCTTCTGTACCGAATGAGACAGGTGCGCTTTGTAACTATACAGCGCCTACACCACACTTCTTGGAAGCTTGGGGAGATGTAGAGCCTAAGAAAGGGATGTTTAGCATCGTACAGCCAACTATATCACCTTTATTTGATACAAGACAAGGAGAAGAGTCACTATTAGTATGGGCGTCAAGTGCAAACTTGGATCAAACATCTGATCAGCCATACTACGAATATTTGAAAGCTAATTGGGAGTCAACTATGTTCCCAATGCAAAATAACTTTATGTCCTTCCAGTCATTCTGGGATAAGACCTTACACGATGGTGTATTTACTGCAAAGGCTTCTGAGCCTGCAATAAACATGGTTGCGGATGTAAATGCATATTTAAATAAAATCAGTAAGCCTGGACAAGGAGAGGAGATCGTTCTATTTGAGACGATTGCAATGGGTGCAGGAGAGTATGCTGATAATCCATGGTTGCAAGAGCTTCCAGATCCTGTAAGCCGCACAACATGGGGTAACTACTTTGGAATTCCAGTTTCTTGGGAAGGAGGTAATAGTATGGTTACATACAAAGACCTTAACCAAGGTGAGTATAAAGGTAATGCTGATATTGTTGAGGTTTCTGCGAATGGCATCGCTCAGAATATCACATGTATTGCATCTTTCGGACTTGCAACGGATACATTCTCTGCAGCCTTAGGTGCAGGTCGTTCAGTTGTTGGTTTTGCTGGTAAGAATGTGGGTACAAACTCTATGTCTTGGTTGACGAGAGATAAAGATGGAAACGTTCAGTATTTCAATGCACTTGATGCTGAGCCGAAGAAGACAGATTTAGTAGATACAGAATTCCCATGTGTTCAGTACCACCATACTTTTGGTATTACTGGTCAAGAAGATGGTAAGGAGATTAATGTGGATGAGAAAACACTGATGACAATTGGTGAAGGATTCCAGGGAGGTCTTACTGATCGTTCAATTATTTACCAAGCAAACCTTAGCGAGGTAAATGATCTAAAAGCAAAAATTGCTAAAAAACGTGATTTTGCGAAGCACTTAAATGATGCAACGCTTTATCCGTATGAAGAATATAATGAAAAATACTATAGCCAGGGTCATCACTGGGGTATGGCAATCGATCTAAATGCATGTTTGGGTTGTGGAGCTTGCCAGGTGGCTTGTGTAGCTGAAAATAACGTACCTGTAGTTGGTAAAGAGGAGGTTTCTCGTCACCACGAAATGACATGGTTGAGAATCGACCGTTACTTCTTCGGTGATCATGAGAATCCAAACACTGTTTATCAGCCTATGATGTGTCAGCACTGTGATAACGCTCCTTGTGAGAACGTTTGTCCAGTAGGAGCAACAAACCACTCATCAGAGGGACTGAACCAAATGACTTATAACCGTTGTATCGGTACACGTTACTGTGCAAACAACTGTCCATTTAAGGTTCGTCGTCTGAATTGGTACGATTATACAACTGCCGATTTGTTTGGTGGAAACGAAGTTTCAGTAAATGGTGAAGAGATTCCGTTCGGTGCAGACAACCTGACTCGTATGGTTCTTAATCCAGACGTAACTGTTCGTTCTCGTGGTGTGATTGAGAAGTGTAGCTTCTGTGTTCAGCGTATCCAAGAGGGTAAGTTGACTGCGAAGAAAGAAGGTAGAGCACTTAGAGAGGGTGATGTTAAGCCAGCTTGTCAGACAGCATGTGTGACTGGTGCAATCACTTTCGGTGACTTCAATAATGAGGATGGTGCTTTAGCTAAGGCATTGGATTCAGAATTGAACTACCTAGTACTTGAAGAAACGAATGTTCAATCTTCAGTGCATTACTCTGCGAAGATCGTAAACAGAGACGAGGCTATTAGCTAAGATTAAGGAAATAATACTATAAACAACTCAAAGATATATTATAATGAGTTCTGTTGTATCACCTATTAGACAGCCCCTTGTAACCGGGGGCAAAACATACCACCAGATTACGGAGGACATTTGTTCTCCTACAGAGCGTATGCCTGGAACTTTGTGGTTTATTGCTTTTGCTGCTTCGATAGCCCTTTTAGGCGTTTTCGCATTCAGCGTATTTTGGACAGTATACTATGGTATTGGTTCTTGGAACCTTAACCGTACGATCGGATGGTCCTGGGATATTACCAACTTTGTTTGGTGGGTAGGTATCGGTCACGCCGGAACCTTGATCTCTGCGATTCTATTATTGTTCCGTCAGAAATGGCGTACCGGTGTAAACCGTGCGGCAGAGGCGATGACAATATTTGCCGTTATCTGTGCAGGGCAGTATCCATTACTTCACGTTGGACGTATTTGGTTAGTTTTCTTCATTTTCCCATATCCGAACACACGTGGTCCTTTATGGGTAAACTTTAACTCTCCACTACTTTGGGATGTATTTGCAATCTCTACTTACCTAACTGTATCCTTATTATTTTGGTATACAGGTTTGGTTCCGGATTTTGCAACTATCCGAGATCGTGCAAAGGGTATAAGAAAAAGAATTTATAATGGTCTTTCTTTCGGATGGACGGGTTCTGCAAAGCACTGGCAAAGATGGGAGGCTCTATCTCTTATCCTAGCAGGATTGTCAACTCCACTAGTACTTTCAGTACACACCATTGTATCCTTCGATTTTGCGACATCCGTGATTCCGGGTTGGCATACAACTATCTTCCCGCCATACTTCGTCGCAGGAGCTGTATTCTCAGGATTCGCAATGGTACAGACTCTTATGATTATAACAAGAAAAGTACTCAAGCTTGAAGACTATATCACATTAGAACACATGGAGAGTATGAACAAGGTAATCCTTGTTACAGGTACGATCGTTGGTGTTGCTTATTTGACAGAGTTATTCATTGCTTGGTATTCTGGATATGTATACGAACAATTTGCTTTCTACAACCGTGTTCTTGGACCTTTCTATTGGTCATATATCGGTATGATGACATGTAATGTATTATCTCCTCAGATCTTCTGGTGGAAGAAGATGCGTAGAAATGTTTTCGTGACTTTCGTGATGTCATTGTTTGTAAATGTGGGTATGTGGTTTGAGCGTTTTGTAATTATTGCTACTACACTTGCCCGTGATTATATTCCATCTTCTTGGTCTTACTATACTCCTACGTGGGTTGAGATTGGTTTGTTTGTTGGTACTATAGGTTTATTCTTTACCCTTTTCTTACTGTTTACAAGAGTTGCTCCAGTAGTTGCGATTGCAGAGGTTAAGAGTATCCTTAAATCTTCAGGTGATCAATATTCACATGGATCGCAAGGGGCTGAAAATGAGAAGGAAGCTGTAAACTAAGTTAAGAACGAGTAGAAATTTAAGAATTATGGAAAATCAAAATAAATCGGTTCTTTTCGGATTGTACAATGATGAAGAAGTGTTGCTGTCAGCTATAGAAAAAGCAAATGACCAACACCTTGAAATTATGGAGGTATTTACGCCATTCCCTGTACACGGAATTGACGAATTATTGGGCTTTACAGAGTCTAGGCTGCATATTGTTGGATTTATTTTCGGTGCGATAGGAGCTGCATTTGCATTCTTGTTCATGACTTGGGTGTTTACAAGCGATTGGCCAATCATCTTTGGTGGTAAGCCATATTTTTCTGCGCCGGCATTTATTCCAATCACATTTGAGTTGACAGTATTATTTGCTTCTATAGCGATGGTTGTTACTTTCTATGCGATTTGTGGATTGTGGCCAGGAAAAGTGAATCCTACACTTGATGATAGAATCACTGACGATAAATTTTGTATTGCATTTGATGCAGATGCACACTCAAAAGAAGAATTGAACGCGATTAAATTATTCTTCTCTGAGACACTTGCTGAGGAGGTTCACACAAAAGATATTTAATTCGAACTATAGCTTTAAAAGCCTAAAGAATAGAATAAAATGAATGCTATAAAAAATACAGTACTTGCTTTGATTCTTGGTATGGTGATTCTTTTCACTGTATCCTGTGATCCGGCAGGTCCAAATAACACTGGTACTGAGTTTATGCCCGATATGGGCCACTCACTAGCTTATGAGGCGAATGTGTATGGAGATATTAGAGAATCTAATAATTGGGACGAAGAAAGTACCTTTAAAGTTAAAGACCTTTCTGGTCCAAGACTTCCAGTAAATGGAACTGTTCCTCGTGGTTATGCAGGTATCTCTGCTTCTAAAGGTAGTGAAGTGACAGAAATGCTGGATGTACTGAATGGAAAAGCTCCAAATGCAGTTTACACGCCTAAGAATGGTCATGTTGGCTATTACTACGCAGATACAGAAGAGGAAAGAACAAGAGCTACGGCTGAGGTTATTGATAACCCTTTCCCAATAGAGGATGCTCGTTTAAAGGAAGCTAAAGAACTTTACAATATTTTTTGTGGAGTATGTCACGGCGAAAAAGGAGACGGGAATGGATATATCTATGAAACAGGAGTATACCCGGCTGCACCGGCAAACTTCCTTTCTGAAGAATTCATTGCTGCATCTAATGGTCGTTACTACCATGCAATTATGCACGGTAAGAATGTAATGGGTGGATATGCTGATAAAATTTCTTTTGAAGAACGTTGGCAAGTAATCCACTACATCCGTGTGCTGCAGGCAAAAGAGACGGGAACTGAATATAGTGAGACTGTAAATACCTTAAATGCTAGTTTTGGAATTCCAAGAGCTAGTATGGTAAAGGCAGAAGTACATGAAGAAAACCATGACGAGGCACATGCTGAAGATCATGGTTCTGACCATGGACAACATGCATCTGATGATCATTCAGAAGGTGCTCACTAAGAATATATTTGATTTAAGCTATTGAAAATATAAACAAGCTTAGAAAATGAACAATTTTACGTTTGAATCAAAGCAAAAAATGCTTTTTGGAGGAATGATGGGTTTAGGAGTAATCTGCCTTATTCTCTCACTTTTTATGGATGACTTGGGGCATCAGACTCGATTCTGGTCGAACTTCATGCATAACTCCATTTTCTTTACAGGGATTGCCACTATGGTGTTATTCTTTGTAGCTGTCTCTGTAACTGCATGGGGTGGTTGGTATACTGTATTCAAAAGATTATGGGAATCTATGTATTCCTTCCTTTTAGGTCCTGCTTTGATACTTGTAGGTATTATGGTTGTGGCCGTATATGGTGATTTCGCTCACGTTTACCACTGGATGCATCCAGGAGATGACGAGATACTTATTCACAAATCAGCTTTTTTAAATAAGAATTGGTATGCAATTGCATCTGTCGTAGTCGTAGGTGCTTGGGCGTTTTTCGCTTATAAATTGCGTGCGCTTTCTCTTGCTGAAGATAATGGAAATGGCGGATTTGCTTTTCATAAGAAAATTAGAGTTTGGTCAGCAGCTTTCCTTCCTATTTTAGGTTTTTCTTCAGCTGCTATAATTTGGCAATGGGTGATGTCTGTTGACGCACACTGGTATTCAACACTTTTTGCCTGGTATTCAGGTGCGAGTTGGTTTGTATCAGGTATGGCTTTGACAGTTATATTATTAATATACTTCCAGGGTAAAGGATACTTTACTAAAGTGACTGATGAACATATTCATGATCTTGGTAAGTTAGTTTTTGCTTTCAGCATTTTCTGGACTTATTTATGGTTCTCTCAGTTCATGTTGATTTGGTATGCAAATGTAGGAGAAGAAACCATCTACTTTTATGAGCGAATGAATGATTATCCGGTACTGTTCTTCGGTAATTTGCTCCTAAACTTTATCATGCCATTCTTCGTGTTGATGCGAAATGACACAAAAAGGAAAAGAGGTACTTTACTATTTGCTTCCTGTGTTGTATTATTTGGGCACTGGATTGATTACTTCTTGATGTTGAAGCCAGGAATCTTACATACAGCACTACATGGCGAACATGCTCATGATGCTGTGGCGGGTTTCTCAATGCCAGGTTTGATTGAGGTTGGTACATTTATTGGTTTCCTTGGTTTGTTCTTATATATGACATTCAGAAGGTTAGCAAAAATGCCAATTGAAGCGAAGAATGATCCTTATTTGGATGAAAGCGCGCATCACCATGTTGGATACGGTGGTGGAGAAATGCATCACGATGCGCACGAGCACCATTAGGATTTGAGAATATTATATTTACAGTTTTAGTCTTATTTGACGAAATAAAAAAAGATATCCGATGAATTCTTTACTCGGTTTTGTTTTAATCTCGGTTCTTATTTTGATAGTAATTGTACAGATTGCTAGAGTAACTGAGCTTGCTGGTATCAGAAGAGGTGATAAAGAAACTCAGAAGCTTACCAACAAAAGAAATGCGAATTACATGATGTGGTTCCTTGCAGGATTTATGATTTTCTGCGTGGTATCTGCATTACATTATAAAAATTACTTCCTAGGATATGGGCCTCATACCGCTGCCTCATCTCATGGAAAGCTTATTGACTCATTATTCAATACCACATTATTCTTTACAGGTATTGTATTTGTGGCAACACACATAGCACTTTTCTATTTCTCGTGGAAGTACAAGGAAGAGGAGGGCGTTAAAGCTGAGTACATTGCTCATGATACTCGTTTAGAGATTATCTGGACTGCTATTCCTGCAGTTGTAATGGCAATACTTGTTGTATTCGGTCTTTCGGCTTGGAATGAAATCATGGCAGATACTGAAGATGAGTTTATCGAGATCGAAGCAACTGGTTATCAGTTTGCATGGCATCTAAGATATCCAGGTTCGGATAATCTTTTAGGAACTCGTAACTACAAAATGATTGACGGAAGTAATCCGATTGGTCAGGATTGGGAAGATATTAAGAATCATGATGATCTTCACCCTGGTGAGATTGTACTTCCTGTAGGAGAAAAAGTAAGAGTGCGAATCACAGCAAGGGATGTACTACATAATTTCTATCTACCTCATTTTAGAGTGAAGATGGATGCAGTTCCTGGGATGCCGACATACTTTGTATTTACTCCAGAAGTAACTACAGAACAGTATCGTGAGAATCTTAAGGAATATGAAGAGTACCAGGTGCCGGCTGATCTGGAAGATCCAGAAGGACCTCAGAAGTGGGAAGTCTTTAATTATGAATTGGCATGTGCTGAGCTTTGTGGTAAAGGTCACTTTTCAATGAAGCGTATCGTAAAGATTGTTGAACGCGATGTTTATGATGAATGGTTAAAAGAACAACAACCTTATTATATGACTTCTATCCGAAATACGGATGCTGACCCATTCAAAGGTCAAAAGCTTGCAAGTGATTCTCCTGAAGAGGAGGCTCCTGCTGAAGAAGTTAGTGAAGATGCTGATATTGTTGCAATGAATGCAGAGTCAGCAGAATAATTAAAAAAAACGATAATATAAATAATAATAAGTCATGGTAATATCTAAAGGGATTCCTACTTATGAGGAAAAACTTATCGAAGAGTTAGGTTATGATGATCATTTTCATGATCACCATGATGGCGATAAGTTCTCCGCGAACTTTATCAATACCTACATATTCAGTATGGACCACAAGATTATTGCTAAGCAATTCTTGATTACTGGTATGTTTTGGGCAATTATCGGGGCATTGATGTCATTGGTTTTCCGTCTTCAACTAGGATTTCCAGAGGCTGATATGGCTTGGTTAAAGCCAGTTTTAGGTAAATGGATTACTGTTAATGCAGAAGGACTTGGTGCTTTATCGAACCAATTTTACTATGCATTGGTGACTATGCACGGTACAATAATTGTATTCTTTGTACTTACGGCTGGTCTTAGTGGTACTTTCTCGAACTTACTTATTCCATTGCAGATTGGAGCAAGAGATATGGCTTCGCCTTTGTTGAACATGTTATCATACTGGTTCTTCTTTTTGGCGGGTACATTGATGTTCTATTCACTATTCCTAAGTACAGGACCATTCTCTGGTGGTTGGACAGCATATCCTCCTTTGAGTGTGCTACCACAGGCCTCTGATGGATCTGGAGCAGGTATGACCTTCTGGACTATATCCTTAGTATTCTTTGTGGTTTCAGTATTATTGGGTGGTGTGAATTATATCACTACTGTACTGAACCTAAGAACGAAAGGTATGACCATGTGGAGAATGCCACTTACAATTTGGGCATTTTTTATTACTGCAATCATAGGACTTCTTTCTTTCCCTGTATTGGTATCTGGTTTCTTCCTGTTGATGTTTGACCGAACAATGAATACTTCTTTCTTCTTGAATGAAATTTTTGTTGGAGGTGAAGCGCTACAGCAAGTTGGTGGATCTCCAATCCTATATCAGCACTTGTTCTGGTTCTTGGGACACCCTGAGGTATATATTATTATACTTCCTGCAATGGGTATTGTTTCCGAGGTACTTTCAGTACATGCTAAGAAGCCAATTTTTGGATATAAAGCGATGGTATTCTCAATGCTTGCAATCGCATTCCTATCATTTATCGTATGGGCACACCATATGTTTATGTCTGGAGTGAATCCATTTATTTCGAATTTCTTCGTGATCTTTACACTTATCATTGCTGTACCATCAGCGGTAAAAGTGTTTAACTGGATCTCGACACTATATAAAGGTAGTATCCGTTTCAACTCAGCGATGTTATTTGCTATCGGTTTTGTATCGATGTTTATTTCTGGAGGACTTACGGGTATTTTCTTAGGAAATTCAGCGATTGATATTCAATTGCATGATACATACTTCGTAGTAGCGCACTTCCATATTGTAATGGGTGTTGCTGCATTCTTTGGAATGTTCTCCGGTGTATATCACTGGTTCCCTAAAATGTATGGACGTTTCATGAATGAAACACTTGGTAAGATTCACTTCTGGGGTACTATGATTGGTGCTTATGCTGTGTTCTGGCCAATGCACTACATTGGTATGGCTGGTGTTCCACGTAGATACTACAGATTTGATACATTTGATTCATTCAGTCAATTTGGTGAATTGAATAAGTTTATCACAGTAGCTGCAATTATCGTATTCTTCCTACAGGTAGTTTTCGTTGTTAACTTCTTCTACAGTATTTGGAAGGGACGTAAGCAAACTGTAGCAAATCCATACGATGCTTCTACGATTGAATGGACTACACCGATCAATGCTGGTCACGGTAACTGGCCTGGAAAACTTCCAACAGTTCAGAGATGGCCTTATGATTATGGTAAAGACGGAAGAGAATTCTATCCACAGGTAGAGCCTGTTGGAGAAGAAGAATCTGAAGTACATTAAATAATAAAAAGACTTAATACCGTTCCTCTAACGAGGGGAACGGTACTCATAATAAAAGAAGGAGATAAAGAGGTTACGAAATGAGTTATTCAAAAGTCAATACAGCTACATATTCGATATTTCAGGACTTGATGATGTTGTTCAAGTTCCGACTTACCATTACGGTGGTATTCTCAGCAATACTAGCTTATTGGATTGCTCTTGATTCTTTCGCTCTAGACCTTTCTTCCGTTGCTATATTGGGTCTTGGTGGATTTTGCATAACTGCAGCTGCTAATACCTTTAATCAGTTGTTGGAGAAAGATTTTGATAAATTGATGAAAAGGACGGAAAATCGTCCTATTGCTACAGGTCGGATAAGTACTACATGGGCTATTCTAATAGCAGGATTAACATCTGTTATTGGTGTTGCCTTGCTTGCTAGCTTCAACCTCTCTACGGCAGTATTTGGTTTCATTTCAATGGTATTGTATGCATTTATCTATACGCCTCTAAAGCGAATTAGTAGTGCAGCTATTCCGGTTGGTGCTATACCAGGTGCTATGCCCGTACTTATAGGTTGTGTTGCTGCGCAAGGTACGGTTACTGATCTAGCTATTGTATTATTTAGTATTCAGTTTTTCTGGCAGTTTCCGCACTTTTGGGCTATTGGATGGCTTGGATATGAGGATTACAAAAAAGCTGGGTTCAAATTTATACCAGAACGCAATGGGCAACGAGATTCTATGCTTGGGGTATACTCAACATTTTATGCTTTCATGCTTTTCCCGATGATTGTAATACTTTATCTAATTGGTTATGCAGGTGTAATATCTTTGATAGGTATGTCTGTATTGACACTTGGGTATACGATTATGGGCTACATGTTGCACTTAAATGATGATCGTAAATCAGCATTGAAATTGATGTTTTTCTCGTTTTTCTATTTACCACTATGTTTAATACTCTTGTTGGTGGACAAGGTTTAATGTATTAACAAACAAGTATCAAAATGGATGTAGAAATCAGAAGAAAAAGTCGTTCTCAAAAATTTGCACTCTTATTATCTTGTGCGAGTATGTCAATGTTATTCGTTGCTTTTACGAGTGCATGGATTGTAAGAGAAGCTAAAGGTAACTGGCAGGAATTTCCAATTCCAAATATATTTTACATCAGCACCCTGGTGATCTTATTAAGTAGCTTGGCCATTCATATGGCAAAAAGGTACTTTGTTTCAGGAAATGAAACTATGTATAAGGTTAGTCTTGTGTTAAGTTTAGTACTTGGAATAGGATTTGTTGTATGTCAATTTGAAGGTTGGGAGGCTCTAAAGGCAATCGGCATTTATATTGATGGTAATCCTTCCGGTTCATTTGTCTATTTAATTTCCATAGCGCACTTGCTACACGTAGTAGGCGGGCTTGGTGCTATTATTTTGGCAAATATACATGGGTTTACACTTCCTTTCAAAGCGACTCCAGCGCGAGTACTTCGATTGGAATTAACGTCGATTTTTTGGCATTTTGTGGACTTCCTTTGGGTTTACCTAATTGGGTTCATGATCGTGTCATTAAATTTTTAATAAAGAAAATAAACTAATCAAATTAAGTTCTAATGGCTACAGATACAGTTAAAGAACATGTTGGACCATCTGAAGATGGTGCTTGGGATGGCGGAAAAGCGCCAATGAAGGCGAGCTACGGTAAACTAATGATGTGGTACTTCTTGCTTTCAGATGCCTTTACATTTACAGGTTTCCTGATTGCTTATGGTACGCTAAGATTCAGTTCCCCGACATGGCCCGTTCCGGATTTCGTTTTCAAGACGTTCCCTTTTGTTGAAGCATCAAAGGAATTACCTTTGATATTCGTGACTGTAATGTCATTTATTTTAATTATTAGTTCTGGTACTATGGTTCGTGCCGTTCAGGAAGGCCATAGAGAAAATCAGAAAGGTGTCGTTTTCTGGATGCTAATGACTGTTATTGGAGGTGCTGCCTTCTTGGGATGTCAAGCTTGGGAGTGGTCAAATCTGATTGGAACGGAAAAGATGACTGTTACAGTTAATCCTTTTGGAACGCACACGCATTCTGGAGCTTATTTAAATGACGATGGGTCTATCAATAATGATGATACATTCCAAGTTGGATCTTCTTATTTGATTCACTCCGTTGAGCATGCTTCTCATGGACATGGTGGTGGTCATGGTGATGGAGGTAACGTCGAAGAAGGACATGAAGAAGGTCATGAAGCTCATGATGACGGGCACCATGGAGATGATCATGCTGATGAACATCATGGAGATGATCATGCGGTTTCTGCAGATTATTCTGAGGGAGACCATCCTTCATACCTTGTGAAAGACGGCTTTGTGCAAAGGAAGTACAAGATTATGGATGAATCAGGTGAATTTTCTGATGACACCTATTCGGAAGCATTTGGTCCAAAAGCATTTGGTGCTCTATTCTTTGCAATTACTGGATTCCACGGATTTCACGTATTCTCTGGAGTACTATTCTTATTCATAATTATGATCAATGCAGCATCAGGCTTGTATGCTGAACGTAAGAATGGATATGAGATGGTTGAGAAGATCGGATTGTATTGGCACTTTGTCGATTTGGTATGGGTATTTGTATTCCTTGCATTCTACCTACTTTAATCAATATTGAATAATCTTAGAATTGTTATATAATGGGACATTTATCTAAAGAAGAAGGAATCAAAGCAGTAAAAAAAGGACTTATACTTCTAGCGGTTATAACACTTGTTGAAGTACTAGTTTCTCTATTTGGAAAAGGACACCTTGGTATAGATCCTAGTTTTAGTTTCGAACTAAATCTTGGTTTAATTGAAGGAAACATAGCGCCATTATTAATAGTAGTTGGTTTGCTATTGATTGGACTTTCATTATACAAGGCTTACTACATCGTTTACATGTTTATGCACATGGCTGATGAAGTAAAAGGACTTCGTATGTCTGTAGTTCTTCCAATGCTACTTTTTGTTTGGGCCGTTATTGCATTCTTCCAAGAGGGTAATTCATGGAAGGAGCGCAGAGACCTGATACTAGAAAAGAATAAGATCGAATCAAAAGATATGATTTCGCAGAATGCTGTTAAAGACGAAGCTGTTTTAGAAAACAGTGCTGAAAACTAATTCCTGCGGTTAAAATAAAAAAAAAGGTGAGTTGTTTGACTCACCTTTTTTTATAAACATAATGCACCTATTTTTGTTATTTCTTAAATTGAATGACATAATGAAAGACGTTTTTGGACACAAAATCTTTAACTTCTTAAAAATCCTCATACTGCCTATATTTTTTATTGGCTTTCCATTTATATCGTATTACTATTTAAAGACTGGATTTAATTATCAGTTGAGTGTTATTGAGGAGATAGCGGTAAAAGATAGTACTAGCCTAGATGTATTGGCAGTTTTTGATGCGGAGCGAAGAGAACAGCTCGAGCAAAAGGTTATCATTACCTGCCTGACGCAAGATCAAGAATCATTAGAAAACTTTTTGAAGCTTTTTAGAGATTCTCAAAAGCAGTTCGGTGACAGAAACGACTTGCTTTTTGTTGTCTATGCAAATAACTTTGATTCAATGGAGCGTTTTAGTGAGCGTGTTGCTGCTTTAAGGAGACCAGAAGAGGTTATGACTGTTGAGGTAGATGCGGATCAATATGCAAGTTTGCGCAAAGAACTTAAACTCGCTGATTCAGATAATCTAGTATTAATAGATGTTGAATCTAAAATCAGGAATTACTACAACTATAATAATAAAGAGGATTTAGCAAAACTCGGTGGTCATATTGTAAAGGTATTTCCATTCATTAAGTCTCCAGAGTTTGAATATAAACCAAGTTCAGAAAAATAATTTCTATATAATGGCAACAGCAGAAGATTTAAAATTAGCAAAGAAACTTAAGGTTTGGGCATGGATCATTACCGTAGCCGTTTTGGCTTTAGTTTTTCTAATGCGCTATGTGAAAATTCCATTACCAGAAGGTATGTCCTTCTCGTTTTTACCACCTTTTCACGCAAGTTTAAATGCTTTGACAGCAGTGGTGCTTGTGATTGCTTTACGTTTTATAAAGCAGAAAAAAGTAGAGCAACACAAAAAGGCTATCTATGTGGCAATAGCATGTAGTGTAGGTTTCCTGTTGAGTTACGTATTATATCACTTTACAACTGAAGCTACTTTGTACGGCGGTGAAGGTATTATGAGGACTATCTATTTTATCCTTTTGATTACACATGTTGTACTTGCGGCAGCAATCTTCCCATTTATATTGTTTACGTTCATTCGTGCGTATACGAATCAATTTGATGAGCATAAGAAAATGGCGCGTTGGGTATTTCCGATTTGGTTGTATGTAGCAGTGTCAGGACCGGTTTGTTACCTGATGCTTTTACCATATTATTAGAATTCTATGATTTTTCGGTGCTAACTCTTTTGTATATTTGTACTATGAAAAGATTTTTGATACTTATAGGTTTGTTTGGAATGATATCATTTCTTCCAATTCAAGAGGCAGATGCACAGTGTCCAATGTGCCGAATGTCAGCAGAATCCAATTTAAAAGAAGGTGGATCAGACGGTAAAGGTTTGAACAAAGGTATTCTATACATGCTCGCTGCTCCTTATCTATTTGCAGGCGTATTGGGATATACCTATTTTAAATATCAACGTAAGACCAAAGAAGAACAAAGGCTCAACGAGCTTACAGGTCTAGAAAAAGGGCAGCTTAATTACGCTGCCCCTTTTTTTATAGTTCATAGAGTTCAC
>JAQXAY010000253.1 GCA_029252685.1 Saprospiraceae bacterium | reverse complement strand
TTTTATATAAAAATTAATTAAATTTGTAGCACGAGCCTACCCGAGAATTACACAAAACAATAGTTAATCAGACCGATTATATTTTCAGGATAATTACTACACACTTTTGTTCTGACTAATGTTTATTATCTATTTATCCCAATTACATTAACTCTTTTATCCCTTGGTACTATGAAAAAGCTAATTACTTTACCACTTTTTTTATTATTCTTTGTTTCTTTTTCTTTTTCCCAAAATTACGAGGTTCTTGATATTTCCTCTAATCTTGGTGTTTATTCTGTTGTTCCTAGTAATCTTAATGCTGGTCGAACAGAGATTAATTACAGCTTCAATGTCTTTACTGATGATCCTGAGGGGATGCGTGTGTTTATTACTCCTTTCAGTAAGGGAAGTGAATGTGTAGATTGTGAGACAATAGTTGGGTCCCCATTGGTTGAATCTGGCGTTTCATTTATTACGCTCAAGTTTTTTATTGAAGGAGGGGAAGGAATTATCGATGAGATTAGAGTAAAAATTACTGGTGTTACTTTAAATGACGTTAAACGAGAATTCTCATATCCGGTCAGTATTTTTTACGGAGAGGATTTTCCAGCATTTTATGATTTCTATCCTTATAACACAGGCAATGTCCCTTACCAATGTTTGATTGGTGAGGATAAGGTATATATGGATTATGCATACGAAGCAGGCAATGAAGATTTAGGGTACAAAATTACAGCCATTCCAATGTCAAATGGTGCTTTTTCACCTTTTTACCTAGTTGATAAAGGTTTTAAAGATCCTGAAACAAATACTTATGAGGATTGTAGTTTTTTTATAGGTGGCGGAAAATATGTACAAGTTGATTCTATTCAGGTAAACATTACTGATTATGAAGAAAATAAAAACTATGGGAGCTTTGTTATTCCAGCAGATATCTCTTTTGGTAAGGTTATAATTGATGGGTTTTCATTTGAAGACATCGAAAATTATCTTGATTTTGGTGATTACTTTCAGGTTGATTTTAGTACAAAAGTGAAGCAAAATTATACGTCGAATTATTGGGTCTATTTCGATCCTTTAATGGGAGACTCAGTTATTGAAGAGTGTTATGGTAATGATCCAGGTATCTTTTCAAATATGGATCCAGAAGGTGAAGCAGAGTTTACTGTAGATGATATTTATACTTATGCAGATGGATTTAGATTACAGGTATTGGATGACGCAGGTGAACATGTTCTAGGGCAATTTAAATTTCAGGGTGTCTTCAATAACTTTAGAGTAGTTTATGCTCCAATAGATCTTCAGGTTTTGGAAACGTCTCCCGTTGATAAATCTATCTCTCGTCTTGGGGATGCAATGTTTTGTAATTTAAGTCTTCAGAGTACAGAAGCGAATGAAGTATATGTTCGATTAACTCCTTATGATTTTAATGGTCCAATCGAAGGTCTTGAACCTATTTTGTCTGAAGACATTGAATTAGGCTTTGAAAATGAAATTGTTTCGCTTTCTAGTCCTGTTGGTATTCCTTGTCACATCAATTATTATTTAATTGAAGTATTGGATGCAGGCACAAACGAAATCTTACTTTCTTATACGCGTAAGGTTGATAAGAAATATGAAGTCTTATTAACAACAGATGTTGAAGATATTGCCTTTAGCGAACTAGACTTCAGTGTATATCCAAATCCAAGTACTGGGAAAGTATATATTAATTTACAAGAAACTTCAGGAGATGCAATTATCAGCGTTTATAATACTTTGGGGCAGATAGTTTACGAATCAGTAGAGGATTTGCAGGAAGATTTCCTAGCGATTGACCTGGTCGAAAAAGGTATTTATAAGCTTGTGTTGAGGACCAGCACTGAGCTTGGAGTTCAAACTGTTCTTATTCAATAAAAAAAAAGCTCGCCAAATTAATTGGCGAGCTTTTTTTTAATTATCTCCTAAGATAAGTGGCAGTCCATCCTTTCCGCTACCAACTACGATAATTTTTGAGTTGGGAGATTTGGAAAGTTCAAGTGTCGCCTCGATACCTTTGTCCTTTAGAATATTCTGACTTAGAGAAGCATTTAATATTCTATTTGATTCGGCTTTAGCTTGCGCCTCGATAATTTTACGCTCGGCTTCTTTCCTTTCCTGAGCAAGAATATACTCGTACTTCAGTGCTAGTTGTTCAGCCTGTTGCTTTTCTTCAATAGCTTGCTTTACTTTTGGTGGCAAGTCAATTCCTCTGATTAAAGCTCTACTTAGGATTATGCTTTTGGAATCTAAACTCCCTGTTAATTCACCTTCGATTAGTGATTGGATTTCATCCCTTCTGGTAGAGTAAAGTTCTTCTGGTGTGAATTTACCAATGACCTTACGAACAGCAGAACGAACATTCGGGCGAACAAGTACTTCCGTATAGTTATCGCCAATTGTTTCGTGAAGTGTACCTATTTCATTTGGATTCGTTCGGAATCGAACAGTAACATCTACTCGAATTTCAAGGCCATTGTTGGAAATAAGGTTCATTTGTTCTTCTATTGTAACCTCTCTGGTGTTATATATATAGACCTTATTCCAAGGAGCTATTACATGGAATCCAGGTGTTAGAAGATTTTCCTTGTCCAGACCCTCAGAACTAAATCGCTTAAAGACTACGCCTGCTTGACCAGGGTCAACAGTTAGAAAGGTAGCGCTAGAGAGTACAAGGATGAAGATCAAAATGATCCCACCAAGGGTACCTAATAGCTTGAAATTTTTGTTAAACATGTTATAAGTATTGTTAGTTTAGTTTAATGCAGCTAGATTAAAGGATGTTTTCCATTATCTGGAGAAATAATCAAATAATCCATGCTAAAACAATCTAAGACTTTTTTTTTATTGATTATTCTTTTTTGTACGAATGGATTGTTCAGTCAGACTAATGGTACCTTTTTTGAAATTCCTGACTCACTGGACAAGAAACGTTTCAATCACTCACTTGTTGCAGGCTTAGGTGTTTATGCTACAGGTTCTACTTGGTTATGGACACAGTGGTATAGTCAATATGAACTTGGCCGATTTCATTTTCACAATGATATGGGTGATTGGGCTCACATGGATAAAGCAGGCCACATGTATTCTGCTTATACTGAAGCAAGCATTGCCTATAGTTATGTAAGATGGACCGGATTGTCCAAGGAAAAGTCATTATTAGCAGCAGTGCTTGTAGGTTCTGGTGTGCAACTTACCTTTGAGATCATGGATGGCTTTTCGAATGACTGGGGTTTTTCTGTGCCAGATGTAGCATTTAATACTTTAGGTGTTGGTGTTTTTGCATTTCAAGAAAAAATATGGAACGAGCAGCGAATGATACTTAAGTCATCGAATACTTTCAGTGCTTATCCCACTTATGTACTTATGGGGCAGGACGGTAATGAAATGAGTTTAAAAGAACGAGGAGTGGAGCTTTACGGCTCAGGGCTTGGAGCTAGGTATCTTAAGGACTACAACACCATGAATCTATGGTTGTCAGTAAATCCAGCATCGTTTATCAGAAATAAAAATAGCCGATTTCCTAAATGGTTGAATATAGCCTTGGGTTATGGAGCCGAGAATCTATATGGTGGAGTCGATAATAATTGGCCTACTGATGAGCCAAATTATTTTTTAGATCCTACGGAGTTTCCAAGATATAGTCAGTATTATCTTTCTTTTGATATTGATTTTACGCGCATCGAGACGAATTCTGGTTTTTTGAAAGCAGCATTTAAAGTTCTAAATATATTCAAGGTCCCTTCGCCCAGTTTAGAATATAATCGGATAAATGGCTTTCAGTTTATTCCTTTGTATTGGTAGCTTACTTTTTATTTCGAATAACCTTCGGGCCATACCAAAGACCGAGGCCACTAAAGGTGAGTACTAGGAGGCCAAGCCCTAAATAGGTCATAGATCCAAGCTTAAAGCCCTCTGATATAAAAGACCCATCATGGATACGTTCAATTAAATCACTGTAGCGTGCTTTTTGGGAAAGAACCTTTCCTGTAATAATATCTATTTGCATCTCCCAGTTTGCATCTTTGTAGAGAATTTTTGCTATTCCTTTTTCAGGTCTAACATCAATCCTTTCAATGGTAACGGTATTTTTAAGGCTAATGACCTGTTGGATTCCAATTTCGTGTATGGAGTCAATAGATATGAACTGTTCTGTCTGCGCAGATGTACCGGATTGTGTAGGGGGCTGTATCCATTCAGCTTGCTTTTTATAAGAAAGTAAAATCCCCGTTATGGCACTAATTATAACAAGTAAGCATATTGAAAGTCCCAATACACGGTGTAATTTTCTTATATTTCTCAAAAAGGAAACTATAGAGTTTAGATGCACTATTTTCTTTTTCTTCAAAGATAAAATTTCAAGCAGGATATGCTAAAACCTGCGTAAATTTTATTTTGATTTTCATATTGTAGCATTAATCAATAATTATGACTAAGCATATACCTTTACTGATTTTAGTACTCTCAATGCTTTACAGCTGTGCTGCTGAGCAGGATTTAGACGCTGATATTATCTATGTCAATGGAAATATATGGACAGTAAGTGATGAGCAGAAAACTGTTTCTGCTGTCGCAGTAAAAGATGGAAAGGTAATTGGTACAGGGACGGTCGAGTCAATGGATTCTTACAAGTCTGAGCAAACAGTGATATTCGATCTCGAGGGAAAATTCATGATGCCAGGTTTTATTGAAGGTCACGGACATTTTTTGGGCTTTGGTAATAGTTTGCTGAAACTTAATTTTTTAGACAGTAAATCTTGGGATGAAATTGTTTCGATGGTTTCAGAAGCGGCGAATGAATTACCTGAAGGTACCTGGATTGAAGGTAGGGGGTGGCATCAGGAAAAATGGTCAGCAGGAAGCCCCGACAAAAATGTCCTTGGATACCCATACCATGATGAATTGAGTGCATTAACACCAAATCATCCTGTAATACTTCGTCATGCTAGTGGACATGCACTTTTTGCAAATAAAGCAGCTATGGATATTGCGGGGGTGACAGCAGAGTCTGTAAGTCCATTGGGTGGAGAGATTGTCAAAGACGGGAACGGTCAGGTAATTGGTGTTTTCGAGGAACGTGCGATGGGAATAATAAGTCAGGTATTTCAAAATTATAAATCTACCTTTTCTGAAGCTGAATTAAAGGATGAATGGTTGCGTGCTATTGAAAAAGCAGAGGAAGGCTGTCTTGAAAATGGGGTTACCTCCTTCCAAGATGCCGGGACCTATTTTTATGATATGGAGGGATATACAGAACGTGCTGAGGCAGGAGAAATGCGGGTAAGACTTTACTCTATGCTTAGGCATTCGGCTGAGGATATGGCTCCCGTTCTCAATCAGTATCCAATCATAGGACTTGGGAATGACTTCTTTACCTGTCGAGCTATAAAGACAGAAGTTGATGGCGCACTTGGTGCCTTTGGTGCTTGGTTATTAAAACCCTACAATGACAAGGATGGATTTCATGGGCAAAACACGACGAGTATCGATGAAGTTCGTGCAATAGCAGCCCTAGCTGAGGAACATGGCATGCAGCTTTGCGTACATGCTATTGGAGATCGTGCAAATAAAGAAGTTCTGGATATAATGGAAAAAAGTTTTAGTGGGCAAGAGGCTAATGATTATCGGTGGAGAATAGAACATGCACAGCATTTAGATACTGCGGATATTCCACGGTTTAGAGAGATGGGTATAATTGCTTCGATGCAAGGAATTCATTGTACTTCTGATGCTCCTTTTGTAGAAAGTAGACTCGGTGAAGTACGATCTAAGTATGGAGCATATCCTTGGCGGACACTGTTAGACAACGGTGTGATAATAGCGAATGGCACCGATGTTCCTGTTGAAAAAATAGACCCAATTGAATGTTTTTATGCTTCCGTAACTCGAAAGCGTGCAGATAATGGTTTTGAGTTTTTTCCGGAACAAAGTATGAGTAGAGAAGAGGCTGTGTATTCATATACTTTAGGGAATGCATTTGCAGCATTCGAAGATGATATCAAGGGTTCAATTGAACAAGGAAAGTATGCGGATTTTGTTGTGCTGTCAAATGATCTTATCACTTGTTCAGAAGAGGATATTTTGGGAACGGAAGTATTGTATACAATTTTAAATGGAGAAATCGTCTATTCAGGGATCTGATTACTTATAGAATTTGGAAACTTCAGAGAGCTTTTTTCTCGCTAAATCAGGTACCTTAACAGCTGTTTCAGGATAACCTACAGGAAGCAAGAGAAAAGCTCTTTCATTGCTAGGTCTTTCAAGGATTTTTTCAAGAAAATTCATAGGGCTTGGGGTGTGGGTCAGTGTTACAAGACCTGCATTGTGGATAGCAGATATTAAGAACCCACTTGCTATTCCTACACTCTCGTTTACATAATAATTCTTTTTCTTTTTTCCCTGTGAAAGGTCATGTACTTTTTTAAAAACGACGATTAACCAGGGTGCATTTTCCAAAAATGGTTTTTTCCAATCCGTTTCTAAAAGCTCGAGATCTTTAACCCATTCCTCACCCATTCTTCCGTGATAGTTTTTGTATTCCTCTTCTTCTGCTGCAATTCGAATCTTTGATTTTAGCTCAGGGTTTGAAATAGCACAAAAAGTCCAAGGTTGCTTATGTGCTCCAGATGGTGCAGAGGAGGCCGTCAGAATTAGTTTATCGATTACTTCTTCAGCTACAGCTTTACTAGAAAAATGACGAACGGATCTTCTCTTGTTGATATGTTCGTAAAAAGATTTGGCTTGTTCAAGGGAGTCTTCTGCAGTAAGAACTGTATACTTATAAGGGATATATTTTGATTTCATAGGACTTAAAGTAAAAAATTAAGAAGGTAAAATTGTAATTTGATAAGCACTATTTTTTTTAATCAGGTAGAACCCTAAATTGGATTATGCAAGATTTGATAAAGGACATTGAAAAACTTGAAGCGATCTCTAAAAAGTTGGAGCCAGGGACCGAGCTGCTAAAAGATTGGAATCAAAAAGTCAATGCTTACGGACTAGAATTTGTTCAAGGGCTCGACGCTGGAAAGGCCTATGAGCAATACGATGGACAAGAACTTGATTTCTTAGATTTTGGTCCAGATGGTGATTCAATTGATAATGCCTTGGAAAAAATTAAATCTACCGTTGATCATTTTGGTATAAATCCGGCTTCAGGTGGACACCTAGGCTATATTCCTGGTGGTGGACTTTACAGCAGTGCAATAGGAGATTATCTGGCAGCAGTTTCAAATAGATATGCAGGGGTTTTTTACGCAAATCCTGGAGCAGTTAAAATGGAGAATGATCTGATCAAGTGGACTGCGAAAGAGATGGGGTATCCATTAGATTCGGGTGGCAATCTCAGTTCTGGAGGATCTATCGCTAACTTGATTGCAGTGACTACTGCTAGAGATTATATGGGTATAGAGGGTAGTAAAGTTGAAGAGGCAGTGGTTTATATGACTGAACAGGTCCATCACTGTGTGCATAAGGCACTTCGGATAGCAGGTTTGGGAAAAACGATCTGGAGGCAAGTGCCGATGGATTCAGAGTATAGAATGGATGTTAGCGCTTTGGGACAATTAATGGATTCTGATAAAAAAGCAGGTCGAATACCATTTATGGTGTTTGCATCTGCAGGCACTACAGATGTCGGTGCAGTGGATCCCTTGAATGAAATCGCTGATCTGACAGATAAATATTCGTGTTGGTATCATGTGGATGGAGCTTATGGAGCCGCTTTTAAATTAGTGACTGCATTCAATCCCCTGTTCAAGGGAATTGAGCGATCAGATAGTTTGGTTATTGATCCACATAAGGGATTATTCTTAGCCTATGGCTTAGGAATTGTTTTGGTTAAAAATGTGGATGCTTTGGCCAAAAGCCATTATTATAATGCAAATTATATGCAAGATGCAAAGGTTGATAATTCAATGGATTGGAGCCCTGCTGATCTTTCTCCTGAACTTACAAAGCACTTCAGGGGCATGCGCATGTGGTTGAGTTTTAAATTATTTGGCATGAATGCCTTTCGAGCATCTATTGAAGAAAAACATTTACTTGCAAAGTATTTTTGGGTGAGGATGAAAGAAGAAGGCTTTGAATTAGGGCCTGAACCTGCTTTGTCTGTTGTTATTTATCGATTCCAACCAAAAGGTAAGGATAGAGATACTTTTAACAGGGCATTAATGCATACTGTGCTGAAAGATGGCTTCAACTTCATATCCTCCACCAGCATAAATAATGAGATTTGGCTGCGTTTGGCTGTATTATCGTTTAGAACACATAAGGATAGGATAGATCACTTGATAGATACATTGGTCCACGCAAAAAATGAATTGTTGACGCATTAGTTTTAAAGCTCAATCATTTTTCGGATGTTTGCCCGCTAGTTTAAATTTTAAAATAATAAATTATGAAAGCAGGACTTATAGCAACGCTTTTAGCAATCCTTGCAGGAGCAATTGTTCCGGTTCAGGTCGGTGTAAATGCAGTTTTAGATCAACAACTAAAAAGCCCATTTTTTACTTCCTTTATAGTATTTTTGGTTGGAGCGATAGGGATACTAATATCCTTCTTTTTTACTGAAGAAACTCTTCCAACAGTTGTTACTATCAAGGCAAGTAGCTGGTGGTCGTGGCTTGGTGGATTACTGGGGGCACTTTATATATTATCCTTGATAATTCTTTCTCAATATATTAATATAGGACTGTTGACTATTCTGGCTTTAGCTGGCCAATTGGTTATGGCAATAATAGTAGATCATTTTGGCTGGTTTGGAGCTAAGGTCAATCCGATTACTTATATGAAAGTATTGGGGTTGATTTTAATAGGCTTCGGCATATATTTGATTAAAAAGTACTGATAATTAGGACATTAATTGTCAAAAAAAGTACAAACAACTTTCCTTGAGGGGATGATTTACTTAATTTGAAAGTTATTTAGAAAGAGTTGCACGTTTTCTATTCAAAAAAACGTTGATATATAGTACTTGCTCAAGCAATAAAAAAACCCATATGTAAGCTATATGCTAGAATTTACGGATAATAAAAAATAAAATGTGTTATTGTCGAATAAGTTTTTAGCATATATCTTAAATTTACACAAGGAAAACTAATTATACTACATGGCATCTAAACCAAAGAGAAAGAAGAAAGCAGGAGATAAGATCGTCGACGAACGGGTTCCTAAACTAACGGGTCTGATGTTGCTATTCATTTCCTTTTTTCTTGGAATGTCTATGATATCCTACCTATTTACATGGTCTAGTGATCATGATGTTGTGGATTCTATGTCCTTTTTTAATTTCTTAGGATCAGGAGAAGAGGTAGAAAATTGGCTTGGACTCTTTGGAGCCATCATATCGAATTTCTTTATTTATTGGATGTTTGGTTTGCCTTCATTTCTATTAGTATATATGCTAATAGTTGTAGGCTGGCATAAGTTTCAAGGGAAACCGACTATGGAGGCAATTCGCAAGGTGCGTATTGCTCTTATTTTTATGGTCGTATTATCAGTATTAGCTGAATTTGTTTTTCCAGGAACAGATTTTCAGGTCGGAGGATCTATTGGAGAGCTTATTTGTGAGTATTTGAAAGGTAAACTTGGCATTGCCGGTCTAATATTATTTATTGGATTTTCTTTGCTCGGATTACTAGTGTGGCTTATTAATCCAGATTTTTCACAAATGGGAGCGAAAGAGGTTGCGGAAGAGGGGATGCTCTACATCAAGGAAGTTGCAAAAGGTAAACGTAAGCTGGAACCTGTAAAGCGCGAAAATGGTACTTTTTCTGCGTCGGTTGTCACGGAGGAAGTCCCAGAAGAAGTAAAACCCAAAACGCTCAGACCGAGGGATAAGGCAACAATTAATAAAGTGGATGCATCTAATGCTTCTGATAAGGCAAAATTTGTTGCTAAGGGAGAGCAGCTATCCTTTGAGGTAGATAGTAAGCAGTCGAAAAAGGCTAAGCCTAAGTCTTTAGATGCGGAGAATGCAAGTTTGGAGATTACCGATGGAGGTACTGAAGAAAGACAGAATAAACTATCTATCGAAACAGAAAATAGTGAAAAGTTCGAAGAGTATGATCCGACCCTAGAACTTTCCAAATATAAGAACCCAACTCTTGATTTACTGAATGATTATGCGTCTAGTAAGGTAGAGGTGGATCGCTCAGAGTTGGAAGCCAATAAGGATCAGATTATTGCGACCTTACTGAATTATAAGATTGAAATAACAAAGATTAGAGCTACAGTAGGACCTACTGTGACCCTTTATGAGATTATTCCAGCTCCAGGAGTACGTATTTCGAAGATCAAAAACCTGGAGGATGATATAGCACTTTCTCTATCTGCATTAGGGATTCGGATTATTGCTCCGATTCCAGGTAAGGGTACGATTGGTATAGAGGTGCCTAATAAGAAGAAGCAAATAGTATCCTTAAAAGAAGTTTTGCAATCCGATAAATATAGGGATGCAAAGATGGATTTGCCTATTGCTTTAGGAAAGACTATTTCTGATGAGGTTTTTGTGGCAGATTTAGCTAAGATGCCGCACTTACTTGTTGCTGGTGCAACAGGACAGGGTAAGTCTGTTGGTATCAATACGATATTGATGTCATTGCTGTACAAGAAACACCCTTCACAGGTTAAACTTGTTCTTATAGATCCAAAAAAGGTAGAACTATTCCCTTACTCAACTATTGAAAAGTTCTTCCTTGGTGTATTGCCAGATCAAGAAGAACCAATTACAACAGAAACAAATAAGGTGGTGAATGTGCTGAATTCACTTTGTATAGAGATGGATAATAGGTACGACCTGTTAAAGAAGGCACACGCTAGAAACCTTAGAGAGTATAATGACAAGTTTATAAAACGGAAACTTAATCCTGCTAATGGGCATAGATATTTGCCATTTATTGTATTGGTTGTTGATGAGTTTGCTGATTTGATAATGACTGCGGGTAAAGAGGTTGAGCTACCAATAGGGAGGCTTGCACAACTTGCTCGTGCTATCGGTATTCACTTAATCATTGCCACTCAGCGACCATCGGTAAATATTATTACAGGTATCATTAAGGCGAATTTCCCTGCGCGTATTGCTTTCAAGGTAACCTCAAAAGTAGATTCTAGAACAATTCTAGATGCAGGAGGTGCAGACCAATTGATAGGAAGGGGGGATATGTTATTATCTGTAAATGGAGAGATGGTAAGGTTGCAATGTGCCTTTGTTGATACACCAGAGGTAGAAAAAGTTCTAAGTCATATTAGCGAACAACCGGGCCATCCAGAACCTTATTTATTACCAGAGTATGTTGGTGATGAGGAAAGTTTTGGAATTTCGAATGTTTCTTACAAAGATGTTGATGATCTGTTCAGGGATGCGGCTAGGCTCGTTGTGCAGAATCAACACGGATCTACTTCAATGATTCAACGCCGACTTAAATTAGGCTACAATAGAGCGGGTAGAATTATGGATCAATTAGAGGCCTTTGGAATTGTTGGGCCAAATGAGGGAAGTAAGGCTCGTGAAGTACTAATCTTCGACGAAATGGAGTTAGAAAGTTACCTAAATGATTTAAAAAACAAGCAGTAAAGAAAACTACACACATAAGGAGTTTTCCTCTAACTGTTTAAAATAGTTGTTCTACTATGAGGATTCTTCAAATTACTGACCTGCATATCGGAGGAGTGCAAGAAGATACTTTTGGTGTCGATGTCAGAAAGAACTTTGATACAATTCTGGAGAAGGCGAGGAAGAGTGCTCCAGATCTTATTGTTATTACTGGTGACCTTTGTTTTGAAACCGGGAATAAAGAAATATATTATTGGATTCATTCTAAGCTTGAGTCTTTGAATATTCCCTATTCAATAATTGCGGGGAATCATGATGATTCAAGTATGATGGCCGAAGTCTTTGGCTTGGACAACCTCATGCAACAGGAAGCTTTGTATTATGGTCTTATGATGGAAGGACACAAAGTCCTCTATTTAGACACTTCAAAAAACTACCTTCCCAAGGGGCAAATCGATTGGTTAAAGGATCAGCTAAAAACAGGAAATGATCGATTAATCATTTTTATGCATCATCCACCTGCACAGGTTGGTGTTCCTTTTATGGATGAAAATTATCCACTTGAAAATTATTTAGAAGTCCAAGAAATATTGTTGGAATCAAACAGAGAGGTTCATGTTTTCTGTGGTCACTACCACATTGAAAAGACTATTTGTATTGACAAATTGAGTATTCATATAACCCCTTCTACCTTTTTTCAATTGGATCAGCAATCAGAAAGCTTTAAGGTTGATCATCATAATATAGCATATAGACAATTGGATTATTCGCTATCAAACTTTGATACTGAAGTACATTACTTTAGAGGACACAATCTCAAAAAAGTGATATAAAAAAGCCATCCCAATTCGGGATGGCTTTTTTTTAATGAAAGTGGCCACATGCTCCTATTGGAGAACCATCGGGCATATTTAGTTTTTCAACCTTAATTAGTGCTGAAGGAGTGTTTTTATAGATTCTATACTTCATTGTAAAATAGGTACTGCCTGGCACAGATCGAATGGAAGATCCATCTGCTGCATATTTTTCAATACGTTGTATAAGTGCCATTCTGGCAAAGGTAGGAGTCTTTTCATTTACAGCCAGTGCAAAGTAATGATCAAGAACTTGTGAGACTGTATTCAATATGATAAGTTCTTGCATTTTACTCCTGGGCTTCTGTTCAAGTACCAATTTTTCAATTTCATCAAGGTACTGATCAAGTGAGAATTGAGCTTCATCCAATGCATGTTGTTGGGCGATTCGATTCAATCGGATAGGATGCAGTAAAAAATCATTTACATGAGCACTTAGACTTTTTGCTGCTGCTACTGGATCAAAGGCACCTCCTGTTTCACTTTTAAAATATTCTCTTCCTCTCGAATATCCATAAGCTGTCGGAGGGATTTGGTCAATAATCGCTTTAGGTATTTCAAGTTGATCTGGCTGTATTAAACTCAGAAGAGCCATCAAAGCATCCTTTTGGATTCTGTGATTGACAATGCTATTTTCAGTGTCCGAATCTCCTTTTTCTGAATATTGGAATTCAAGCCCACCTATAAGTTTAGCAGTTGCCTCAACTTGATACCTCGGGGCCAAATATATTGGCACAAGAACTTTCTCAAGTTCAGAAAGTGGAGTTTTGTTTGGAAGAACATTATCAGAAAAAGAGCTGATAATTGATCGGCGATATTCTATAATCCTTCTCAATTCTCTTGTGGCATCCGTACCATTATCCCAGAGATGTGCATAGGGATGGAACCCTGATATTGGTCGAGCATCCTGATCTGTTATGTATCGTAATTTTTTGTTGTTATTTTCATCAAGGACACTTTGTAAACCCGCGCGCTCACTTTCAAAAACTTGATAGCCATATTTGATAGCTTGTTTGTCCCAGGTACCTATACCATTATCATAAGCATCAGAAAGGCTAATCCCTCCACGGCTCAATTCAGCCAAAGGGTGTGGATAATCCATTACAGACGCACGTTCATTAGTACTTGCAGCAAAATTATGTGCAAGTCCAATCGTATGGCCTACCTCATGAGCAGCTAGTTGTCGAAGCCTAGCTAATGCCATGGCTTCAGCATCTGGGTCAGGTAGATTTCCATTTCTGTATGCATTTATCAGGCCAACAGCGATCATGAAATCTTGCCTCACTCTAAGAGATCCTAGACTCACATGACCTTTTATTATTTCTCCAGTTCGGGGATCCTGAACACTTGCTCCATAGGACCAACCTCTAGTTGATCGGTGCACCCATTGAATCATATTGTAACGAACATCTAGGGGGTCAGCACCAGCTGGCAGTTCTCTAACTTGAAAAGCATTTTCGAAACCTGCTGCTTCAAAAGCCTCGTTCCACCACAGTGCACCTTCCATTAAAGCGGTTTTTACCGGTTCAGGGCAACCAGGATCCATATAGTAGATGATGGGTTCCACCGCTTCTGATCGACGCTTGTTGGGGTATTTTTTCTCTAATCGATGTCTGTTGATGAATCGTTTCTCTAAAGATTCAGAGATTGGAGTGGCATAGTCATAGTAACTGGTATAAAAGTAGCCACAATCGGGTCTGAATTCCCGCTTTTTATATTTGTTGTCTGGTAATTCAATTAGAGAATGATGCAGTGCTACCGTTGGATAATTTGCTTCCGGAGTCACCGATCTTATGTTAGAGCTTTTGGGTTTGCCCGAAAAGGTAATGTAGGCTTCCAATTCAATGTTCTCAGGAAAAGTTTTAAGTTGGTCAAAGCGGATGCTACTTCTACTTTTATCTAGGGTATAGGATCCCTGACCTCTTGAAGCTAAGGTTTCGGAAACTTTGAATAGGTCACTCAATAGCATGGGACTAATATCTACCAATAGTTTGTTGGTAGATTCAGCAGTGATATCAAAGCTAAACAGTATAGATCTAGCGAAGGCTTCTTCTACCGATAATTGTTCTAGTTTATTATTCGATTCGGCTCTGTAGTCTGTATTTTTTTGAATCATCAAGACCTTGCTGCCTTGTCGCTCAAAATAGACGAGCCTACTTGGGCCTAATTTACCTCTGTCTAGACCAATATCGTTAGAGCCAAGGCCGTCCGACAGGCTTGCTAGGTATAGAAATTCTTTATTGAGGTTTTTGATTTCCAAGTAGACCTTATTCGTCATTGCATCTGAATAGATCGTCATGAAACCAGCTTGTTTTTTCATGTCCTTTGTAAAGGAATCTATGGTCTTCTGACCATGAACTATTGAGGAACTCAATAGTAAAATGAATACTATAAAAAATCTCATATTTTGGTTTGTAAGTTTTAAATGGATGTTAAAAAAATCGCTATTATTAATATAAGAGTCCTAGTTCTGTGATTATTACCTTAATTTAGCAAAAAAAACAGACTGTATGAGTGATAGGTTAAAGATGCGAATGTTGGAAAAAGAGTTAGAACCTTATTCAAAAGTACTTACACAAGCTGCAACAACAATTATAGATTCTGATGTTTCTAAGTACCCAATCTTTGTTGTACATCAACATCAAATGGATATGGGCATTCTTCTTATTGACAAAGAACAGTTTAAAGGTAATTGGTCTGTTAATGCTTCAAGCCTTGAAGAGTTTGTTACTAAGAATATTATTGAACAAGATAAGATCGATGGTTTCATAGACGTTCATAAAAAGAAATCAAATGAATTGTGTCTATTCGTATTGAGCGAGCTAGGACCTCAGTTTATTTTTATTCCAAAATCAAAATAGAAATATGAAAGGTATTATTCTAGCAGGTGGATTGGGGACGAGGTTATACCCTCTGACAATGGCTGTAAGTAAACAATTAATGCCTGTGTATGATAAGCCAATGATTTACTATCCCTTGTCTACGCTTATTTCAGCTGGAATTCGGGAAGTGTTGATCATTTCTACACCTGATGATCTTCCAAATTTTGAGAAACTGCTAAAAGATGGCTCAGAATTGGGTATGCGATTTTCATATAAAGCACAGCATGAGCCAAATGGTTTGGCGCAGGCTTTTGTACTCGGAGAAGAATTTATAGGTGATGATAGTGTTGCTCTTGTTCTTGGGGATAATATTTTTTATGGAACAGATTTAGACGATACATTAAGGAATTCTGTAGATCCGGATGGTGGGGTAGTATTTGCCTATCGAGTTTCAGATCCTGAGCGATATGGCGTCGTTGAATTTGACTCAGAATTCAAGGCACTATCCATAGAAGAAAAGCCGCAGCATCCAAAATCGGATTATGCCGTTCCAGGTTTATATTTTTATGATAATTCTGTTATTGAAGTTGCTAAGAATTTAAAACCTAGTGCAAGAGGCGAATATGAAATAACGGATGTTAATAAGTATTATTTAGAGAAGGGAAAGTTGAAAGTTGGACTTTTGGGCCGCGGTTCTGCTTGGCTAGATACTGGAACACATCAATCTTTGATGCAGGCAGGGCAGTTTATCCAAGTAATTGAAGAGCGTCAGGGCTTGAAGATTGGTTGTATAGAGGAGCTAGCTTGGGAGAAGGGTTTTATTGATGATAATCAGTTGCGAAAGCTTGGAGAGAAATACATTAAATCGGGTTACGGAGCATACTTGCTCAACCGTTTAAAATAAAAAAAGCCGACACGCTAAGTGTCGGCTTTTTTTTTACAAAGTTGTTTCTTCCATTATCTGCTCAGAGGAATTGTTTAGATTATTTTTCGCACAATTGAAGCCATCATCTGTGCGTTGGAAAACCTTACAACTTTCCATATCTGCAAAGTATGGCATGCTTTCCATAACTCTATCGTCAAAGCTTACCTGCATTCCTTTTGGAATGAAAATTGTAATTCCTCCAGACTGAGCAACAAACTTATCATTGACTGCCAGCTGAAGATTAAGTGGAATTATTACCTCACCTTTATTCTGTTCCAGGCTTAAATCAATATATTCTGCTCGTTGGCTAGCCAGTTTCTTATTCTTAGCTCTGGCTGTCTTGTTTATTAGGCAATAGAATGTATCATCTTTAGATTCTTTGAATTGAATATTCGTTTCAAATCCGATAAAGTCATCGATATCACTATTCTCAAAATCTATGTTTATTTGTTGGAGTTCTGATTGATTTATGAACGGTTTAACTAGGCCGGTAAACTGAATTGTTTCATAATTTGCATCTAATACAATGGTTTCAGTAATGGTAGAGGATTCTGCATATTCTGATACATTCTTGGTTATAATGAATGAGAATCCAATTACACTTGCGATCCATGTTCCAACCAAAATACCTGACACAGTGGAGTTAAGTTTCGATTTGAATATAAGCTGAGAGAATCTGTATCCAAAAAAGAAAATAGGCAATCCTATAACCAGCGCTAATGTGATCATCGTATATAGATTGGTCGTAGCGGTGGCATGCGGTAGTAGATCTAATGCGACATGTCCTTTATTCAGTCCTATAAAAAGTAAAACCCACAGTAAGGCAAAATAGAATAGACCTATTGAGCCTATTGCTTTTTTGATGAATTGGAACACTTTACTTATTCCATCTATTATGGTTCGGATAAAGTCCTTATCGATATTGAATTCTTTAGAAGCGAAATCTTTATTTGAAGAGCCTTTTCCACCCATCTTTTCGCTAAGATCTTCACCTAGGTTTTGAAATTTCTTTCCCAGTCGATTGGCTTGTTCTGTGATGATTTTACTAAGGTTGTCAACATTTACAGGTTCACCTCGCATTTTAAGTCGATCACTATTGGATTTAGCTTCTGGAATAATTATCCAAAGCAATAAATAGAAGAATATGCTTACTCCAAATCCAAAAATCAGGATAAGGAATATAACACGCATGAAAATAGGTTCTTTGATACCTAAGTAAGCACTCAAACCTGAGCATACCCCTCCTAATACATTATCATCTTGATCTCTATATAGGCGACGTCCAAACTTTAGGCTACTCCAATCAAAGCTTTTATCTTCAGTTTTTTCTGCACTATCATCTGGTTCTTCATCTAGGAATTCACTAGGTCTACCCATTAGTTCGATAGCATTCTCAACCTTAGAAATACTTACGATGGCGCCGTTATCTTGGTTTTCAGAAAGTAATTCACCCAGTCTTTGTTCTATTCCATCTGTTATTTCTTCTTTTTCCTCTGAGTCCTTGAAGTGATTATGTAGATCTAAGAGGTAGTCTTTTAGAATTTTATATGCATCCTCGTCTATGGTAAGAGGTATACCGCCTAGGTTAATGTGAAATATATCATTCATCCTTTGATTAGTTTTATGTTGATTGGTCAACAGCATTTACGAGCTGTAACCAATTTTCTTTGAGTTTGAGTAAAAATGAATTCCCTTCATCTGTAGTCCTATAGTATTTTCGAGGTGGACCTGCCTTACTTTCCTTCCAGTTATAATCAACTAAATTTGCTTTTTTAAGCCTACTTAATAGTGGATACAGTGTACCTTCTACTACTATCAGCTCTGATTCTTTAAGTTTGTTGATGATATCTGATGGATAGACTTCTTGTTTAGCGGCCATCCCGAGAATACACATTTCAAGGACACCTTTACGCATTTGTGCCTTCGTGTTTTCTGCTTTCATAATTCAAAGATATGAAAAACATATAGTACTATGCAATACAAGGTACTTGGTTTTGCATAGTTTCTCTACCAATAGGTTAAAAAAATCGACAAGTGATGGGATAAAAATAAAAAAGGCACCTTTGAATAAGGTGCCTTTTTTGAGAATCAGACATTTTTGGCTTGGCTGATTTTATTGAGTAGGAGCTGAGCTTTTATCATAAAGTCTGAAAAGTGCTCTCTGTACTCGTTGTGTGTTGCTAACAATCGAGCTGCATCCCAAGCTGCTGTCTTTGGAACAAGATGCTTAGCTGCCATAGGATGAATCCAGTAATCCAAATTGTTAGTTCTTAACTTGCTATCAATGTGGTCAAATTCGAAACCGGAGACCAATGAAAGTTTATTAAGTGAAAAAAGATACTTGGTCTCTTTGTTAAGAACCTTTTGGAGGTCGATAATGTTCCTTTGCCTTTGCATACTGTCAAATTTAAAGCCAGTACTTTCACAAAGGAAGACATCTCTTCTTCCATCGAAGGTAATAATATTATCTATTCGGTACTTCTGGAATGTATTAAGAAGGAATTTCTTGATGTACATTTTTGAAGGCTTCAACTGACCAAAAGCATAGTTCAATGCTCTTTCATCTAGTTCGAAATCTTCTTGGAAAGGTTTTACTCTACCTGTTGCCATATTGACAACCTCTTTAACCTTTTCAACAGTGTGGCCTAATTCATCGACTTTAGAGTATACACTCACATAATCAATGTTTCCTGTATTCTTCCAGTTTTCAATATAGATCTTGTTCGTTGTTGCTTCAAAGAAGAGTATTGCTATTTCAGCAATTGCGTAAAAATTAGGCTGGCCACCGTATATATTTCCGTATTTCAGCTCAAGAATTGCAAAATCTTTATCTGAAGTCGGTCTTTCCGGTTGTTGTCTTCTATTGTTTCTATTGAACGGTCTTCCTCCACCCCTATTATTGTTGTTGTTGTAGCGAGAATCCGATCTGTTGTTATCGTACCTGTTGTTTGAGTAATTGTTGCTTCTTGGACGATCGTACGATTTTCTTGGGAAATCCATATTCTGTACTTGGTTACCTATGATTAAATTTCTTAATTAATTTAAAATAAAGTAGTCCTAAATTATTAGGGTTTTAAATTAAAGTATTTTATGCTTGTGACAATCTAAAAGAAAACTTTAAAACACACAACAAAGTTCATTTCAAAGCCTAGTTCGAGTATTTGTTAATACTAAAGATACCTTTTATTAAATAAAGTTAAATCAAAAACTGTCCATTTTCGTAAATTTTTTCACCATCCGCAAAGACTTCACCTCCGTTACGCATATCTGATATCATATCCCAATGAATACTTGAATTATTTTTGCCCCCTGCCTGCGCATATGACTGACCTATAGCCATATGTATAGAACCTCCTATCTTTTCGTCAAAAAGGATATTTTTTGTTATTCGGTTAATGTCATAATTTGTACCGATAGCAGCTTCTCCAAATCGTCTACTTCCTTTCAGTTTAAAAATTTCATCTAGGAACTCCTGTCCTTTTGCGGCAGTCCAAGATTCAATATATCCATCTTTAACCTCAAGTTTTACTTGTTCTACTTCTACTCCTCTATAGATGGCAGGGTAGGTAAAGGTGATGTATCCATTTGCTGAATCCTCGATAGGCGAAGTGAAGACTTCTCCAGATGGCATATTTGTTTGTCCATCTGAGTTGATCCAAGTTCTGCCTTCAGTGCGGAAAGAGATATCCATATGGGGACTTTGATACCTTATATGTGTGCAACTGTTGAGTTTGTCAACAATAGCCTGTTGGTTTTTTCTAAGTGCAATCCATGCTTTTTTAGGATCTTCCTCATTTAGTTTGCAAGCAGAAAAAATAAATGCACTATATTCTTCAAGGGTCATCTCCGCTGCATCTGCTGCAGCTTGTGTTGGATATTGACAAAGTGAACGCTTTAGTCGTCGATCAGCAGTTCTATCAAAGTAGGTTTGGAAAATGGGCTCCATAGCTTTCTGATGGATGGTGCTTTTTGCCTTATCTACATCCCCCAGCTTTAGCGAAAAGGGGGCTCTAATATTCAGGTATGCATCAAATTCATTGATAGCCTTTTCGAATAAACTAGGTTTATGAACCAAGGCATCCTGTTGGCCATATTTTAAAAGTAGATTTCCTTTATCCTCAAAATCCAGATCTACTTCTACTATAGCACCGCAGATAAGGGCCTCTCTATAAACCGCTCTTACAAGAGGTTCTGCTAGAGTTGTGGATTTGATTAATAATTTATCTCCCTTTTCTAAGGACAAGGAATAATCAACAAGAAGTTTTGCGTATTTATTTAATAGGTTCTCGTTTACCATTGCTTTGATTGGTATGGGAATCGTATTTGATACAATTCGGTTATTTTTTCAGTCAAATAAGCCTTTACTTCCTCGATATTTTCTTTGTTGATCGCAGATATAAAGAAATTGTCATGCGCAAATTGCTCTTTTAATTTTGCCTGCAATCCTACCTCGATATCCTTTTTTTCCTCATCAGAAAGTAATTCATCAAAATACTCTGCTCTATAAAGGTCGATCTTGTTAAAAAGAATAAGCGTCGGTTTGTCCAGCGATTCAAGGCTTTTTAAGGTTAGATTAACTGTCTTGATGTGGTCTTCAAAATTTGGATGTGCCACATCTACAACATGTATAAGAAGGTCGCTTTCCCTTACCTCGTCAAGTGTAGATTTAAAACTCTCTACCAAGTGGTGCGGCAATTTTCTAATAAACCCTACTGTATCGGAAAGTAAGAATGGCATACGATCAAAAACCACTTTGCGCACTGTAGTATCCAGTGTAGCAAATAGTTTGTTTTCAGCAAAGACTTCTGATTTTGAGAGCAAATTCATAAGAGTAGACTTTCCAACGTTGGTGTAGCCAACAAGGGCAACCCGAACCATCTGTCCTCTTTGCTTTCTCCTTGTCTTATCTTGCTGTTCTATTTTTTCAAGCTTCTTTTTTAGCTGAGAAATCTTATCATTGACTATACGTCTATCTGTCTCAATCTCTTTCTCACCAGGTCCACGCATACCAATACCTCCACGCTGTCTTTCAAGGTGTGTCCAAAGACCTTTTAACCTTGGAAGAAGATATTGCATCTGTGCAAGTTCAACCTGTGTTTTAGCTTGTGCAGTTTGCGCTCTTTTTGCAAATATATCTAAGATCAAACTTGAACGATCGATAATCTTGATCTTCAATTCTTCTTCTAATATATTAGTTTGTTTACCAGAAAGATCTTCATCGAAGATGACCATTGACACGTCCTCGTTTAGCTCAATGTATTCTTTTATTTCTTGGACTTTTCCGCTACCTACCAGTGTTCTTCTATCTGGATGATCTAGCTTTTGTGTAAACCTTTTTTTTGATTTCGCACCAGCTGTAAGTGCAAGGAATTCTAGTTCGTCTAAGTGCTCCTTGATTATTTCTTCTGGAGCTTTTTTGTCAGAAACCCCTACCAGGACGGCATATTCAATTTTTTGCTTTAATCCTTTTTTTTCCTTTTCTCCTAAATTCCAACCTTGACTACTATTACTCATAGGATACTTTTGACTTTATGGTCTTTTCTTGATCCAGATTGCTGGATTCAAGCGAGTTTTATTTTTATAAATCTGGAAGAACAATTCGTAGCTGTTTGAACTAGGATCTTTTGCGACAGTTCCGATCTTAGTACCCGCTTTAATCGATTGATTTTCCTTTATTTCAATATTTTCAATCTGCGAATATACGGAGAAGTATTCGCCATGTTTAATTAATACCATATAGTTTTTACCCGGTATAAACACATAGGCACTGACCGTTCCGTCGGCAATAGCAAAAACTGGGGTACTTTTTTCCGTAGAAATCCCTATTCCTTTTTTTTCTTCACTCACACCACTAACTGTTGCGTGTGGTTGAATACCGAATTTTGAAGTAATAACACCTGCCTTTACTGGCCAAGGTAATTTACCCTTTCTGTTGGAGAATGATCGAGAGGAGGCTTTGGATGATTTACTAGCTTTAGAAGATTTGTTTTCTCGCTCAGCTCTTCGTGCTTTTTCCATTTCAAGCCTGATTAGCTTTTCGATTTCTTTATTTAAAATTTCATGCTTTTCTCTACTAGCTTTCAGGTTCTTTTCAATAGTTTTTTCTTCCTTTCGAAGGTTACTTATCAAGAGTTTCTGTTCTTTTGATTCTGTTCTATATTTCTCTTTTTCATCTTCTATTTTTGCTAGTAATTCTTTCTTTGTATTTATTTTTTGGGTGAGTTTAGTTTGTTGTGTCTTTAATTCTTTCTGCGTGCCTAATATGATTGCAGTTTGTTTTTTCTTGAAGTTGAGGATTTTTTTGAGGTAGGTCCATCGGAGGAATAAGCTATTCAATGACTCTGCAGAAAACAGGAAGAATACTGGATTGTTTAGAAGTTTGTTTCTATATCCATTTTTAATCAAAATAAGTAAATCCGATTTAGCTTTAGCTAAGCGTTTATTGAGCTGCTCAATCTCTACATTGTTTTGATTGATCTGATTGCCATTACTACGAATTTCCTTATTGTAATTTTCAATAAGTTCTTCTCTGTATTCAATTTTTCTTAGAAGGGTCTTGTAAGTTGAAAGCCTAGCTTTTTTATCCTTGCTAGTCTCATTGAGTAGCTTAGAGGTCAGATTAATCTGGTTCAGGATTTCACTCCTTTCATTTTCTAACTTATTTCTGGAATCTTGTCCAAACATAAGGACTGTAAAAAATGAAAAAAAAAGTAAAAGAAGATTCTTAGCCATTATGATTGATGTAGGTTAATTGGACAAAAGGCCTTTCTTGTATTTTTTCGAAATTTGAAATGGAAACTCTAGGGGCCCTTCTGTTTCTATTTTATTGAAATTCAGTTTTAGACTCCCTTCTGGTTTGTCATTATCATATACTTCAAATGTACGAAAAAAAGCAAATTGATGCTTGTCATTAAGTTCCTTGTAATCATCCATACGGACATGTAAGCTACTCAATG
>JAQXAY010000237.1 GCA_029252685.1 Saprospiraceae bacterium | reverse complement strand
CTTAAAGAAAGGTAACCAAAGTGCCTACAAAATTCTCTACGAGCGGACTATTGCTTATGTCTATTCAATAGTTAGAAGGTTTGTTGATGTCGAGCATGTACATAAAGATATAATACAAGAGGTCTACGCTAAGATTTTTATAAATATAAATCAATTCGATTCGGACAAAGGCACCTTTAAATTTTGGATGAGAAGGATAGTTGTAAATCAGTGTTTCGAATATTTTAGGAAAGAAAAGAGAAATGCGCCAATCGTTTCTATCGATTATATAGGCGATATGGCACAGCCAGAGTCTGTAGATTTTGCAGATGTCGACAAGGATTTACTTTTAAGGGCAATCGAAAATATGCCTAAAGGATATAAGAATGTTTTTCTTCTTGTCGAGGTGGAAGGTTACGATCATAGTGAGGTTTCTCAAATAACAGGAGTCAGCGAAGTATCCTCCCGATCTCAGTTGTCGAGAGCAAAAGCTTGGCTAAGGAAAGAATTAAATTTAAGGACAAAAGAATCAATGGCTAATGGATTCAGATAATAAATTACGAGAGCTTTTAGAGCTCGAGAAGACCAATGTGCCTGATTTCTTGGACTGGTCGGAAATGGAAACTGGAATAAGGGAGAAAATGGTGATAATGGATTCTGCAAAAGGGTCTATTAAAAGGCGGGAGTGGTTAAGAAAGTTTTTCTTTCTTTCACTTGGGCTATTACTTTTGATCCCATTGACTTGCGACCCTGAAGAAGCAGACATAGCTAATAATGGCAATGTTGAAGAGCAGCAAAATCTTGTAGGACTTGTGCCTACGAGTGAGGCTTATGAAGAGAAAAATACTATAGTTTCTTCACCAGTTTCAAATGTTCCTCCACAAATAGGAAGTACAGATGCTTCTGAGAATGTAATCAATCCTTATCAATTAGTTTTGGCAGGAACTACGGATTACAGGCGAGAATCGATAGCTCCGCTTCAAGTTGTGACAGAACTTTCTAAAGATGCTGACTCGAGAGTAACAAGATCCTTTGCATCTTTGCCTTCTGCTCCTTCTAAGCTTTTAGTTATGATAGATTCAGATTTGCAAAGACAAGAGTATAATACACCGATGCCTATTGAAAAAAATAAACATCGGTCTAATATGATTTCAGTTTTTGCGTCGCCAGGAACTTGGAATACCGGATGGGGTTCTAATACTCCTATAAACGTGGCTGTAGAAAAAGAATTGTGGTCATTGGGTTTCGGTCTCAACTACACGCGGAAAATGAAGAAAGGTTTGCTCCTTAATATTGGATTTCAATACCAAAGGCTAGAGCGGAGATTAGACTGGAATGATTTAATTGAAGAATATACGTATGTACTTACTGATACCATTATAGGTTTCGAACACAACAATGTAACATCTGAGCTTTCGTCTATCCTTGGGGATACAACATTTACAGTTAATGCAGAGCGTCAAGTTACACACTTCAACAGATCTGAAGTTATTCAAATTCCTATAGGGATCGGTTATTCTCGTTCGTTTGGACGGATGAGAACAAATGTAATAGGAGGAACTGCTCTTGGAGTATGGAAAAAACATGAAGGTATAAGTCTTCAAGACGGTTTTATTGAAGATTATTCAATTCGACCGGTCTTCAATACCGATGTTTCTTTTTCAGGCTTTATCGATATAGGGGTTTCGTATGATTTATCTGAACAGATATCTATTGGGACTTCCTTTATGATCCAAAAAGAATATTCGAACTGGTCTTATTTAGATGATGTTTCAATAAGGCCTACTGTGTTTAATACCAAGTTTATAGTCAGCTATAGCTTGTAACTTCAAAGGAGTTTCCATGAATTGGAAACTCCTTTTTTATTGGTTCTATGGATGTGAGTACTAAAAAAAGGACTTGATAATCTTGATTATATTACTCATTATTTGCTCATTTATTCTTGGTTTTATTATCATTTAAGCTGCAAAATATTTTTGGTTTTATAAGAAGTAAAGGTGATTTGTGTTTATTTTAACAGAAATCATATCATTTAATTATGCTTTTTAAGAAATATTTTATTGTTACCTGCGCTTCCTTGTTCTTGTTGATATTTACCAATTTATTTAATTTTGGGGACTTAAAAGCACAGTCTTTAAGTGCTGATATAAAAATCATAGAAGAGGCAAATGATTTGATGGGCGGTATCGTTCTCGTGTTTTGTGCTGACGAGTTGATTGAGGTATTGCCTTTTGGTATGGCAGATCTCGATCGAGATATATCTGTCACTGATTCGACTCAATTTCGTATTGCAAGTATTTCAAAGACCATAACTGCAATGGCCGTTATGCAACTGTATGAAGCTGGTCTTTTAGATCTTGATAAGAACGTCTCGAATTATTTGGATTTTGATTTAGTAAATCCTTCACATCCTCAAAAGGCAATTACAGCAAGAATGCTATTGTCTCACACCTCCTCAATAATAGATGGTTCTGGTTATGGTAGCTTCTTGAGTGCATCCTACAGTGATAATCCTATTCCTCCAATCAGTGCCTTGTTAAGCAGTTCGGGAACATTTTATACTTCGGATATATTCAACAGCACAGTACCTGGTAGCTATTTCAATTATAGTAATCTGAACTTTGGAGTGCTTGGAACATTGGTAGAAAAAGTTTCAGGGCAGCGCTTTGATGATTATTGCAAGAACAATATTTTTCAGCCATTGGGTATCAAAGGAAGTTTTAATGTAAATCATATTGAAAACATAGATAATGTATCTGTGCTTTATCGGAAAATAAATGGTTTTTGGGTTCCGCAGGCAGATAATTATCAAGGGATTCAGCCTGTTTTTACAAATTTGGATAGCTATGTAATCGGAGATAATGGGCTTAGATTTGGACCGCAGGGTGGTTTAAGGGTATCCGGACCCGAAGTGGCTAAGTTGTTTCAATTATTTCTGAATGGAGGTACCCTTGATGGAATTGAGATTTTAGAGTCAAGCACTGTAGAAGAGATGATGACTACTGAATGGCTTTATGATGGGACCAATGGTAACAATTACTACGGTTTGTTTAATAGTTGGGGGCTTGGTTTACATAAGTCGACTAATACTGAAAATCAAGATATTGTGCTTCAGTCTGGAAGTCCAATGTTAGGACATCCTGGAGAGGCCTACGGTCTGGTCAGCGATGCTTATGTGGATACAGAAAAAAACCTCGGTTTAGTGCTTTTGATAAATGGAAATGGAAGCGACTATTCAACGAATAATTTCTCAGCTTTTTACTCGATAGAAAAGGCAGTTTTTGATGCTATAAATACCTATGATTATGGCACATCCTGCATGCCGAACTCTGTGCAGGATGGCTGGTTTTCAAAAGCTCGTATCTATCCGAACCCTGTGGATTCATTTTTTGTGATAGAACAACTTGAGCACATTAATGAGCAGGAAGCTCAATTGTATAATTCTGCTGGTGAATTGATCACTAGT
>JAQXAY010000226.1 GCA_029252685.1 Saprospiraceae bacterium | reverse complement strand
AGAGCCATAGATCAGCATTTTAACATCCAAATAATCAAAATTACATCTATTGATTGTAAGCTTATCTAAGGGCTTTAATTGAACTAGAAGGTCATGAATTTTGAGGACAAGCTAATTAGCTTAGCGTTTAATCTTACTAGGGCTTACCCCAAACCTTTCGCTGAAAAGTCTAGAAAAATGAGCAGCATCTTTGAACCCGACATCAAAGGCAACCTCAGAAACAATCAGAGTGCCTGATTCCAATAATATTTTAGCCTTTTCTAACCTATAATTTCGAATAAACTGCGATGGTGAAATCTGAATCAGAGCCTTCATCTTCCTAAATAATTGAGATCTACTCATATGCAATTGCGCACACAGTTCATTGAGATTGAAGCTATCGCTCCCATAATTCAAATCAACTATTGCCCGAACCTTTTGAATAAACTCATCTTCAATTTCCACTGATTCTTTGATCTCTTCTGCTAACAAACCAGCTTGTAACTCCGGATATTTCTCCTTAAAATAGAATTTCAACTTTTCTTGCTGCTCATAAAGTCGCTTTAACTGAACCTTCAGCTCATTCTCGTCAAAGGGTTTTCCCATGTATACGTCAGCCCCTCTCTTTAGACCTCGAATTTTTGACTCATAATCTGATTTCGCAGTAAGAAGTATTAGTGGAATATGACTAGTTCTCAGATCATTTTTCAAGAAAACACATAACTCAAATCCATCTTTTTTTGGCATCATAACATCTGAAAGAATGAGGTCTGGAATTTCTTCTAAAGCAAGCTTTATCCCTGCCTCACCGTCAGGAGCAAAGGAAAGCTTGTAATCTTCCTGTAGCGAAGTTTTTAAATAATTAGAAATATCTGGATTATCCTCAACAATCAGCAAAGATGGCTTTGAATCCATATTCCCTCCATTATTGTAAGGCATGTTGTAATCAGGTACAGGAATATGTTCCTTATCTGAGAAGTTTAGACTACTTTTCGTTTCTTTTTGTTTGATAGGTAATTGGATAATAAATCGTGCCCCTTGTCCTAATGCACTTTCTACAAAAATCGTCCCTTCCATCAAATCAATCAATTCTTTTGTATGTGCTAATCCAATACCTGTGCCTTGCCCGATTCTTTCATTCCCTTGATCAACCTGATAAAAGCGCTTGAAAATAACTTCTTGATCTTCTTTTTTAATTCCAATTCCAGTGTCCCTTACTTCAACTTGAGCAGTCTTATTCTGGCGAGTCAAGCGAATCTCTATTCTTCCTTCATTCGGCGAAAATTTAATTGCATTTGCTATTAAATTAGTCACTACCTGCTTGATCTGATCGGCATCATAATCAAGCCAAAGTTCTGATTCAGTGCTTTCGAAACTTAAGGCTAAACCTTTCTCTTTTGCAAAATCAACAAAGTTAGATGTAAGAAAATTAAGATGCGGGACTAAGTCTAACTGTTGCATCCTTAACTTAAGAAAATTGTTCTCTAGTTTAGATAAATCAAGTAATTGGTTGATCAACCGAAGTAAGATTTTACCATTCCTTTCAATCATTTTAACACCAGTATCTAAATTTGTTTTAGCATCGACCTTTATCCTTTGAATCATGCCTAAGATAACTGTCAGGGGTGTTCTAAACTCGTGTGTTAAATTGGTATATAACTTTGATTTAAAGATATCCAGTTCTTTTAAATAAATCGCTTCGGCCTCTCTATTCTTAAGTTGCTCCTTTAACACCAAGCGCCTACTTAAACTTGAATAAATAAAATACAATGCCATAAAAACAGCAACTATATAAGTCAAAACTGCCCACCAACTTTCCCACCAAGGGCATTCAATACGGATACTTAGTTTTGTGGCATTATTAGACCACACTTGATCTGAGCTAGTCGATTTTACTTCAAAGATGTAATCACCGGGACTTAGATTTGTAAAATTTGCAAATCTTCTATTCGGAGGGCTATCTATCCATTTATCACTCCAACCAACTAATCTATATCTATAATTTATCTTTTCGGGGTTTAAAAAATCTAGAGCAGAGAATTTGAAAGAAATTGCGTTTTGGTCATGCGAAAGAATAATTGTTTCAGCGAAACTAATAGATTCCAAAAGAGGTGTTTCCTCTAAATCAGGAGCACTGACTGATACAGACTCATTTGATATCAAGAAATCAGTAATAACTACCCTTTGAGTATTGTCTTTTTCCTGAATACTATCTGGGTAAAAATGAAATACTCCATTTGGAGAACCAAAATAAATACCATCAGCTCCTGCATTGAGTGATGCCCTAGAGATTCCCCCACCCCAGACTCCATCTTCTTGACCATAATTAACAAATCTTTCAGTCAATGGATTGAATCGAGATATGCCCCTAGAAGACCCCAGCCAGATTAGTCCATAGCTATCAATCTCTATAGATTCTAAAGCTTTTGAGATTAAGCCATCGTTCTCGTTCCAAATCTTATTCAATCCAGTTTCGGGATTATACAACATCAAACCTTCTTCGGTGGCCGCCCAGACAATCCCATCGGAATCCGTTCTTATATTCTTAGTGCTATTGATTTTTTGCAAAACTGGCAAATCTATCCTCTTAAAATCACTACCATCCATTTTCATAGATGACACACCCGCATTTGTAGCAATCCAAAAACGAGCATCCCTGTCCTCATAAACTGAATACACCCAATTACTTTGAATACTTAATGAATCTTGCTCTTTATGGGAATAAGTAATAAAAGTATCTGCCTCTACAAAATAATGAATGAGACCCGACTTGGTATTTGAGATCCAAACATCATCTTGGCTATCCCTTAGTAAGGAAAATATCTCATTCGTATTCAATGGATTATCAGGATCTAGATGAGAAAGCTGCTCTACATCATTTAGTTGTAAAGGAGTTTTTAAAGGCGAATCTATCCTATTCAATCCTCCGCCCCATGTTCCAATCCAAATTCGGCCTTTTCCATCCTCAACTACTGAGGTAATATCTATATTATTTAATGTCTTAGTCTTGTATCTATCCTGAACAAGAAAATCAAACTTATTAGAAACAGTATTAAGACAACCCACACCTGCATCATCAACTCCAACCCAAATCCTATCTTTTGCCCCCCTAGCTATGACCTCTACTCGACCAAGTGGAATACTTCCTTTTTTGCCAGTGGGGAAGTAATGATTAAATGCTTTTTGTTTAGGATCATGGAAGCCAAACCCCAAATGATTGGATATCATTAAATTACCTTTCGAACTAAACTGAACAACATGTACATTGTTTTCCTGCAAGGAATATGGGTTAGAGATTTGATTTTCACATTTCAATACAAAATTAAAATCTTGGTCAAACTTAAATACACCTTCCCCATCTAATCCGACCCAAATATTCGAATCTGCATCAACCGTAATCTGCATAACGATGGAACTCAATGTATCAAAAGCAGGAAGGTCATAAAATTTCGACCCCTCTAAGTCATAAACCATACAGGTATTTTCTGTACCTAACCATAGATTATAATTTGAATCAAAATTCAATGCATGCAAGGTTTCATATTGCTTATATCCTACAGGATTATCATCAAAAATATCTGGAACAACAAAGTCTTTAGTATCTAGATCATAATAAAGGAGTCCCTGATTTGTAGCCATACAAATACGATTTCCTCTTGGATCTTCCTTTATATCCCAGATTATAGGGGTTCTGTTTTGGATACTGAAAAATTCTCGCAGTGGATGATGCACGACTTTTATATCACCTTTTAGTGCAGCATCTTCAAAAGACTGCTGTGTCATAAGTGATCTTGAAGACTCTATACAGAACAAACCATCCCATGTACCAACCCATATTAATCCAGATTTGTCTTCAAGAATTGAAACCACATCATTGATTACATTTAATGGATTTAACGTGTCCAAGAAAGATGGATAAAATTGTTCTTTGATAGGGTCAAAAAACTGAAAACCAGCCTCAGAACCTACAAGCATCGTACCTGATCTTGCACGTAATATTTTCATGATCCGACCGTCATAAATACTGTAGGGATCATTAGGATCACTTACATAATTTACAAATTCATATCCATCAAACCTACACATACCTGTCTTTAAGCCAGCATATATGAAGCCTTTAGTATCCTCCTCCATCGTTAGTACGATAGATGCCTGAAGCCCATCTTTACTGTTATAATTCTTGAATCGGGGCGTCTGAGCATGAAAATTAAAGCAACTAAAAAGGAAAATAATCAGAAGGGAAATTCTAATGTAGTATATCTTAAATTCCAAAGTGTTAAAGGGATTTTTTTAAAAAGAATTAAATGCATAATTAAAAAAATAACATAAGTAAAAATTTACTATTTAAACAAACTTTTACTTAGTCTAGTTTTAAAAAATTGAAAAGAAATTACTTATCTCCAATTTGCTTGATCTTAAAACGCTCATTAAGGGATGGCTCATGTTCTTCTTTCATTATCTGTTCTATCTGCCGCACGATATTAGGATAATCAGCTGCAACATTATTAGACTCCAGGGTATCCTTTCTTAGGTCATATAATTCAATTTCTAGATTACCTTCAAAGATATTCTTTCGAATTCCTTTCCAATTCCCCATCCGAACGGCTTGCTGTCCTTTGTAACTTGGAAATTCCCAATAGAGAAAGTTATGCTGTAATTGTTCTTCTCCTAACAAGGTGTTTTTGAAACTTATCCCATCAATACCTTCTGGAGCTTCTACACCAGCTAATTCACAAATAGTAGGCATCATATCATAAAAAGCTGATAGGTGCTCACTTTGGCTTCCAGCTTCTACCTTATGAGGCCAACTTACAATCATAGGCACACGGATACCCCCTTCATACACAAACCCCTTTGTTCGACCGTATCCATTAGCAAATGGTTTTGAACTCTCGAAATAGTCAAAGTCTACCCCACCCAAATAAGTAGGTCCATTATCACTTGATACGATTATCACTGTGTTCTCATAGACGCCCTGTTTTTTTAATAAGCTTATCAGTGCTCCTAACTGATAATCGAGGTAAGAAATCATTGCCGCGTAGGTCGCCCGAGGGTATCGGCTCGGAAAATAACTCTGATCCCCAACATAAGGTTCTTCATTACCAAAAACAGCCCTATACTGATCGACAAATGCCTTCGGTGCTTGTAATGGTAAGTGGGGTAATGGAGATGCGTAGTATAAGAAAAAGGGATCATCCCTGTTATCAATAATAAATTGCTCCGCTTTTCTATGGATAAGCTCTGGAGCATATTCCTTTTGATTAAACAGGGCATAACTTGACTCATCCAAGGGATCTTGCAGTGAATCTAG
>JAQXAY010000224.1 GCA_029252685.1 Saprospiraceae bacterium | reverse complement strand
GAACAGCGTCAACCGAAATCTTAGACTCATACTGTATTCCTGAACCTAAAGCACCCGGCTCCATTTTAAACCGAACAATTGCCCAACATGGCTTTGGCATCCAGTATCGTTCATAAGCTTCTACACTACTTGTTATCGTTTCTTTGTAAACTACAGCTGGATCCGTAAAGCTTGCCTCTATACCAAATCTGTTTTCTAGCATAGAAGCTAGAATCTGCGTCTGAATCTCACCATATATTTTCAACTGCAGGGTTCTTTCCTCCTTATCCCATTCAAAATCCAAACTTGGATCTTCATCTGAAAGCTGTAACAATGCATTGGCAAGTGTTGCATAATCCTTTTCTTCAGCTGGAATAGCCTGAACAGTTAACAAGGGACTATGCATACGAACAGGCTCAGGAATAAGAGAGGAATGAGCTCCAAGGATATCCCCTACTCTTACTTGCTTGAGGCCTGTAAGCATTGCTATGTCTCCGGACTCAATCTGGCTTACTGTTTCAAACTTTAAACCGTATCCTTTCTTAATCAAGGCAATTTTTTCATCTGACTCCAGCCTGTTATTATATAACACATCTCTTGCGTGTAGTCTACCTACAAATAATTTCACATAAGCGACTCTACCTAAGGACTTATCTGTTCCAATTGCATAGACATAGGCTGAGGCTGCTTCATCCGGTTGGTAAGAAGCCTCTGGAAAATAATCCTCAATAAAGTCTAAAAGACTATCTACTCCAAGATCCAATTTTGAAGCCCCAAAAAGAACAGGAAACAAGAGCCTACGCTGCAAACCATTCTTAATCCCCTTGTCTAGATGATTCTTCGATAAAAAACCTTGGTCGAGATAAGTTTCAAGTAATTTCTCCTCAGAGCCAGCGACTAGTTCCACATCATCTTCATCAAGTTCTAACTTCCAGGATACTTCCACGGAAGCTAAACCCTCATCTTTACAATCCTGCATAAGGATGACATCGCTAGAGCATTCCTTTTTTAGGTCTGCTATCACAGCCTCAACATCTGCACCTATTCGGTCGATCTTATTGATAAAAAAAAGAACAGGGACTTTCCGTTCTTTTAATGCTGACCATATCGCTTCCGTTTGGGCTTGAATACCTTCTACGGCAGAGATAACAAGAATAGCGGCATCTATTACTGGCAATATGCGTTCTAGCTCAGACGTAAAATCAATATGCCCAGGAGTATCAATTAAATTAATACAGGCTCCTTTCCAATCAAAGCTATTAAAAGAAGCCCGCACAGATATTCCTCTATCCCTTTCAACCTGTAAGAAATCTGAATGAGTCGTTCCCTCATCAACAGATCCAAGTTTTTTGCTAAGACCTCCTTTGAATAGAAAATTTTCTGTTATGGTGGTCTTACCCGCATCAGCATGTGCCATCAAGGCGATGTTATAGATCTTTTTTGCCATGCCCAAAAATAAAAAAAAGTACCTCGGAACAAAACCTATACGCTATTGAAATGGAGCCATTGAAAATCACAATTAGACACTTCTCTCGAATTGTATAAATAGCTCTCTTAGAAAAAACTTAAAGGGTCCTACTAATTTGACTATTTACTCAAACTTTGAATCCCCTCTAATAACAAGTCCAAATCGTCCGTAGAATTGTACAAATTTGGTGTTACACGGACTACTTCACGACCGTCTAAGCTTGCTGCAACGGTAAACACGCCAAAGTGATCATATAAATGCTTGACTACCTCAGAGGAGGTATATCCTTCCATTCCAAAACTGGCAATCGCACAGCTCCGCTGAGGATCTGAGGGTGTATTCATTTGAACACCTGGAATCATTCGAGCTTGATTAGTCCAGTAATTGTTTAAGTACCTTAGTCTGGCTTCTTTTACAGGAATGGTAATATCTTGATTATACTTAAGAGCTGCCGGAATAGTCATGACCACAGGAGTAGCTGGGGTGCCAAAATGTCCCAATCTTCTGATATCATCCTTTGGTAATCTGGAATCTGCAAACAAGGCTCGAAGATCTTTGATCCGTTCTTTCTTTACATAGAGTAGACCTACTCCAAGAGGATTACTAAACCATTTATGCAAATTGGCGCCTACAAACTCAACACCAAGATCTGGTAATTTAAAATCTACGTGCGCAAAACTGTGTGCTGCATCTACAACAACATCTATATTCTTTTCTCTTAGAGCTGAAGCAATCTTTGCAACTGGCAATATCTGACCTGTCAGATGCATCAAATGCGTTAATAAAGCACATCGGGTTCTTGAGCTGGTTTTAGACAAATAGGCATCGACCAATTCCTGATCACTTTTTGGATCAAAAGGTACATCTACGATCTTTAAAACAATGCCTTCCTCTTGTTCAAGCATCTCAAAGATCTCAATCATACTGCCATAATCGTGGCGACTTAGCAGCACCTCATCCCCTTTTTTCAATCGTAATCCCTGTATAATGATGTTCAAAGCTTCTGTTGCATTCCGAGTGATCAACAATTCCCCAGGTTCAGTACCAGCAAAAGCTTCTAATGACTCTACTATAGTAGCTAATTCTGGAAAGAAATCATTCCGCATATAATACGATCCTACAGAATTCACCTTCTCTATATTATTCAAATAAGCTTTATGCACTGGGCTAGGATGCAAACCAAAATACCCATTCTCTAAATTTGTAAACTCCTTTGATACGGGATAGAATGATTTTTTAAATCGCTTCCAGAATTTTTCGTCTTTGGTCTTATCCAAAGAAAAAGACTCCTTCCAATCAAAAAAGTCAACATTCTTCAGGCTGGCAAGGAGCGGTATTCCTGCCAAACCTAGACCCAGTTTCTTTATTGCTGTTCGTCGTCTCATACCCCTTTCATTTATTAAATTTAGCGCTACTATAAACTAACAAATTTCAAGAACAATGTGAAGAGAAAGAAAGAATTTTCTAGCATTCAAAATGCAAGCCAAATAGAGTAAAGATCGAATATATCGCTCAGACTAATCTGCTAAAACCTGTTCATGAAATCTTCTCCCAATATTTTATCGAGATATCTAAGCACATCATCCGCATTGGCTTTAGAAAAAACCATAGGCGGTTTAATCTTTAGAACATTATGATCTGGACCATCAGTACTCATTAGTATACCGTGCTCCTTCATTCTATTCGCTAAATATCGAGTCTCTGCAGCCAATGGAGTCTTTTCAAGATCGACGAGCTCTATGCCTAAGAATAAGCCCTGACCTCTCACATCACCTATGATTGGATATTTTGCAGAAAGCACCACTAATTTTTCCTTGAGGTAGCTTCCGACTTCAAGAGCATGTTCTTGTAGCCCTTCTCTTTTTAAAGTCTGAACCACCTCGTGAGCGATAGCACAAGAAACTGGGTTGCCACCAAAGGTGTTGAAAAATTCCATTCCATTAGCAAACTTATCAGCGACCTCTTGAGTACAAGCCACTGCAGCAATAGGATGTCCGTTACCAAGTGGTTTGCCTATAGTTACAATATCTGGAACCACCCCATGTATCTGAAAGCCCCAAAAATGACTGCCCACACGTCCACAACCGACCTGCACCTCATCAGAAACACAAAGTCCCCCAGCAGCTCTTACCTTTTCGTAAGCCTGGCTTAAGAAACCCTTTGGTAGATCAATTTGTCCTCCGCAGCTAATTATGGATTCTATTATAAATCCACCAACAGCTCTTCCTTTCTTGTGAATTTGATCGATACAGAATTGGACCTCCGCTACATATTGCTCTGAGGCATTTTTTCCTGTGTATTTCCCCCTAAATGTATCCGGTAGCGGAAAAATATGAGTATGCTCTGGAGCTCCATGACCGCCCTTGCCATCAAACTTATACGATGAGATGTCAACACATATATTTGTGTTTCCATGATAACCAACTTGAGAGGCAATTATATCTTTTTGGCCAGTTACGGTTCGAATCATTCGAACGGCAAGTTCATTAGCCTCACTGCCTGAATTCACAAAGTGCAGGACATTTAACTCAGGCGGCAAGGTTTCAATCAATGCCTCTGTTAACTTATTTATATTTTCATGTAGATAACGCGTATTCGTATTTAAAACTGACATTTGTTTCTGACCTACCTGAACGACACGAGGATGCTCATGCCCCACATGAGCAACATTGTTTACCGTATCCATATACTTTTTACCAGCTTGATCAATTAGCCATACGCCGTCTCCACGAACCATTTTTATTGGAACATCATATTGCAAGCTCATCCCTTTCCCCAAGTGTTTCTTTCGGAAGTCTAGTATATCAGAATTAGACTCGAAGACAGGTTCAGTCAAATTGGGTTGCTTAAAGAGCAAATTCGGGTCCGGACAAAAACTTCTCCATATTTCCTTTTCATTCGGGAAAGCAACCCCTGGAAAATCATCTTTAAAATCCAACAGATCCAGCATGATTTGGAAGTGTAAATGCGGTGCCCAGTTTCCGTTATCCTTCCGATCTCCAAGTCGGCATATTTCCTCGCCTCGTTTAATAAGATCACCGGGCTTATGCCTTAACACACTATCCAATTCATTATGACCATACAATGAATAAAACAAACAATCATCTTCTTCGTGCTTTAGAATAACTAGTCCGCCATAATTCTTATCCCCAGTATCATTTGCAGCAACAACTACTTCACCCTCATATAAAGCATGCACAGGTGTTCCAGCGGGTAGCCAGAAGTCAACACCAAGGTGTACCGCACGACTCTGTCTACCATGATTACCAATCTTGTCATAGGAAGTCGCTGTATATAAAGCTCTTGGTTCCATATAACCTCCTGCAATAATTCGATCAGGATGTTCCTTCTGCAACTGATCCAACTTGAATTGAAACAAATCCAAATCATTGAAGTCATTACGATGTCCAACCCAGGTACTCGATACACTCAGGTCTAGCAATTGAATCTTACTTCTGCCAATCGTTGGGAAAAGGTCTGCCAAATCAGGCTTCTGATTGATTGACCAATTTTCAAAGGACTTCTCATCAGGATGTGCGGTGTATCCGCAAGCTAACCGAAGGGCAAAATGTGCAAAGTCTGCACTAATATTTACCCATTTCTTAAGCAAGGTCCAGGCCGGTTTTTCACTGATTAGCAGATAGGTATTTTCAGGTTCCTTTTCTTTATTGATGGCAGATTTACAAACTGAAATCACTAATCGCATAGCTATACAAGTGTACAGATGTTCAAGCTCTTTTTCCTCCAGCTGAAAAAACTGATTATAGCCCCTAACTATAGGAAGAATAGCATCCAAAGGATCTTCATGCCCCATAGCTGCATAGGCACAGGTGATTGCTAAATCATTGATGGACTGTGTAAGAACAGCATCTCCATAATCAATGAGTGCTCGTACTTCGGGATCAAGTAAATCCTCTGTTACGATTATATTGTTATCGTTTACATCATTATGTACAATTGATTTTCTGAGGGTACTATAAGATTCTACTCCAGCTTCAAATTGCTGAATGAATACTTGAAGAATTTTCTTTTCATCATCACTGAATAAATGTAGAAAGTCCTTTACCCAAAGTCCTTGCGCAATATCCCAATCTAGCTTACGACTTGCGTATGCATGTTCAAAACCAATCAAGGTAGTGGTCAATTTCCCTGCTTGCTGTCCCAGGCTTTCGCGTAAGCTATTGTTGTGCGGATTAACAGCAGACCATAATCGTCCGGATATCCAGCTTAAGACCCGAACTTTACGCTGCACACCTTGCCTGTCCATGTAGATAGGTAATAAACTACCATCCAGACTTCTCACAATACGGGAAGTATTTAATGCAGCATTATCTGCGAGGTGTTCGGTAATACACTTTTGAAAATCCAGAAACTGCTCCTGCTCTTCAGGTCGGGAAACCTTTAAGACCAGTTTTTCTCCCTCTGCTGTATCGCAATAAAAGTTGAAATCAATCTCTCCGGGTAATTCTTTTACCCGAGCCTTTATACCATAGATTTCTTCCAGTATATGAGTAGCTTCTTCGCTCGATATTTGAATATCCGTATAGTTCATTTATTCTTTTACTAATAGCATAATAATATGTGCCGCACTCCAACTAAAGTTGTGGGCATTTAATCCTTCCCCCGTTACCGGATGATAGTTCTCCCGAATAGAAGTTCCCTTATCCAATAATCCTTCTGCACCTTCTAAAATAGTCAATGTTAATTGATCTGCCTCTCTTTCAAATCCATAATTTCGCAAACCCTGAATACCAAAATAGGCCTGATCCAGCCAATTGGGCCCTCTCCAGTATCCCTTTTGGGGGTCGAACTTGGGATGAGACACGTTTAGTGTTTGCAAAGGCACCTTGGTCAAAAAATGATTGGTATCCAGCATAGTGGTCCTCACTGCATTTGCTTGATCCTGATTGGCCACCTTAGCCCAAAGTGGAATCCAGCCTTCACTTGCTTTCACCTTAATCATAGAAGTACCACTGATATCCGTATCATAGTACCAACCATCGATGGCATCATAGAACTGAGTATTGATTTGTTCTTTAAGTATGGATGCTTGATTTGAAAAGTCCTCTTCATCAATTTCTAAACCTAGGCTTGCTGCTAATTCACTAAGAAGTATCTTTTCCAGATACAAATAGGCGTTCAAATCTACAGATTCCTGATTAAGGGAAAAGGCAGTCGGTCCATTCTGCAAGATTACAGCTTCATCGAAGCGCACAGCGTTATCCATACCACTCTCCCACTTGGCAGCGATCAGGCTTCCATCCGTAGATCCATATTCACAGATTCCATCCTGATCATGGTCTCTATCCCTGTACCACCAATTGTGATATTTCTTGAGCTTTGGATACATCTCTTTTACAAAATCAAGATCGGCAGACTGCTCAAAAATCTTATGTACTGCCCAGCTTGCTAAAGGAGGCTTAGTATCTCTATAGTTGTGTTTTTCTATAGTAGTATCTCTAAAGACCACATCGGGGACAAAACCATTTTTTTCCTGAAAGGCAAACATCAGTCGGACCTGCTCTTTGGCTAATTCAAGGTCATAATAGCTAAGCCCTACTGCATGCTTCCAACTATCCCAGGACCAAAACCCATTGAACCATTTATAGTGATAGGAAGGAAACAATCCTGCATGTTTGATGCTGCCTGCTGGTACTCTCCAATTGTTTTGAAGGGTCAGCAGAGCTTTGCATAAAAGCTGCTGATAGATACTATCTTTGAACTGTGGCTTGAGACCACTAAATAAGTCTTCGTATTGTTCTACCTTTCCTTTTTTTCGAGCATCTAGTACCGCATCAAAGTCCGAGCGTCCCAGAAGAAAGTTATCCCCCAAACTTTGATACTCCGGGAAGATAAAAAGCTGACTATACTCCAACACAATGGAAGCACCGGGTAATAATCGTACCTGTTCTCTTTTGTCATCATACAAAGTATATCCAGTAGCATTCGACAAGGCAGATTGAATAATGAGTTTATTCTCTGTTTTTGTCAGCTCTATCTCCTCTGCCCAAATCTCATTCACTTTCCAAAAATAATCGAGGATCAATGCATGGTCAGATGTGTTTTTCACCACCGTCTTTACCAATGCTTTATGGGGAGATGCATATACCAATTGCTGAGATACTGATAACTGATCAGATGTAAAAACCTGTTCTAGATGACTAGCATACCCATGAGAAGTATGCTGCTTCCATTGTTGCCCCGTAATCTCAAGTGTTAAGAGGGCATCAGATAGCCACACTCCATTTTCTTGAGTCAACAAAAAAGGACCAGAGAAACCCAATTGATTAACAGTATCAGACATGCCATAAGCGAACCAAGCGCCTTGATCCGAAAACATCAAGCCGCTCTTATCGAATTTTGATTCTGGTGAAATATTATAATCAAGTACATTATCTAAAAGATACAGCGCAGGGCCAGCCTCCAAAAGACTTGTATGCTTCTCACAAGCATAAAAAGAACAACAAATCAAACCAAAGAATAAGCACTTTTTTAGCATGTTAATTCAATTTGTAAGGGCCTCTAATAATACATTTAAAGTATGCTTTTAAACCTTAAAATAATATTTCAGAGGCTGATATTCAATAAAAAAAAGGTCAGTGCTATAAGAGCACTGACCTTTTTTCTTGAATTAGAATACAATTCCTTATTAGAACTTATGACTTAAGCCAAGGCTAAAAGAAATCCCAGGACTGTATCTAGAAAAGTATTGATCCGTTGCATTGTAAGAGGAAAAGACACGTTCCATAGTATCATTCAGAATATTAGATACCTTGAAATCTATCGATGTTTTTTGATCCTCACCCAAGCGTTTGTTGATACTAAAATTAAGACTGTTGAATGAGTTTAAGTATACATCTGGATACAAGCCAGAGCTCACAACCTCTAAGGTTCTTCCTTTGACATTGTAGAATATACCTGCATCTAAACCATTATCTCTATTCGTATAAACTAAACCAATATTGATTACAACTGGCGACTGCCCAGCCATCTGACGTTCATTTAATAGGCCTTCTCCGTCCTTCTGAAAGTTAGCTCTTGCGGTAAACTCTGTTTCAGTCATCTCGATAGAGGATTGAACAAAGGTCAAATTGGTATTGAGATTCAAGTTCTTTAAGCCATCCGCTATAAATCCAAGATTCTTTCTTACTTCAAACTCCAAACCTAATATCTCACCATTCCCTACATTTCGAGGTTGAAACTCTGCACTTGTCTGTGCTTCTGGAATTCTAACCAATTCAATAGGATTCTCAAATTGCTTGTAAAAGGCACTGACAGAAAGTAATTGGCCTCGATCCATAAATTTCTCCCAACGGAAATCGAAGTTGTTGATCCTTGTCTCTACTAAATTACCATCCCAATCGCCCTCATAGGTAAACAAACCTCCATTAAAGATCCTATTTGATAGAGGATCAATGATCTGAGCAAAAGACAACTCTTTAAATGAAGGTCTCGCTATAGTCTTGGAATATGCGAAACGCAGATTCATATCATTTGGTAAAGAATAAATCATGTTGGCAGAAGGAAAGAGATCTAAAGCGTCTAAAACTTTTTCATTAGACAAATTATTTCCGTCTCCACCATTCGCATATATGGCATCTCTTCCTGTGTGATATTGAACAAATTTCTCGCCCCTAAGCCCTAAAACTACCTTTAGATTAGAGAACAAACTTGCCTCATTTGAAACATAAAAAGCAGTATTTGTTGCCGAAGAATTATATGCATTTGGATTCGGGTAAACATTTCCAGATTGATAATAAACTCTTAGACCATATGGGTAAATATTATCATCAACCATAAGTTGATTTAAGTCGTACTCTGCAAACTGTTGTTGGCCACCTACAAATGCCATATTGTAAGATAATATCTCATAGTCTCTTTCTTTGAAGGTATAACTTCCTCCAAATTTAAGGTTGGCATCCGCTCCTTTGAATGTATATTTTCTAGAGATGTCAAATTTACCAACAACATTTAGTTCACTAAGACTTCTCCATATTCTGCTCGGCGTTCCTACCTCCCCAGAATTAATTTGATAACCTGTTGGGCCACCAAATGAAAGTCCAGCAACTCTAATATCTGGGTCATCGGATGTTGAAAATGTTGGAGAAACTCTCCAATCCAACTTCCAACCATTGTTTTTGAATGTATGTGTACCATTCAGTAATAAGTTGGACAATGATCGTTGGTTGTACTCCAGGTTATCTCTCTGTCCTAGGTACCCTGACTGACCAACAGCATCTCCACTATTATCGATCATAAACTGACCTGCTCTAGATTCTCCATTCTGAAGTCTCATTGCGGTAAGTCGAATTTTTGAATATTTTTTCTTGTATGCAAGGACTGCAAGCGCACCAATGATAGTATTCTGCTCAGCAAGTTGACCCTCTTGCACATTTGCATATCTCAAATCGTAGGCATCGGATTCAGGAAAACGCTGATACTCACCATTCAAGTAATCATTGTATAAATTATAATCATTCTTGTATGACAAAGATACTAAATAGCCTAATGTTCCCTTGTCAGCATCACTATCCTTTGACTGCCCAAGTTTGATTTGATTTCCAAAAGAAAAACTTGCACTATAATCAAGTAGACTAGTCGTATTTTGAGCTTGAAGTTCTGGATTAAACCCTGATACAAAACTATTTACTTGATCATTGCTAAACTGCGGATTGAGCGCAACAGGTATATTTTGAGAAGCAGCACCGAAAGGAAGTTCGCGGGTTCCGTCATCAAAGCCAAGAAAATCGTACTTCCCTCCTCCATAACTCAGAAAATCCGAATTCAGGTTCATGTCGGGGTTGTATCCTATACTTAGAGATGCAGTGAGAATCTTGTCCTCTGGAAAATCTTTTGTTTCAACATTCAAAAGTCCCCCGGTAAAATCTGCTGGCATATCAGCTGTAAAGTTTTTACTTACAATGATATTATCAATCAAAGCAGTTGGAAATATATCCATCTGGATTGTATTTCTATCAGGGTCCAAGCCTGGAATATCTACTCCATTTAAGGTTGTCTTAGAATATCGATCACCTAGGCCTCTTATATAAACGTACTTACCACCTTCTATAGAAACACCAGTTACACGTTTTGCGGCCTCAACTGCAGAAGCATCTCCGGTTAATTTCATTAGTGATGACGAAATACCGTCAAGCATTGCAGGAGATTTCTTTTTTAAAGTAACCAATGCCGTTTCTGTTGTCCGCACAGCTTTTGCAGAAATAACGACCTCCTGCAATTGAAGGGAGGAATCATACATCCTTATTTCACCAAGTGTCTCCACTCCTTCAGATTTCACATCAATCCCCTCAATAACAATATTCTTCATACCCACGTATGATATTGTAAGGGAATAAACTCCAGGATCTAGACTAATAGAAAAAACTCCATCAAGATCAGTTACAGAACCCGTACCGAGTTCATTAACCATTACATTTGCTCCGATTACAGTCAAACCTGTAGCATCCTCAATTACTGTTCCTCGGATTATTCCTTTATTCGCGAATACTGCAATATTCAATATTGTCAGGATCGCAAGGGTAAGCATATGCTTCATCATGTCATTGAAATTATAAATCGAAAAGAGGGAAGTTTCAAAGGTATT
>JAQXAY010000017.1 GCA_029252685.1 Saprospiraceae bacterium | reverse complement strand
CAAGGTAAATAATTCACATTCATAAAATAGGAATCCTATTGTAAAATTGTTTTGATGGATAATTTGATACAAAATAAGGATGAAATTTTGTTAAGTCTTCAGCAATTAAGTGTTTCTCATAAGGACAATAAATTATTAGGGCCACTAAATATTGCGTTCAAAAGAGGGGAGCATGTAGCTATAATTGGTGTTTCTGGATCAGGAAAGTCCCTGTTTGCAAAATCACTTATTGCATTAAATACACATCAAGGACTGAAGGAAAAGTATGGATCAGTTGTTTGGAACGGTAGGGTAGTGGCGCAGGATTCTACGGGACTTGAATCCCAGTTGGATCGTCTTAGAGGAAGTGCAGTGTTTTATTTATACCAAGATAGTTTGCTGTCTCTTAGTCCTTCTAAAAAGATCAAAAATATTTTTAGAGACTTTATGAAAAGGCACGGTTTGCAATATTCTGCGGATGACCTAATTGATTTATTCGATACGCTTAAGATAGAAAATCCAAAAGAAATGATGGATAGATATCCGTTTCAGGTGTCTGGTGGTCAGCTTCAACGAATTATGATTGGTATGAGTTTAATTTCTTCAGCAGATATTATTATTGCAGACGAGCCTACCAGTGCATTGGATGCTCCATTGAAAAAAGATGTACTCGATCTTTTAACCGATCAGATGAGACGCGCAAATAAAACCTTATTGCTTATTTCTCACAATGTGGAGTTGTTAAAAAAGTATGTAGATAGATGTGTTTTGTTGAAATCAGGTAAGATAGTTTATGACTGCCCGACTAAACAATTAGCTGAATCGGGGATTGAATATGTTGATTTGTTACTCCAAAGATCCATGGTGTTAAATCAATTGAGTACTAGTCCAAGGGATTTAGCTACTCAAGGTGGCTTGCTAGAAGTTAAAAACCTAAGGGTTCAATATGATAAGACAAGCTTTTTCAATAGAACTCAATCAAAACCTGCAGTGCAATCAGTAGATTTTGATTTGTATCGAGGTGAGGTTCTAGGCATAGTAGGTCGTTCAGGTTCAGGTAAGTCAACAATTGCAAAAGCAATTTCAGGCTTAGTTTCTTTTCAGGCAGATCAGCTAAGAATAGCTGGATCAGAAATATCATCAGGGGATATTCATAGAGATATCAAATTGATTTTTCAAAATCCTATAGCTAGCTTAAACCCGGAACTTACCATTCGTATACAATTGGAGGAAGCACTTGTTCAAGGAGGCTGTAATGCAGCTGATCTGATAGAGGACTTGGATCGCTTGCTTGAAAAAGTATCTTTAGAGCGAGAGGTGTTGGACGCATTGCCGGCTCAAATTTCGGGCGGACAAGGTCAACGAGCAGCGATAGCTAGGGCACTTGCTACAAAGCCTGCAGTTTTGATTTGTGATGAATGTTTATCGTCTTTAGATGTTGTTTTAAAACAGGAAATTATCGATCTATTCAAGAACTTGATTGAAGAAGATGGTTTGAGTATGCTTTTTATAAGCCACGACTTGGGTGCTGTTGCGCAACTGTGCGACCGGATAGCATATTTAGAAGGTGGTAGGCTTCTAGAGTTAACAGACAGTAAACGATTTTTTGAGCAACCAGAATCGGATAGTTTAGCCTCATTTATTTATGCCTATAAGAAATAAAAAAAGCACACTTTAAAAAGTGTGCTTTTTTATTGTGGTAAGCTAATATTAGTTAGCAACCATTACAGGAATTGAGCGGTAACCCTCTGGAGTCTTAATAGACACAAAGTAGTAGCCATTTGGTTGATCTGTAATGTTCAACTCAATAGTTTGCTCTTTAACGTTATTTACAAAGATTGTTTCAACAACCTTTCCATCATAATTGATAACATCAATACGAACCTCATCAGCCATTTCTGAAAGATTTAGATCTACATTGACGAATCCAGCAGACGGATTTGGATAAGCTTTTGCTTTTGTATCCTCAAGCTTGTCAACATTGTCGTTAACTCCAACTGTCATATCAACGTGAAGTCTTGTAACTACCGTTTGAGTATTCCAACCAGTAAATAATGAAGTACCAAGGCCAAGAAGTGTTGTACTTGGGTAACCGTAATCTACACCAGGTGCAGAAACGAAAGATGGTGTTCTTGGCGCTTCTGTAGCACTACCAACATATTCGATTGCAGCGTAGTAAAGACCTCCATTGTTTAGGATTACTCCTTCTTGGTTTGGATCAATTAGGTTTGACAATTCAACTACGATAGGTGCATCGGCAGCTGTTTCACCACCTACTATAGTATACTGACCGAATCCTAAGATATTTGGAAGACCAGTTTGGTAATCAGCATTTGCAGCATATGCAAAATCAGGATTCCCATCAGCATCAGCATCGTTATCGTATAAGTATGCAATAACATTGTTGAAACTTGCATCGTTGTATGTTACAAGTGTATCACCGTTTCCAACTCCAAATGACATATGTGTAGCACGTGCCCAGTCGTCGTTAGCCGGCTGATAAAGTGATGCATACCAATATCTATAACCTGTTTCCCAAGAAGTCTGATTTTCAGCTGCTGCTGCAGCATTTGGACGACTAGTTGAGAAAATATGATCATCAGTTATTTCAAAAGAAGTAGACTGGAAATCAGTATTGTAGTTATTTGAGTAAGAAATTTTGTATTCACCCAAATCAGTTGGTACATAATCAATGTCAAATGTAACCAATGAATCTATTGAAGGATCGAACATTTCTATAGTTGCAGAAGAAGAAAGAACCTCACCTGATGGTGTTTCCAGATCCATGTAAACCTCTGCGTTTTCGATAGTTTCAGCAGTTGCATTGATAACCTGAACTCCTAAAGTTGCCATATCTATAGAATGCTCAACTGGAGTAGCGTAAATAAAGTTAGAAATAGGACGGTACATAGCAGGAACTTGTAAAAGTACCTCTACCTCATTACCGTTATTAATCTCAGCTTTTATGATTTCACAAGTTTCATATGAAAGAAAAGCCGATGGTATAGTAGCTAAACCGGCGTAGTCACCACCAGAAGCCATGTTAATAACGCCTGCTCCAGGAGCGTTATTACAAATAATAGCTGCAACAGCACCTCCCTGCTCAGCCCAGTAAACTTTGTCAGAGAAGAAACATCCACCTCTGTCAACAAGTGCTACTTTTCCTGCAACCTCAGCTGCATTTACTACCTCAGTACAAACTGTAGGATCATCATCAATTGCATATGCTTGTTGAAGAACACCAGTTATGGATTCACCTGTTAGAAGTTCTCCACCAAAGCCTTCAGCTGGAGCACCAGCTTCGTACTGTCCAGCAGCACCTGCAGGAGAATTAACAAAGAATTGTAAAGCTGATTGGGCATTAATCCCAATGGTAGTCAAAAGTGTTAAACTGAAAATAGTAAGAAGTCTTTTCATAAAAATAAACTTTAAAAATTAATTTAGAATTCGTCGTGTTTGACGCAACAAAATAACATTCTAAATCTATTTGAAGAAATATTTTAAAAAGGAAGCAACCTTTTAGTAAATTTAGGGTCTATAGTTGAGAAGGAATTCCTTAAACAATTGTATTTGTTACTAAACTTTTGAATGATGAAATCAAAGATTACTCTTATTACAAAAAAACATGTTCTTATTGGGTTGGTTTTGTTGAGCTTATCTGCATATGGATTTCTTTTGCATGAGACTAATCAAATCGATGAAAATTCCATTGCTGCCAAGGAACAAGTACTTAAAAGCAATGAATTGATTCCCTCAATCATAGTCATAAAAAAAATTTACGAAACAGCTACGCATTACATAAAATAAAAAAAAGCCTCTGAATGAGGCTTTTTTTTATTTTGCTATTATCAAAAACTTGTTTTTCTTTCCATTCTCAACCATCATATACTTGCCAAGTAGCAGCTTGTCCTTATTTAAAATCATTTCAAAGTCAGCTATTTTGACCTTGTTGATAGCTACGGCATTGTTCTTGATCGCCTTTCTTGCCTCACCTTTAGAACTTAAGATTGTGGAATGTTCTGTAAGTAAGTCAATAATATTGAGACCTCCCTCAAAAGCTGAAGAATCAATTTCAAAGCTACTGATTTCACCTGCAACAGTATCAAATTCTTCTGCTGTCATTGAGTGTAGTGATTCTGCAGTTGCTTTCTTATTGAATAACAATTCACTGACCTTGAGTACACTTTCATAAGCTTCTTTGGAGTGTACTCTGCAGGTTAGTTCTTCCGCAAGTATGCGCTTAAGTTGTTGAGGATTATCTTTGTTAGTTTCCCAGATTTTCTCAAATTCAGCTTTCGATTTAAGCGTAAAATACTTGAAAAAATTAAGCAGATCCTTGTCGTCTGCATTTATCCAGAATTGGTAGAATTTGTACGGACTCGTTAATTTACTATCTAACCATATATTGCCTTGTTCAGATTTACCGAATTTTTTGCCATCAGCCTTGGTGAGGAGAGGAGTTGTTACGGCATAAGCCTTCTGATTTAGGTTTCTTCGGATGAATTCAGTTCCTGAGGTAATATTACCCCATTGGTCCGATCCGCCCATTTGTATGGAGCAATTAAAATCTCTAAACAAACACTGGAAATCATAAGCTTGTAATAATTGGTAACTAAATTCAGTAAAAGATAAACCGGTATCCATTCTGTTCTTTACAGAATCTTTTGAACTCATGTAGTTTACAGTCAACGTTTTTCCAACATCTCTGAGGAAATCAAGCACATTCATATCCTTGTAGAAGTCAAGGTTGTTTATGATAATTGCTTTATGCTCTCCTTCGAAATCAAGAAATTTTTTGACTTGCTCCATTTGGAAGTTTAAGTTACTGTCCAATTCGTCAAAACTTTTTAATTCGCGCTCTTTGTCTTTACCTGATGGATCTCCAACTCTACCAGTAGCGCCGCCCATAAGCACTATAGGCTGATGGCCAGAAAGTTGGAATAGTCGCAATAGCATGATTTGCACATAATTACCGATAGTCATGGATGGTGCAGTAGGGTCGAACCCTATGTATCCAATGCATTTTTTTGATTCTAGATGTGCTTCTATTTCAGGTGTCGAATCGTGGAGCATTCCTCTCCACTTAAGTTCTTCTATAAAGTTCATATATCTTTTCTTATCCTTTGTAGCCTATATTCTCCCAAATTTAGAAAAATTATAGTGTGATTTTTTGTTGAGGAACAATTAAATGCAAGTGAATTGAATTATTTGGTATTGGTATTGTTTATTTTGTGGATTCATATGAATATAATGTAATTATGAAGGTTGAGTTTTTTATAGCAAAAAGGACCATGAGTACCAACAGAGGGGGCTATTCTGGTTTTATCATAAAACTAGCTACTATAGCCACTGCTTTGGGGCTTGCTGTTATGATAATATCTACCTCTATGATAACAGGATTTAAACAGGAGATTTCTGAGAAAATTTTTGGTTTTTGGGGGCATATTCACCTTACAGATTGGGATGCCAACAGGTCCATTTATAAAAGCACACCTATTAGTTATGATTCAAGCCTTGTGAAGCAATTGACAGATATAGAGGCTATGCGTGTTGAAATTAATACATACCATGAAGGTGTTCGTGTTTTTGATGAAATACAGACTAATGGGGGAGTAGCCTACATGCATTCTTTTGCAGTATTGGCAGCTGTTATGGAGTCCAAGAATGAGCATGAGGGTGTGATATTAAAAGGTTTGGGGGCAGATTTTGATTGGGACCGTTTCTCCAAATACATAAAGAAAGGTGTTTCTTTAGATTACACTAAGGACACGCTCGGGCAAAAGCAAATACTTATTTCTGAGCAAACTGCAATACGAATGAGCCTCGATATAGGGGATCGTCTTAGGATCAATAAGATTCAGGATGGTCGTCAAAAGTCAAGGGTTATGAAGGTTGTTGGACTATATAAAACAGGTTTGGAAGAATATGATAAAAAATTTGCTCTAGTTAATATTTCAACTATTCAAGATTTTAATGTTTGGGATATTGATAAGATTGGGGGCTACGAAATATTTATTGAGGATATAGATGACCTTCCAGTATTAACCTTTGAGGTCAATGGGCAGCTTTTAAGTAATCAGAGCGGTTTGCATGCAGACAGTATTAGAGATAAATTTCCCCGTATTTTTGAATGGTTAGATTTACAGGATGTAAATAAACGTGTTATTCTAGGGCTTATGTTGCTGGTAGGAATTATAAATATGATTACTGCTTTGCTTATTCTTATTCTCGAGCGGACTAAAATGATAGGAGTATTAAAATCATTAGGCTACGCCGATAGCAGGGTCAGGCATATTTTCTTGTTTTTTTCCGGAAACATTCTGGTAAAAGGAATCATTTGGGGTAATATTGTTGGATTAGGCTTTTGTTTGTTGCAAAAGTATACCGGCTTTATAAGACTTTCCGAAGCAGATTACTATTTGGCAACGGCTCCTGTGCAAATTCCTATGTTGGAGGTACTTGGTTTGAATGTGCTGTGTATACTCGTAACTATGCTGTTTTTGGTGCTTCCAACCTATTTGGTTAGTAGGATTAGACCAGTAGATACTCTTAGATTTAATTAAATTTAATCTGAATAAGGAACATTTGAAAGCAGGTACAGCGTTTGTATAAGCGGGACTTATTAAAAGATTAGTTAACTTCGTTTTTTTAGAAAAGGAGTAGATCATGATTCATAATTACAAAAAGGTAGAAGGAGACTTAGTGGTGCTGGAGCGAGCAGAACCTGGATGTTGGATCAATATATCGCCACCATTTACCAATGAGGAGCTTGAAGAAGTTGCAAGTCTTCACGACGTGCCATTGGATTTCCTTACGGATTCCTTGGATATTGATGAGCGCTCTAGATATGAAAAGGAAGACGATGTTCGTTTAATTGTCCTAAATGCACCTATAAAGAATGATTTCCAAGGAGAGATAGCCTCTTTCTATATTACAATACCTATTGGTGTTATACTTACTGCAGATCATATAATTACAATTAGTTCACACGGCAATGTTGTTTTAGATTCTTTTGTAAAGAATGCTGTTAAGCACTTTGACCCTGCAAATGAATGCCAGTTCGTGCTTCAAATATTTGAGCAAACTGTATTCCATTATCTTCGATGTCTTAAACAATTGAATCTTAAAAGGAATTTGATTGAGAAAGAGCTGTATGATAGCAGCCGGAATAAGGAGTTGAAAGATTTACTTAGTATTGAGAAGAGTTTGGTCTTTTTCCTGAATTCATTGAGTTCGAACGAACTTTTGAAGATGAAAATGAAACGAACAGATTTCATGCGTATACGTCACGACGAAGAACTAACGGATTTTTTTGAAGATATCATCATTGATAACTCACAGGCATTAGAGATGGCAAATGTATACACAAACATCTTGAATGGGACAATGGATGCCTACAGTTCTATCATAAGTAATAATTTGAATAAGGTTATTCAGCGATTAACACTTGTAACCATCATATTGATGGTTCCAACTTTAGTTGCATCCTTCTTTGGGATGAATGTTCCACTACCTTTTGAACAGTCCGGTGTGTCCTTTTTAGCGATCATAATTGCATCTACACTTGTCAGTCTTTTGATTGCATGGTACTTCCAGCGGAAAAGGTTATTTTAAAAGGCTTCCTGCCGACATTTCATTAATTTGATTACACTTATTTACCTACTTCACAATGTTGTTTTCCACATTGTTGGTAAAACATTTACTTTTCTCAACCCCTATTGTTATTAACTTTCTTGAAGTTATCCACATAATGTGGAAAAAAAGGGCTGCATAAAAGAACCTCAGCTATTATCTTAGTGGTTACATAGTCAGAAGCACAATTCCCCCCTAATATTTTGAGCTATTGTTTTTAATCTTTGTTTATCAATCATCCATTGATAAGCCCCCCACTTTTTTGTATTGAACGAAATTATAACATATAAAATTTATTCAACTCATCAATTTATGAACCAAGTAAATAACGAACCAATACTAACGGAAAATCCTGGCCGTTTCGTACTATTTCCAATTGAGCATGACGATATTTGGAACTTCTATAAAAAATCGGAAGCTAGTTTTTGGACAGCAGAAGAAATAGATTTATCTGCAGATCTTATTGACTGGAAAACCAAACTTAATGATAACGAGAAGCATTTCATCAAACACGTTCTTGCATTCTTTGCAGCAAGTGATGGAATTGTAAACGAAAACCTTGCGGAGAATTTTGTATCAGAGGTGCAATACACAGAAGCTAAATTCTTTTACGGATTTCAAATCATGATGGAAAATATCCATTCTGAGACCTATTCTTTACTTATAGATACGTACATATCCGACGTTGCCGAAAAGGGTAAGCTATTCAATGCAATAGACACCATGGATTGTGTTCGTAAAAAAGCAGATTGGGCATTAAGATGGATAGATAAGGGATCATTCCAAGAACGTCTGATCGCATTCGCAGCAGTTGAAGGAATATTCTTTTCCGGTTCATTCTGTTCTATATTTTGGTTGAAGAAAAGAGGACTTATGCCTGGCTTATCATTCTCAAATGAGTTGATCTCAAGAGATGAAGGTATGCACTGTGACTTTGCTTGTTTGCTTTACAACGACCATATCAATGAAAAACTTAGTGTCGATACGGTTACAACAATCATAAAGGATGCTGTTAATATTGAAAAGGAATTTGTAACAGAATCCCTTCCTGTGAATCTCATTGGAATGAATGCAGACCTGATGTGTCAATACATCGAGTTTGTTGCGGACCGTTTGCTATCTGCATTAAGATGTCCTAAGATCTTTAACGTAGAGAATCCATTCCCTTGGATGGATATTATTTCACTACAAGGAAAAACAAACTTCTTTGAGAAACGCGTAGGAGACTATCAAAAATCTGGAGTTATGGCTGAGCGAGATAAGCAGGTTTTTTCTTTGGATGAAGACTTCTAGATAAGAATTTAAGATCTAAAACTAATCACTATGCGATTTCTAAAACACGTTTTATGTTTATGCTTATTGATTTGCTTTGTTACTGCTGATCTATCAGCTCAAAAGTCTTTTGCTAAAAAGAAGTCCTCTGTATTAACGAATGCCATATGGGATGCAAATGGTATCTTAAATCTAAGCGTTGCGCGTAGGTTCAATGATGCAAAAAGCGAATTCCAAATAAACGTTGGTGTAGCATTAGCGGATGACATATCCGAGGCATGGGATGGGGGTGACAGCGGTTACTCTTACCTATGGGATGGTGGAGCAGGCTTAATTCTAACTTATAGAAGGTATATACTTCGAAAAGGTCGTGGCTTATTTGTACAAGCACAAACCAAGTTTTTTGCACCAGATTGGAGTTACCAAGAGAATGGCAGCACTGAATGGACAGCAGTTGATAATGATATACTCTTTAATCCAGCAGCACATGTGGGCTTCAAATGGAACATAGGAAAAGGAAGAGTATTTATTACTCCTTTTCTAGGGGTAAATATTAACCTAGGAGATTTTGAATCAGAGAGCGGGGTTGTGTTGCGTTCGGAAGATGGAGAAGTATTTGGAGGAGGGGCTACTAGTCCGGACTTTGGACTGAATATAGGTCTGAACTTTTAAACATAAACATGAAGCGTGTTTCGCTTATAGTATAAATATCAATAGTTAATTACTGACAACAATAATAACCCAAACTTAAATGAGTTTAATCATCCCAAACGCTGCTGAGCAGCAAAAACAAGAAAATATAGGTGCAATGAAAGTATTAAAAAGAACTGGAAAATATGAAGATGTAAGCTTTGACAAAATCACAGCACGCATCAGGAAGTTGTGTTATGGTTTAAACCAGAACTACATCAATTATATTGAGATCTCAAAGAAAGTTATTCAAGGTCTTTATGATGGGGTGACGACTACAGAGCTTGATAACTTGGCTGCAGAGACAGCTGCAACAATGGCAGCAACACACCCAGATTATGCTATTCTGGCTGCTCGTATAGCAGTATCCAACTTACACAAAAACACAGATAAGTCTTTTTCAAGAACAATGGAGGGTCTATATGACTACATTGATCCAAAGACTGGAGATAAAGCTGGGTTGATCAGTGATGAGACTATCGAAGTGGTTCGGGCAAATGCTGATAAGTTAGATTCCTCAATCATTTTCGACAGAGATTATGAATATGATTATTTTGGTTTCAAAACTTTAGAGCGTTCATACTTACTTCGTATGAAAGGGCAAATTGTAGAGCGTCCTCAGCATATGATCATGCGTGCGGCAGTTGGGATACATGGAGCAGATATTGATTCAGCGATCTTGACCTACAATTTGATGTCTGAAAAGTGGTTTACCCACGCAACACCTACCTTGTTTAATGCAGGTACACCGAAGCCACAGCTTTCATCTTGTTTCTTACTTTCTATGACGGATGATAGCATTAGTGGTATTTTTGAGACCCTATCCAGATGTGCAAAAATCTCGCAGTCTGCAGGAGGTATAGGACTTTCTATTCACAATGTAAGAGCGAAAGGAGCCTATATTAAAGGTACAGGTGGTACATCAAATGGTATCGTACCCATGTTGAAGGTATATAATGACACAGCAAGATATGTAGATCAAGGAGGTGGTAAGCGAAAAGGTGCATTTGCAGTGTACATGGAGCCTTGGCATGCAGATATCGAGGAATTCTTAGAATTGAAGAAAAATCATGGTAAAGAAGAGATGAGAGCCCGTGATTTATTCTATGCAATGTGGATTTCTGATCTTTTCATGGAGCGAGTACAAAATAACGAAGACTGGTCATTGTTCTGTCCGAATGAAGCTCCAGGCCTTCATGATGTATATGGTGGTGAATTTGAAGCATTATATCACCAGTACGAAAAAGAAGGGAGAGCTCGATCTACTGTAAAAGCACAAGATCTTTGGTTCCATATTTTAGAAAGTCAGATAGAAACAGGTACACCATATATTCTATACAAAGACGCTTGTAATAAGAAGTCTAATCAAAAGAATCTTGGAACAATCAAGTCTTCAAACCTATGTACAGAGATTGTAGAGTATACTGCTCCAGATGAGGTTGCAGTTTGTAATCTAGCTTCCATCTCCTTATCTAAGTTTGTTGATGAGGACAAATCATTTGACTTTGATAAGTTATATGAAATTACAAGAGTAGTAACGCGCAACTTGAATAAGATCATTGACATCAATTATTATCCAATTCCGGAAGCACGTAACTCAAATATGCGTCACCGTCCTATTGGTATCGGTGTTCAAGGACTTGCAGATGCATTTATCAAAATGCGTTTCCCGTTCGATAGCCCAGAGGCTAAGCAGTTAAATAAAGATATTTTTGAGACCATTTACTTTGCTGCACTTACGGAGTCAAATCAAATGGCACACGAGGAAGGTTCTTATCAAACGTTTGAAGGATCTCCAGCATCACAAGGTATCCTACAATTTGATATGTGGAATGTAACGCCTTCGGATCGTTGGGATTGGAATGCTTTACGTACAAATGTGATGGAAAATGGTATGCGTAACAGCTTACTTTTAGCACCTATGCCAACAGCGTCAACTTCGCAAATTTTGGGTAATAACGAATGTTTTGAACCATTCACCTCAAACATTTACAGTAGACGTACCCTGTCAGGAGAGTATATCATAGTGAACAAATATCTACTTAAAGATCTTGTTGGTCTTGGTCTGTGGAATGAAACTATGAAACAGCGTTTGATGGCAGCCAACGGATCTATACAGCAATTTGACGAAATTCCTGCTGATGTTAAAGAGATCTATAAGACTGTTTGGGAGATTAGTCAGAAGGTCGTGATAGATATGGCAGCAGATCGTGGGGCTTATATCTGTCAAAGTCAGAGTATGAACCTATTCTTGGAGAATCCGAACTTCTCGAAGTTGTCATCTATGCACTTTTATGCATGGAAGAAAGGACTCAAGACAGGTATGTACTATCTAAGGTCTAAAGCAGCAGTTGATCCAATTAAATTTACTGTAGCTCAGAACTTACAGGAAAGTCGAGTATCTAAAACTAGTTCTAAAGGTTTGAATGTGGAAAACACTCAAACGAACAACGATGCTACTAGTATGGATGCAAATACAAATACTAATGTAGAAATGAAAGTAGAAGATGCACCGCAGGTTTGTAGTCTAGATGATCCAGACTGCCTAATGTGTGGTAGCTAAAAATATTTATATCGTTCAATAATCATCGTGTCGGGCTCTTTTCTTGGGAGGGCCCGATTTTTTTTTGTAAAAATCAGTATGCTTAATTGGCTTATGCATGATAAGGTTGAAATAAATACTAGGATTGGTATTGTTGGGTCAATAGGAGCTTCCCTAAGTTCACATTTGCAGCATGAGGTACTTAGACATATTAAGCGAGTAAGCCCAAAGAATTATTTGTAATTCATTTGTAATTCTTGATATAAAGCAGCCATTCCAGTGGTTGCTTTATCTGTTATTGTTTTAATACGCTGAGCAGGAAGTCCCATTATGTTTTCTTTAGCATTTGGGTCGATGTAATATATAGGCGTTTGAGCTGGTGCAAATTGATATAAACTAGCAGCAGGATATACCTGCATGGAAGTCCCTACAATTATAATTATATCTGCATTTGAACATGCTTTAGCAGCAGTTTCTATCATTGGAACATCTTCTCCAAACCAAACAATATGTGGTCTGAGTTGCCCGCCTCTTGGACATTTATCTCCTAGATTGATATCCTTCTCCCAGTATTTGACATGTTGTGGATCAAGGGTAGATCGTACTTTTCGAAGTTCTCCATGAAGGTGTATAATATTTGAAGAGCCCGCCCGTTCGTGGAGATCATCCACATTCTGGGTGATAACAATAACCTCAAAGTAGGCCTCAAGCTTTTTAATTAGATGGTGTGCTTTATTGGGTTCTACTGATTTTAGACTTGCTCGTCTTTGATTGTAGAATTCAAGAACAAGTCCTGGGTTTTTTGCAAAGCCCTCAGGTGTAGCGACTTCCATGACATCATGTCCTTCCCAAAGTCCATTAGCATCTCTAAATGTTGGAACTCCACTTTCTGCACTGACTCCTGCACCACTAAGAACGACGATCTTTTTCATATATTGGGTTTATGTAGTTGCATATAAAGATTATAAAAAAAAGCTGATGTCAAAAGTTTTTGAAGGTTTAAAAATTGTAGAGCTAGCTTCTGTACTTGCAGGACCGGCTGTGGGAATGTTTTTTGCAGAGCTGGGGGCAGAAGTTATCAAGATAGAGAACAAGCTTACAGGAGGGGACATAACCAGAACTTGGCGTCTAACATCAGAATCTTTGAGTGATGATCGCTCTGCCTATTATTGCAGTATTAATTATGGCAAACAGGTTCTAATGCTAAACCTTAAAGAGGATTCAGATCGTAAGATTTTGAATGGATTAATAGCAGACGCAGATATAGTACTCTCTAATTTTAGGATACCAATAGCGAAGAAACTTCACGTTCAATATGAGGACGTAAAGGCTTTAAAGTCAGACGTGATATTTGCTGAGTTGACAGGATATCCCAATTCTGATCGGCCAGCCTATGATGTGGTATTACAGGCAGAAACTGGATTTATGCACATGACTGGTGAGCAGGGAGGAGTTCCAGTGAAGATGCCAGTAGCTTTGATTGATGTCTTAGCAGCACATCAATTGAAAGAAGGTATTCTTGTTGCTTTAATACAAAAGCTTAAAACTGGAAAAGGAGCTCATGTTCAGGTGAATTTATTTGATTCAGCCTTAGCTTCTCTCGCGAATCAAGCTACTAATTGGCTGGTAGCAAAGCATATTCCTGAGGCGATTGGCAGTGCACATCCAAATATTGCGCCTTATGGAGATGTTTTTGAGGATAATGCAGGCAGATATTTTGTACTTGCAGTGGGCTCAGATAAACACTTCAAGGCACTTTGTAGCTGTATTGGTATGCCTGAGCTAGGAAGTGATCCGCTTTTCTTAACGAATCCAGATCGATTACAGAACAGAACAGAACTTTTACAGAAATTAGCTGCAGTATTCAAAAAGAAGTCCGTTGAGCATTGGATGCATTTGTTAAAGCAGAATGATGTTCCTGCGGGGATGATTCGAAATATGAAGGAACTGTTCGAGCTTGAAATCGCGCGCGAAAAGATCCTTCAATATTCTGATGATCCAAATCATAAGACCGTTCGGTCGGTAGCATTTAAGATTTACTGACCTTTCAAGCTGAAGAGGGTTTTATACAGGGAACCATCTTGGGAGATTAAACAACCATTTTCCATCATCTTAAATAGCTCCTGGTTGCGATCGCCTTTGTAGGTCTTTTCAGCTGTGTATATTTTCACAGCTGAGCCAGAAGCCTTAACCGTTTGCATGATCTCTTCTGCGCTTTGATTTTGTGCAAAATTAATTTGGGTATTACCCTCCACGAAAAGTCCCATCATGACGATTTTTTCCTTTTGGCAATGGAAAGTCTTTATATCATTCACCGTCTTGTACTCTAGGTATTCTAGTTTATCAAATACTTTGTCAAAAACTTGATCACTAAATAAACCAATCAGTCCATCTACCTGCTCAGCATTTGAATCTTTTAGTTTTTCCCAATCATCAGCTGTAACCTGATTACTAGCCAAAAAGCGAATGAAGTCTTGTTCTAGGTCCTTTAATTCTGCCTCGTTTAATCTTCTATATTTCATATCTTCGTTTACCAATTTGCACAAATATCTGCAATCCAATCGAAAAGTAACAATAATGAAACCTATACTTATCATAAATAAGCCGCACAGCGTCCTTACCGAGGGTCTTGAAGCACATGGAATACCTTTTGAGACGGATTATACATCCTCCTATGATTCTATTGTATCAAAGTTAGGTGACTACGACGGAATAATTATCAGATCAAGGATTTCATTGGATGCACACCTATTGAAGCACGCACATCATATAAAGTTTATTGCTAGAGAAGGAGTAGGCTTAGATCACATTGATACAGACTATTGTGCGAGATATGGTATACCGGTACTTATTTCTCCAGAGGGAAGTAAAGACACAGTGGGGGAGCATGCCATAGGGATGTTACTGAACCTAATGAATCATCTGACGCGGTGTTCCCAGCAAGTCAAATCTGATCTTTGGCTGCGGGAGGAGAATCGTGCTTACGAGCTTAAAGGGAAAACAGTTGGAATTATTGGATATGGAAACATGGGGCAATCTTTCGCAAAAAAAATAAGTGGTTTTGATGTGAAGACCTTGGCTTATGATAAATACAAGTCTGACTATAGTGATCAATATGCAGAGGCTGTTACTTTGGAAGATTTAAAAACTAGGGCAGATATCATTAGTGTGCATATTCCTTTGGATAAGGAAAATCAATATTTTATCAATGAGTCATTTTTTGAGTCGCTCGCAAAACCAGTTTTTTTTGTGAATACAGCACGTGGATTAATTGTTGAGATAGCAGCATTGGTACATGCTATTAAAAAAGGCAAGGTCCTTGGAGCGGCCTTAGATGTATTAGAATACGAAGACAGTTCCTTTGATAATTTAATGAATCTAGAGGCTCTGCGCACAGAAAATGAAGCTTACAGATATCTGGTAGAATCCGAAAGTGTATTGTTAAGCCCACATATTGCTGGGTGGAGCTTCGAAAGTAAGTATAAACATGGTGCTGTTTTGCTAAAAAAGATACTAACATTATTAGAGATATAAGATTAATTTTTGTTTGTAAATTATTCTAATTCTGTCCTTTAGTTCCCGTTTCATTTTTTATATTTATATAGCAAATGAAGGAACTCACACTATTTATACTAACTACGACATTTTTGCTTGCATGCAATTCTGTATCGGACTCTAAAGTTGAAGAGTCTGCTCCAGCAAATGAAGCTGGGGTCTTTTCTCTTGTTATCCATGGTGGTGCTGGCACTATTTTAAAGGCCAATATGACTGAGGAGCAAGAAAAAGCCTATGAACAGGTCTTGACAGAAGCATTGGATATAGGAGAGACAATTTTGCAAGCAGAAGGAGCTGCCACAGAGGCAGTAATTCAAGTAATAAAGCATTTGGAAGATTCTCCGCTATTTAATGCAGGGAAAGGTGCAGTTTTTAATTCAGATGCTGCTAATGAGATGGATGCTTCCATCATGCGAGGATACGACCAACAAGCAGGTGCTGTTGGAGGTGTTTCTAATATTAAAAATCCCATAGAAGCTGCTTTTGCAGTAATGACAAAATCTGAACACGTCTTGTTGACTGGGCAAGGAGCCGAGTCATTTGCTTTAAGTGTAGGGATTGACACCATCGATCCATCCTATTTTTACACAGAGAGACGTTTCAGGTCCTTACAAGCTGCAAAAGAGTCTGAAGCTTCAACATCCATGAATTATAATCCAGATCATAAATTTGGTACCGTAGGTTGTGTAGTACTCGATAAGCAGGGAAACCTTGCAGCAGGTACTTCCACTGGTGGCATGACCAATAAGAAATTTAACCGTATAGGTGATTCTCCAATTATAGGAGCGGGTACCTATGCAGATAATAACACTGTAGCCGTTTCTTGCACAGGACATGGAGAATATTTTATTCGCTATGCTGTTGCTTACGATATTGCGGCAAGAATGGAATATGGAGGTATGAGTCTTAAAGATGCTTGTAATGCTATTGTCAATGAAAAGTTAGTTGAGAAAGGTGGATCAGGTGGTCTGATAGCGGTGGATAAGAAGGGTAATATACAAATGCCTTTCAATACGGAAGGTATGTACAGAGCTTCATCAAAGGATGGCAAAAGGTTTATTGGGATTTATGGAGAGTGAGATATTTTTGTATTGTGATTAGTCACAATTGTGTTTGATTGTATTGAGGGAATGGAGTAGATTTTTAATATACACTGTTCTGCGAATTTTATTGTTCAATTTCTGTGAATAGAGAACTGATGTTTTGTTTATAAGAGCTGATTTGAAATAGAATATTGAACAGTAACCCCCTCATTAAGAATTTACAATTAATTAATATTAGATGTAGTTCTGTTTTAAGGACTACTCCTAAATTTGAGTATAATTTTTAAACAAATCTTTCACTGATTATGAAAAAGTTTTTACAAACTTTCATGTTCTTGATGATCGCTTCAGCTGCTGTAGCACAGGTAAGCATCTCAGGTACACTTGTTGATGAAACAACAGGCGAAGGCCTTATTGGGGCTTCAGTTACTGTTGAAGGTACCGATACAGGTGCTAGTACAGACATTGACGGTAATTTTAGACTTAATGTAGAGCCAGGTTCATACACGTTGAACTTCAACTACACAGGTTATTCAGAAATGTCTCAAGAGGTAAATGCATCTGCAGATACTGATTTAGGTGCAATTTCTATGGAATTTTCTGCTGTTGGTCTTTCTGAAGTAGAGATCATTGCAGATATTGCAATTGACAGAAAGACTCCGGTTGCAGTTTCTACAATATCTGGAGCAGATGTAGAAGCACTTTCTGGTAACAATGAATACACAGAGATTCTGAGAAAGACTCCTTCTGTATACGTTACTAAAGCTGGTGGTGGTTTCGGAGATTCTCGTATCAACCTTCGTGGTTTTGATCAGAGAAATATCGCTGTTATGATCAATGGTGTTCCTGTAAATGACATGGAGAACGGTTGGGTATACTGGTCTAATTGGGCAGGTCTTTCTGACGTTACATCTACATTGCAAGTACAAAGAGGACTTGGTGCATCCAAGTTAGTTACTCCTGCTGTTGGTGGATCTATCAATATTATCACGGATGCTGCTGCACAGAAGAAATCTGTTAAAGCTGCTGCAACTATTGGTAATGACGGATTCCAAAAGTATGCTTTAGTATACAATACAGGTGTAAATGAAAAAGGTCTTGCAGTTTCTGTTTTAGCTTCTACTACAAGAGGTAATGGATATATAGACGGAACAGCATTCGAAGCATATTCTTACTTCGCATCTGTATCTAAGCAATTTAACAAAGACAATGCAATATCTTTCACAGTTGTAGGTGCTCCTCAATGGCACCACCAAAGATACGTTCCAGGTAGATTTGATGGAGTTACTCTAAGAAACTTCAACGATCCAGATGGGACTGGTGCAGAGAATCCAGCAGGGATTAAATACAATTGGCTATTTGGTCAGCTTGACGGGGAGGAGTTCTCTTGGAGAAGAAACTTCTACCACAAACCAAAAGCATTCTTGAACTGGTACACAACTCTTAGCGAGAATGTAAACCTTAAGACTGTTGCATATCTATCTACTGGTAATGGTGGTGGTACGGGTCCTCGTGGTCGTGTAAACGATGCTAATGGATCTCGTTTCTACGATTCAAGTCCTGGGTTTAGAGATGCAAATGGACATGTAAGGTTTGATGATATTGTATCATGGAATCAAGGGACTTATGATGTTTCTGGTTTCGGATCAGATACTACAGGTTTTCACCAACAAGATGCAGATTACAACAATGGATACACAACTACTTCATCAGGTGATGGTCTTGTAAGACGTGCATCTATGAATAATCACTTTTGGACAGGTTTGAGATCAACACTAACAGCTGATCTTTCTAGCAATTTTGTTCTTACAACTGGTGTGGATTTAAGATACTACAAAGGAGAGCACTACCGTCGTCTAGAGAATCTTCTAGGTTTGGATGCATACCTATCAAGATCGGATGATAACAATCCTACTAACTACATCTCTGAAGTTTCTCCAGCTGAGTTTGGAAACTACTATGATTCAAGTTACAAAGATAGTAACAACGTACTTGCTTACCACAATGATGGTTTAGTTTCTTGGGCAGGTCTTTTTGCTCAACTTGAGTACTCTGCTGATAATCTATCTGCATTTGTTTCCGTAACAGGATCTAATCAGGGCTTCAAGAGAATCGATTACTTTAACTACTTAGATAGTGATGAAGCTCAAAGTACTGATTGGCAAAACTTCTTAGGTGGTACAGGTAAAGTAGGTGTTAATTATAACATCAACGAACAGCACAACATATTTGTAAACGGTGGGTATTTCTCAAGACAGCCTATCTTTGATAATGTGTTTATTAACTTCCGAAATGATATCAATGAGGATATATTGAATCAAACAGTAACTGCTTTCGAAATTGGTTACGGATTCCGTTCATCTAACTTCAATGCTGATGTAAACTTCTACTCAACGGATTGGGGTAACCGTCAGTTTGATAGAACAATCACCAATGACCTTGGACAAGATGTGCAATACATCTTCGAGAACGTTGGTCAACTTCACCAAGGTATTGAGCTTGAATTTGATTATTCTCCAATGCAACAGTTGACATTCAAAGGTATGGCGTCAATCGGTAACTGGAGATATGATGAAAACTTCATTGCTACAGGTACAAACATTGATACACAGTCTCCAGAAGGACAGCTTACTGTATTCTCTGAAGGACTACCTATTGGTGATGCAGCTCAGACTACATTCTCAATTGGTGCTTCTTATCAGCCAATAAAAGGGCTGAAAATCTATGCAGATTGGTATATGGCTGATGGTCTTTATGCACTATATGATGTACAGGATACTCAATTCCTTGCAGAAGGTGGTCAGATTGCTCAACTACCTTCATATCAATTGGTAGATGCAGGTATCTCATACAGAACAAAATTAGGTGGAGCGAATACTACATTCCGTTTCAACATGAACAATGTTCTTGATGAGTTATATGTTTCTGAGATGAACACGAATATCCAGGATGACCCAGATACAGCACAGAATGAATTCTATGATAATAGAGGTGTATTTGGATTCGGTCGTACTTGGAACGCAGGTTTCAAAGTTGAATTCTAAGTAAAGTATTTATACTTAATAAATATCTTTCAAACTATACGAAAAGCGGTTCTGCAAATTTTGCAGGACCGCTTTTTTGTGTTATTCAAGTGCGTACGTATTTCAAAGGGGTGGTAATATAGAGGTATGGGCTCACCGGAGGTTCTTTTCAGCTGACTAGGGGCCTAGGAGGATAATAGCTGTTTGTAACAACACTAAAAAAGGCTGACAATTTTCATTGCCAGCCCTTTTACTATGGATTAGTTATTTATGTGCAGATTAAAAATTAAGTGTTGATCTTAATTTCTTTTCTTCTATATCCACATCTTCAATCATAGATAATGTGAACTGTTGTTTGCGTTCTTTTGGATCGATTGACTTGATGTCTTTCGGTTTAAGTAAAGCTATTTTATTGTCAGGAAGTACAAGCCAAATTAGATATTCCTTACTTAGATCTAGGTGCATAGGTGTTTTTCTATCCACTAGAAACTTTTGTACTGTATTTTGACCTTTACAGGCCATGTATCCAGTTAGATTATGCAGAACCTTACCGCTTGGTAATTTGAACTTAGCAGTAAATTTACTAAGCTCTGGCAACACTGGACGATCACAGTTCCAAATACCAAGTTCATCCGCTTTGAATTTATTTACAACTTTTGTTCGTTGGATAAGTGGAAGAATATCTTCTTTGTTGTTTTCAGTCTGCAGGCTAAGCAGATTTTCTTTGTAATTTTTTTGAGCAATTGACTTTTGTGCCTGCATGTTTTCTTGAATCTCCTTTTTCTTATTTGCTATTTTCTGCTCCCAATCGTTCATAGAAGTACTATAATTATCGAGGGCATTTCCATATGAATCCATTGCTTTCTGAAAAGCTGATCCTACCAAAAGGGGATTGATGAGAATGGTTTGTGTTTTATCAGCAGCAAGTAGGGTTAACTTGAAGTCAAGTTCATTCAACTGAATTAACTCAAGTGTTTCCCACTGATAATCAAGCTCAGATCGCTGAATCTTCTCCGAGCTATGTAGCTGCCATAAAGCGTCCTTGTATGCTCCGTATAAAACAGGTGCAGCTTCCTTTAACTGACTTTTTAGGTCAAAGTTGAATACCAAGGCATCTTCTCTTTGTTGAGTGGGTCTAACGGGCTCTTTTGGAACAGGAATACTACTGTTTACTTTTCTCAATAGATCTTTGTGAAGTACGTCCAGTTCAATAAGCCTATCAAAGTATTCTTTTTGAAATTCGTAGGCAATATGCCCTATAGAGACTTGTTCTGGTTTGACTTCTAGGTATTCTATATTATCAATATTGGTATATTCCCACTTTCGTTCAGTTTCGTTCAGTTTGTATATATTGAACGAAGGAGGAATATTAAGATTTGGTACCTCTACAACGGAGACTAATTCAACTTCCAGACTTTTACCTGGCCGTATATTGATACGCTGTCCACCTTGTTCAGCGAATATCTCCACCATACCTGCGGATTCCAGATTATATGTTTGACCTAAAGAATCATAAGTCATAGGTACTCCACTTAGGAAAAAGTCAATGAAGTCGTGAAACTCACGATACAGAATATCTACTTCCCCTGTCACTACTTTACCGTTCTTGTACTCAAATGCTTCTTTAGGTATTGTGATCTTAGATCCGCTTTCATGCTCGATGACACCACCGTCATACGCAGGTACTTTGTAGGAAGCAAAGATTGGTTTTGCTGCTTCAATATTTGGCGGATTTACATAGTGTTTCTGTGCAAAATATTCCGTTTGCTTCTCTTCATAACTACTAGAGAAAACAGAGGTACTAATAAGGATTAATAGTAGGGCTGAGGCAGCAATAGCGGAAGCATAAAGTATCGTACTGCGCATTCTTGCACTTGTACTAATTGGCCCACCTTGTTCCATTGCCTGTCGCTGACTTTCTTTAAGTACAAAATCAAAGTCCATGTGGGAACGTATTTGTTCATCCCCAGGATCTTTATAATTTTTATTGAATTTGTATTGGTCTCTCATATATATAAGCACCCAGAAGGTGGTTTATTTTTTATTATAAATTGATTCTCTTCCTGATCCGTTCTTTTATTCGATGGACCTTTACTTTTGCATTTCCCTCTTTGATATCAAGTATCTCAGAAATCTCTTTGTAAGATCTTTTCTCAAAGAAGTGCATCTCGATCAGAAGAAGGTCAGTCTCCTTTAATTGGTCAATCTCATTCATAAGGATACTGATCAATACATCTTTATCAATCTGTTCATCGTCGATCTCAAGCGTCTCAGGGATTTCTTTCGAATCAAAAGAAATCATACGCGTCGTATTCTTATCTCTGAAATACTGATTGAGTTCATTCAATGCAATCCTGTAAAGCCAAGATGAAAAAGGGAAACCCCTATATTCAAATTTGTGGATATTTAGCATTGCTTTGATGAAGGTATTCTGTACAATATCTTTGGTTAATTGCTCTCGATCTGTTCTTCTATTGATGAATAGAAAAATAGACTGGAAGTATTTTCTGTATAGGAAATCAAAATACGCAGGATCTTCTTTGGCTAGCATAACAATCTCTTCCTCAGAGAGGCTGTCTTTTTTGCGATAGGAAACTTTCATTCCAGATTGTCTCACAGATTTTTCTTTTTTAGTATTTAATCTAGCCCGTATCATAGTTTCGATTAAGACATGAGTCATTATGCTACTCATCTACTTAATTAATTCAGAAACAGGAAAAAGTTACAAATTCGAACGAAAATAAATGAAATATGATCTATATAGAAATATATTTCATGGAAGCGTTTTATTTGTAACACTATTTATAACTGCTGAAAAGAGCTGTGGATTATTTAAAGGGACTAAAGATTTTCAATGAATCTAAAGATTTCTGCGTTTAGGTTATTGATAGCTAGGGGGATATTCCATTTGTCACGATCTCTATCTTCGATCTTATTTGAAATAGATCGAATTTGTCTATATGGAATATTTAATTGCTGACAGGTATATGCAAGAGCAGCTCCTTCCATACTTTCCGTATCAGCTTTGTACTTTTGGTAGATTTTAGCTGCACCTTCATTTGTCCCAGTTACTCTATGCATTGTCAATCCAGTGGCAGTTTGAAACGCTTGCCCACAGTTTGGATTAACCAACCAACCATCCTTATAGAATGCAGCATCTTTTTCTAAGCCTAGATCAAAAACATCTTTAAAATGGCCATCTGCAAATTCAGCTCCAAGGTCTCCAAATCGGTCTTTTTGTATTTCAAGTACTGTGCCTATTGGAAATTTTTTGACATCAAAAGCACCAGCTATTCCAACATTAATAACTAGGTCAGCTGTTTCTTTGAGTAAATATTTGGTGAGATAAAAACAGGTGGGGACAGGGCCAACACCTGTTTTTAAAAAATCAATATCATGATCAACGGTCAATTTTGCAGCCCTCTTTTTAAAGGGAGCAATTTCAAAATCTGTCGCTGATACAATTAGTATTTTCATCTATTTTTTACCTTAAGTAAACCATCTACCCAGACATCCGCACCCATTGGCCTACTGAAAGAACCATTTGTACGGAGCTTTAGTTTTTGCCCAGGACTGTAAATAAAGCTAAAGAATATTTCATTGCCATTCAAGGTGAAGCCCGAGCCAATTGTAATATCGTCCTTAAGGTTAAAATCTACAGCAAGTTTTGCATAGAATCCTCGCTGTAAAAAGTGGTTGAGGTCACAATACAATGATATTCTATCTGTGATATTGTGACTTACTGCAAGTCGCATCTGGCTAGGATCTAGTATAGCATCACTCGGATAGACATATTGAACCATAAACACAGCTTGTGATTGTTTAAAGGAATAACTTGTCCAGAGGTTCAGCCCGCCATTTAGAAAGGGTGTATCATCTAAAGAATCTCCAGTTAGCCAATTTGAATAATAGATACCACCGATTCGGAAATCCGATATATCCTTTGAGAAGCTAATCTTGAGCAGATTCGTATAGAAGTCATCTAAGGCAAAGATTCCATAGCCAAGGCCAATATTCGCATTTTTCTTCAATAAACGTTTCCCGTATTCAACGTTGGCTCTGAATGTGGAAGGTATAAAATAGGGTTTGTTGACTAGAAGGCTGAGATGATCTGTCTGACTTAGTGCTTCATTAAAGAAATTGCCTGCGTTCCATTCTCGCAATAGAACATTCCCGCTGTTTTCAAACAAAAAACCAAACTGAGCTTTAAGGATCCCCGGCAATGTGAGTACAGCAATTAGTAGAAAATTTTTCATAAGTTCCTCAGGTTTTGAGGGGAAACTTAGCTTAAATTTCTACTGTGTTTGACTTGCAAATGTCCCTATAAAATGTTGCAGCTTCTGTCAACTTGCGCTCTTTTGTCTTCATATCAACCGATATAAGTCCAAATTGGTAGGTGTTGCCCAGGTGCCACTCGAAATTATCAAAGGTACTCCAGTGGATATAGCCAATTAAGTTTACCCCATTTGAAATAAGTGTATGACACTCCTGAAGGTAGTCCTTGATACTTTCAATTCTTGCGAGTGGTGAATCTGAACAGATTCCATTTTCTGTTATTAGAATCGGTTTCTTGTATTTTTTATGAAAATGTAGGATCATTTCACTAAGTCCCTGCGGGTAGTATGCCCACATTTTGTCGTGTTTATATCCTAAGTCGGCAAGTTTGCCTGGCCTTTCAGTTTCTGTAATGCTTTTTGGATCGAAAAGGACTAAGGCATAATAGCTGATGCCCCAGTAATCAGAGCGTTCAAAGTAGCTAGCTGCTTTGTTGTTGAACCACCAATCTGTAAATTTTGCTGCAATATTACCAAGTAGGTTTAGACCTCTGAAAATAGCTGTATTATAAGAAATACCAACTGGTTTGTTTGCTTGTTTCTTTTTCAAGAGGTCGTAGGCTTGATCATGCGCCTGACCCATTACGGATAGTACTTTGTTCGCTAAGAAATAATTCTTTTTAAATGGTGGAAACCCTCCTAGGATATAAGCATTCATTACAAATACATTGGGCTCATTGAAAGTATTCCAATTGGAAGTATAAGCAGCAAAACAGTCGATACACTGTTCTACATAATTCATAAATACAGGAATATTCTTTCTTTTAGCAAATCCCCCTGCAGACTCAAACCAATTTGGGTGTGTGAAGTGGTGTAGTACAAATAGGACTTGCTGCCCTTGATCATTGAGTTCTTGGAAAAAATCCTGATATTCTTTGACTACATGCATGTCAAAAGCTTCAAAGGGTGCTTTCTGCAGTCGTGCCCAATCTACACCCGCACGGTAAATACTACCTAATCCGTCTATTAGTTTAGCATCTTCAGATCTTTGCTTCTCATGAGCAATCGTATCGTTCAGGATGGATCCATCTATGGCTTTGACACCGTTCCAAATATGATCAGATGCTGTTTCTATTTGAGCGGCAGCTGTGCTGGTACCCCAGATAAAGTCATGCGGGAAGGTCAATACTTTTGACATAGGTATTAGGATTAGAAATAAGGTAGAAGCTTAGAACATGTTAAGGCTTTATTTAAATGTACGATAAAGCCTTTGGATTCAAGTTCATCTATGCTGTCCCTTATTATTTTTTGTTCAATTAATATTCCTGAAAGCTCAATTTCTTCTATGCCTGCATGCTTAAGGTCTAAAAGGAATTTTGGATCATCCCATAAGCTGATTGGGTTGTTAGAAGGATCAGATCCTCTCATGACCAGCATATCACTGTCTTTCTTTTGAATTTGAGGATGAAGTTCTGCCCCCCAGCTTGATTCAATACAATACATTGGATAGAGATGAATAGACTGTCCTTTTAGCTCTATCTCTGCACCAGGTTTTCGCCAAAGATGGTTGGCTGCAAAGCGTATATGGTCAGCAGGGTAGGAGGCTTTGAAAAAATAAACATGTTGAAATTCCTTTCTTCGCGCATTGATAGAAGTCGGTAATTCTGATGAATTCTCTACCTCTAGCATGCCCATAGGAAAGTGATCAACCTGCATATCAATACAAAACAGTGCTTTACTCATATACTTGTACTCTTGCTATTCCTTCAGAAAAATCATTTACATCAAAAAATAATGGATCTATTGCGACCTTCCCATTCGAATCTATAAAACCAATTCCACTTAAGAAGGCTACTCTTGCCATCCCTTCTTGAAAAGACCAAACCATACCAAATTCGAAAGAAGTTAATTGTTTTCCTGAGTCTGTATATATTGCCCAAAGCTCATCTTTCATACAGGCTGTTTTGCCTTCACGTATGGGAAGTATTAAATCCATTTCAGTAGGTATAATAGAGTTTCCTTCTGCATTTATTAAACCAAATTTGCCAGCCTTGAAAACCTGAAATAGACCAGGACCCACGACTTGTATGTCTTGATACTCTAGAGCTATGATTAAGTTGTTCTTTGCATCTATAATACCCATCAGGCCATCATCTTTGACAGTGGCATATCCATAGTGAAATTTGTAGGCTTTAGCATAATTTACTTCAAATAGCTTTTTGCCTGATCTATCTATGTACCATTGTTTATCATCTTGCTTAACAAGTATTGGGTATGAATTAAGATCAGAAATTTCATCCATTTCTGCTTCTACTACAAACTTAAGGGCTTTATCAATGATTCCGTATCTGCCCCCAAGATTTACTTTTGCTAGGCCATTTTTAAACGGGTAGGCCTTTGAGAATTTTGGGATGTCAAGTTCATTACCTTGTAGGTCTATATAGGTCCAATTGTTTTTTATACGAACTGCAGCTAGTCCATCCGAATAGCTTTTTATTTCGTCGTAACTATCTTCCGTTAACATATTCCCATTAGAATCAATTATGGAATATTTAGAACCATATTTTTTGACTATTGCTCTGGATTCTGAAAAGTCATAGGCTTCTTGAAATTGAGGAGGCACAGTCATTTTACCAGATTTATCAATATATCCCCATTTCCCTTTTACACGAATCACAGCAAGACCATCGCTAAAATTCTTGCACTCATCAAATGAGGCTTTTATTATTAATCGACCTTTTTTGTTGATATATCCCCATTTAAAGTCTGATTCTTCAAAGTCTGACTCTAAATTACCTGCAGATTGCATTTCGTTTGCAAAATCCTCTTCATTTTGTTCCTTTTCAGTTTGGCAAGCAAACAAGAATAGGACTAGGATGGTAAGTATGAAAGGACGGGTTTTCATAATTTCATTCTATTTTAGAAAGATATGGAGCATATTTGAATCTAGCTTCCTAGATTCTGGAGCACTGTTATTGTTTAAAATCATTTCAATATAATCAAAAGCCTCAAGAGCATTTGAATTGGTAAATATTTGTTTGCAAACAAGTAATAAATCTTTTCTACTATTGGTATCTATAAAGTGCGTTTTAAGGAAATTCTGGTCTAGCAGTTTTGTTCGAAATGCTTTAAGTGCAGACTCAATGATAGCGCCATGGTCGAAGGCTAGTTTTGGAAGTGTGCTGATGTTTTTCCAGCAATAGTTTTTTGCATCATCAGCTGCCTTTAGTTGATGAGAAGCCTTGTTTGCAATTCCCCAAAAAGCTATGCTTATAACTCGCCCTCTTGGATCTCTATCTGGCTTAGCAAAAGCACCAACTTCTTCAAGCATCTCTAGTTGCATTCCTGTTTCTTCCTCCAATTCTCTTTTCGCGGCAATGATAAGGTCTTCGTCCATATCCACAAAGCCGCCTGGAATTGCCCAGTTGTCTTTGAAAGGTGCTTTTGCACGCTCAATTAAGAGAACCTCTAAGCCCGTATGGGGCTCTATATTGAAAATCAAACTATCTACGGTTACAGCAGGTCTAGGATATTCATAGCTATATGGCATATCAAAGTTTTTTACCTTTCATGGCTTCGGATATATTGTGATCCATAGCGCGCTCTGCAAGGGGTCTAGAGAATGTATTTAGATCATCCATCGCTTTATTGATAAGGTCCTTATCACTTCCTGCTACTGCATCCTTTAAGGATTGAACATAGTTATGCAGATCTTTTAATTCGCTTTCTGAGAATATAGATCCATTCTGTTCGATAAATTTAGCAGAAGCATGGATGACTGAGTTAGCTTCGTTTCTCGCCTCCAGCAAAACACGCTGTGCCATGTCTGATTCTGCATTTTTCATAGAGTCAATCAGCATTAGAGCCATCTCTTCTTCTGAGATACCATAGGATGGCTTGATTTGAATTTCAGTTGCTTGTCCACTTCTTTGTTCCGCCGCTTTGACCTTTAGAATTCCATCTGCATCAAGTAGGAACTGTATCTCTATTTTAGGGATTCCTGCGGGCATTGGAGG
>JAQXAY010000188.1 GCA_029252685.1 Saprospiraceae bacterium | reverse complement strand
AGCATGGAAGTAGATGGCAATTCAGCTAAGGTTGTGCGTGATATTGAGGGTGGCAGTGAAACAGTGCAATTGGATTTCCCTTTTGTACTATCTGCTTCCAAAGGTCTTGCTGAGCAGCGAATCCCTAATATGAGAGGGATAATGATGGCTAAGCGTAAAGCGCTAAATGTTGTTGAACCAAATGCAACTGTTGATCAGGCAGTTGTTTCAGCATATGAATTGCCTTCTGATAAGCAGGGTGTGAAGCTTATCGATCCTGACAATGTAGAGGAATTGGTTCGTTTGCTAAAAGAAGAGGCCAAGGCTATCTAATTTATTGACAATATTAAATTCTATATAAAATGGTTTTAGTATTTGCAGAATCACAAAATGGTGGTTTAAAGAAAGCAGCTTTTGAAGCTGCAACATATGGCGCAAAGACAGCGGCTCAATTAGGTGTTGAATGTGCAGCTATTACTTTGGGTACAGCAGAAGGCTTTGCTGACTTGGGAACCTATGGATGTTCCAAAGTATATAATGTAGCTAATGAGTCTTTGAATGATTTTGATTCGCAGGTTTTTGCTAAGGTTATTTCAGCTGCGGCTGAAAAACTAGGGGCTAGCCTTGTTGTCTTATCTCATTCTTCTATTGGTAAAGGGCTACTTGGACGGTTGGCTGTTCGTTTGAATGCTGCATCTATTGCAGGTGCGAATGAGCTTCCTTCATCAGAATTTCTCGTTAATAAGTCTGTTTTTTCTGGAAAGGCGACAGCAGCATTTTCTCTGAATGCAGAAACGAAGATAATCTCTGTAATGGGTAATTCAATAAAGCCAGTAGCAGATTCATCTGCTGTAGCTGTTGATTCCCTTGATATTGAAGTTCCAGCTAGCAAGATTAAAGTGCTTGAGGTTAGTCGTCAGACAGGGATTACTCCATTGCCTGAGGCAGAAATAGTTGTCTCTGCAGGTAGAGGTATGAAAGGTCCAGAAAACTGGGGTATAATAGAAGAACTTGCTAGCACACTTGGGGCTACAACAGCTTGTTCAAGACCGGTTGCTGATTCCGATTGGCGACCACACCATGAACATGTAGGTCAAACAGGTATAGCAATTCGCCCTAACTTGTACTTTGCGATTGGTATATCCGGCGCCATCCAGCATTTAGCTGGAGTAAATAATTCAAAAGTTATTGTTGTTATCAATAAAGATCCTGAAGCTCCTTTCTTCAAAGCAGCTGATTATGGGATCGTTGGAGACCTCTTTGATGTGGTTCCAAAACTTAATGAAGCACTTAGAGGCGCAGTTGCATCCTAAAATTATTTGCCTGCATACTATATTTTTCATAGAAAAAATGTAGTTTTGCACCACTGTAACTGATTTTAGTAATCACTAACGGTCCAAAAAAAATAATATGGCAGAATATTTAACGAAAGAGAAGAAACAAGAAATCTTCGCAGAGTATGGAGGTTCAGAAGGTAATTCTGGATCAGTAGAAGCGCAAATTGCATTATTCACTTTTAGAATCAAGAGCCTTGCTCAGCATTTAAATGCTAATCAAAAGGATCACTCTTGTCGTAAAGCGCTCCTAACACTAGTTGGTAAAAGAAGAAGACTTCTTACCTACCTAGAGAAAAAAGATATTCAAAAATATCGTGACTTGATCGCGAAACTTGAAATCAGATCTAAATAATAAAAAAGCACTTCGAAAGAAGTGCTTTTTTATTTTACACATATATGTGCTATATAATTTTAATTAATTCAATATTAATTGAATTAATTCCTTATTTTAGTGTTGTAATTAACGAGATAGAAAAATAATACGATTGCAGTTGATAAATGAATCCTGCAAAAAATTTTGAATTCAATGGGTAAAAAAATTCCTACTACTGTATCGATGACTCTCGGAGACGGAAGAGAGATCACTATCGAAACAGGTAAATTAGCTACACAGGCAGATGGATCTGTAGTAGTTCGTGTTGGCGACACGATGTTATTCGCTTCAGTTGTATCAGCCCACGATATCCGCGAAGGGCAATCATTCTTTCCACTATCAGTAGACTATCAAGAAAAATTTGCAGCAGCGGGACGTATTCCGGGCAATTTCTTCAAAAGAGAAGCAAGGTTATCTGATTATGAGATTCTTACTTCAAGATTAGTGGATCGTGCTTTACGTCCATTATTTCCTGATGGATACATGAATGATACACAAATCATCATTAATCTTATTTCAGCAGACAAAGAAGAATTGCCAGATGCATATGCTGCACTTGCAGCGTCAGCAGCACTTGCTGTTTCTGATATTCCTTTTGCTGGACCATTATCTGAAGTTCGCGTAGCTAAGATCGATGGAGAATTTATGATCAATCCTAAGCGTTCAGATATGGAGAGATCTTCCATGGAAGTAATCGTAGCTGCTACGATGGAGAATGTTATGATGGTTGAAGGAGAAGCTAAGGAGTGTGGCGAGGCTGAATTGATCGAAGCGATCAAGATTGGTCACGAAACAATCAAGAAGCAGATCACTATGCAAAATGAGCTAGCTAAGCTTGTAGGTGATAAGGCCTTGATCAAGCGTCCTCTTCCAGATGTATCTAAAGATCCTGAGTTAGAATCATTGGTAAAGGATACTGCAGAAGCTAATATCCTTGAGGTTGCTAAAACACCATCTGCTAAAGATGTGCGTAAGGCAAACTTTAAGGCAGTAAAAGAAAAAATGCTTGAAGATATTCTTGCCTCAAAGGGTGAAGAATTCTATAATGAGCATGTTTCTACCTTGAAAAAGTATTTCGATTCTTTGAAAAAAGAAACGATCAGAAATATGATGCTAGACGAGAATACTCGTTTGGATGGTCGTAAAACAGATGAGATCCGACCAATATGGACGGAGGTAGGGTATCTGCCTTCTACACATGGTTCTTCTATATTCAATAGAGGAGAAACTCAGGCGCTAGCGACACTTACATTGGGTACAAAACTCGATGAGCAGATGATCGACACAGCACTAGACCAGCATTATAGTGATTTTATTTTACACTATAATTTCCCTGCACTTTCTGTAGGAGAGATTAAGCCAATGCGTGGACCTGGACGTCGTGAAGTGGGACATGCTAATCTTGCTTCAAGATCTCTTAAGCAGGTATTACCTGGGGATGATTTCCCTTATACTATCCGTATCGTTTCAGATATTCTGGAAAGTAATGGTTCTTCATCTATGGCAACAGTTTGTTCTGGATCAATGGCTCTAATGGATGCTGGTGTTCCAATTAAGAAGGCAGTATCTGGTATTGCAATGGGTATGATTTCAGATGGAAAACGTAATCTGATTCTAAGTGATATCCTTGGTGATGAAGATGCACTTGGTGATATGGATTTTAAAGTTACTGGTACTAAAGACGGTATTACAGGTTGTCAAATGGATATTAAGATCGACGGTCTTCCATATGAATTACTTGAAAAAGCTTTGGAACAGGCTAGAGTTGGACGTATTCACATCATTGATTGCATGGAAGAGAGTATTTCTGTAGCAGCAGAAGATCTCAAGCCACATGCTCCTAGAATGATTAAAATAAAAGTTGATAAGTCCTATATTGGAGCTATCATCGGACCTGGAGGAAAAATCATTCAGGAGATTCAAAAAGAAACGGAGACAGTTATTAATATTGAAGAGGTTGGTAATTTTGGAGAAGTTAGTATTTCTTCATCCAACAAGGACAGTATTGATGCAGCTCTAGAAAGAATAAATGCAATTACATTTACACCGACAGTAGGAGACGTGTTTGATGCAGTAGTTGCAAAAGTTGCTGACTTTGGTGTTTTTGTTGACTTTAAAGGAAAAACTGGTTTATTGCACGTTTCAGAGATTTCACATTCTAGAATAGATCGCGTAAGTGATGTATTCAAAGAAGGAGATCCTGTAAAAGTTAAGCTTATCAAGATGGATGAGCGTGCAGGTAAACTAAGCCTTTCAAGAAAAGCACTTCTTCCAAGACCAGAAGGAATGGAAGAAGAACCTGATCGCAGAGGCGGTGGTGATCGCAGGGGCGGAGATAGAAGGTCTTATGACCGTAGAGGCGGTGGAAGAGATGACCGCAGAGGTGGTGGAAGAGATGACCGTCGTGGTGGTGGTAGAAATGACGACAGAGCTCCTAGGAGGACTGACGACAGACCACCTAGAAAAGAAGATTAATCTTTTTTTAAGTATTATATCAAATACTCGCATTCAAAAAATGCGAGTATTTTTTTTTAATTTATTTTTTGTCAACTAGAATCGATATCGTCGAATAGTTTGTTTGTTTTAGCAAACAATTAATTATATTCTGTATAACCATTAAAATAGCAATTTTTGTTTCTGCAATTAAGTCATAATGGCTTTTGTATAAAAAAAACTGTTAATATGAACTTTTTAT
>JAQXAY010000171.1 GCA_029252685.1 Saprospiraceae bacterium | reverse complement strand
GTCAACTCGTCTATTAAATTCACTTAAAACTTTATTTAAATTATCGATTGAATGGTATGCAAATTGTAAGTGTCTTTGACTGGTATCTGGATACTCAATTCTAGATTGTTCAAAGAGATAGATCATTAAATAAGGGAGTCCAGCACGTTCAGCCTTTAATAAAGGTACATGATCTTGAGAACGAAGGTCTCTTTTTAACCAAACAATATTTATAGATTTATTTTCCAATAATGTATTTAATCACAAATTATTTTTCTTGAGAATAACTTCCAAAATTAAATTTAGTATTTAATTAGTTCTGTTAAAATACTGGCCTATACCGATAGAGTCAAATTTGTAAGCGGTATTTTTTTCCGATTTATCTAGTTTGTTGTTAATGGTTAATCCCCAAAGAACAAGTTCCATGCAAAAGGCTTGGTCTAGTGTGTTAAATTTACCAGCATGGTCTTCAATAAGTGTAGACAAAGGTTTTATAGATTTAAGAATTGAAAAGAATTCATCATCTGTATCTGTATAGTTTAACTCAATAAAATTATTATCAAACCATTGAATCAGGTCTGTGTAAGGAGTCTTCACTCCTTCTTTTTCAAGTTTAGATATGCGAGGAAAAAGACTTTCAAACTGTACCATTACCGCATTGTCAATAAGTAATTTAGCAACTTCGTCGGCTCCTTCTTGTTCACCTTCGTATACAAGTTCAATTTTACCAGTAATTGAGGGAATTATTGACATAAAGTCAACTAAACGAATGGTTGTTTTTTCTGAACCGGTTTCAATTAACCGTAATTTTGCAGCTGCCATAAGGTTTTCCATCGCACTGATTGTGAGTCGTGCACTCACCCCACTTTTAGCATCCACATATTCACTTTTACGTGCTGTAAATGCAACTTCTTCCAAAAGATCTTTAGCTAAGTTTGGAACTAGGATACTTGCTTTATCATTTTTAGATATTTTTGCTTCTTGCTCTGTAATTTTACGGGCAAGTGCGATTGATTTTGGATAGTGAGTAAAAATCTGAGATCCAATTCTATCTTTTAAAGGCGTGACAATACTTCCCCTGTTGGTGTAATCCTCTGGGTTTGCAGTAAATACAAATTGAATATCTAAAGGCATTCTAAGTTGAAACCCACGGATTTGAATGTCTCCTTCTTGTAATATGTTAAATAAAGAAACTTGTATTCTCGCTTGTAAATCTGGTAATTCGTTTAAGACAAAAATAGATCGGTTCGCTCTGGGAATCATTCCGTAATGCAATACACGTTCATCAGAGTAGGGAAGCTTTAAAGTTGCAGCTTTGATCGGATCAATATCTCCAATTAAATCAGATACATTTACATCAGGTGTAGCAAGTTTTTCAAAGAAGCGTTCAGATCTATGTACCCATGATATTGGAGTTTTATCACCCATATCAGCAATCAAATCTCGTGCATATTTAGAAATTGGTTCGTATGGACTGTCATTAATTTCTGAACCTTTTACAATTGGCATATATTCATCTAAAAGGTCTACCATACTTCGTGCTATCATTGTTTTTGCTTGCCCTCTTAATCCTAATAAATTAATGTGATGACCAGCAATAATAGCCTTTTTTAATTGCGGGACTACAGAATCTTCATAGCCAAAAAGTCCTTTAAATACAGGTTGCTCAGCTTTGATTCTTGCAATTAAATTGGATTGAATCTCTTGTTTTATGGTCTTGTTCTCATAATCAGAGTTTTTTAATTCCTTAAAAGTTATCTCTTTTTTCATATTCTTTTAGTTCTATTTTTTTCGTAATCTTCAAATATCATTTCTCCTAAACCAGACAGTCCAGTTAAAAAAGCTTTTCCTTGATTTTGTGCTGTGAAAAGTTCTACGAATTGACGTAGATACGGATCTTGAGCAATCATAAAAGTGGTAATTGGAATTTTTAATTTCCTAGCTTGAGCTGCTTTATTTAAACATTTAGAAACGATCATATCGTCCAGTCCATTGCTATTTTTGTAAAATTCACCTGAAGGCAGTTTAATACAACTTGGTTTTCCATCAGTTATCATGAAAATTTGCTTATTTGTATTTCGTTTCCGACGCAAAATATCCATAGCCAGTTCTAGCCCTGCAACAGTATTGGTATGAAAGGGTCCAACTTTTAAATAAGGAAGGTCCTTTACTTTAATTGGCCAAGCCTCATTTCCAAATACTATAATATCGATAGAGTCTTTAGGATATTTTCGATGTATTAGTTCAACAAGTGCCATAGCCACTTTTTTAGCAGGTGTTATTCGGTCTTCACCATATAAAATCATAGAATGACTAATATCAATCATGAGTACAGTACTCATTTGTGCTTTATGCTTTATTTCTTCAACAATTAAATCATTTTCTGTAAGTCGTAAATCAGAGATGCCGTTATTAATTTGTGCATTCTTAAGGCTTTCAGTAATATTTATGGTTGATAAATCATCTCCAAATTGAAACATTCTATTTTCGCCATCTCGCTCATCTCCGACACCAACTTTTGTGGTCCTGTGATTTCCCAGTCCACTCTTTTTTAACTTTCCAAAAATTTGGTTTAAGGCATAATCTCTAAGGGCTGATTCAAGTTTGGCGGTAAGTATATTTTTGCCTTTTCCTTTTCCATTTCCAGATTTTAGTTGATCAGGATCAATTTCCTCCTTGATATAACCTCGTTTCTTGAGGTCCTCTTCAAAATTTTCTAAGTTATAATGATCATTAAAAATATTGTATTCAGCATCTAGTGTATTTAGCCATTCAAAAGCTTCTTCGATATCGCCTGAAGTATGTGTAAGGAGTTCTTTAAACACTCCAAACACCCGATCAAAATCTGAAATATCTTTTTTGATGTGTTTACTGAACGTAAACCCTTTTCCATAATTAAAATCTATTACAGCCATACCAACAAATATCGACATATAGAATTATTTAAAGTGTTAAAGAGATATTAATCTTTAAGATTATTTGGAAAAATTCTGCTAATAATTGTTAACAAATATATTTATGGAAAATCCTCCCATAAGTTTACATCATCAAATTTCATACATCCAAAGTTAGTGGATGATATATCTAA
>JAQXAY010000013.1 GCA_029252685.1 Saprospiraceae bacterium | reverse complement strand
CCGTCAAAACTTACAGTTACGCTTTTTCCGTTTAGTGTAGGTACATCTCCTGCAGTAAGGTCAGTAGATAATACTGTACCAGAAACTACATGGTAAAGAAGGATATCAGCTAGAGCTCCTGTTGGGTCTAATAATAGATCATCCACTACTGTACCAAGTGCTGCAAAAGCTGCATCTGTTGGTGCGAATAGAGTGAACGGGCCTTCTCCAGAAAGATCATCAGCTAATTCAGCTGCAATTACCGCTGCTTCAAGTGTATTGTGATCTGGGCTATTTACAACTACATCAACAACTGTAACTGTTGGTGGTATAAGTACTGCATCAATTACGTGTACTACACCATTGTCAGCTTCGATATCTGCAACAGTAACTTGTGCACCATTGATGAACGCATTTCCACCGTCAAAACTTACAGTTACGCTTTTCCCGTTTAAAGTAGGAACATCACCTGCAGTCAGATCAGTAGATAATACTGTACCTGAAACAACATGGTAAAGAAGAATTTGTGCTAGCTCACCTGTTGGGTCTTCTAGTAATTCTGTTACTACAGATCCTAACGCGGCGAAAGCTGCATCAGTTGGAGCAAATACTGTGAATGGACCAGCTTCAGAAAGATCATCTGCTAATTCTGCAGCTATCACTGCTGCTTCTAGTGTATTATGGTCAGGGCTATTAACAATGACGTCAACAACTGTATCTGCTTTTAAACTTCCTAAAAACAGGAAAGAGAATGAAAGGAATGTAAATATGAATTTTTTCATCACAAATATTTTGTTTAGTTTTTAATGATAATAACTATACAAAGTTAGTTGTGCATTGTTGCACGTGTGACAAAATAAATTGCAATTTTTCTTTTTATGCTATTATTTTACATTTGAAATTTTCTTGAAAATTTAGTCTTATGCGGAGTTTCTACTTGCATTGATATTTCCGTATAAAGACCTAGTAACCAACGTTTTATATGTTTCTTCGAGCTTGCTGCCTTCTGCTATTTTTTGAAGAGCATATTGCTGTATGGTCAAAAGTGGTAGCACTATTTTTTCTCTAATCTTTACAGATTTTTTTGAAACCAACTCTTCTTGCATTAGCTCTTGATAGCCACTAATCTCTAGTAACATATCTCTACTTAGTTCCATTTCAGCTAATAAAAGCTTCCAGAAAGGGCCAAATTGGTTATTGTCTTTCATGTAGGAAGTAAGCGGGAAGTATGTTTTGGTTAGAGACATCATACTATTTAGCATAAGTGCTTTAAAGAATGGTACCTTATTAAATAGTTCTTTGATGTCTTCTATTCTTCCTTGATCCTTTAGCTGTTTTATTGCTGTTCCTATTCCATAGTAACCTGGAACATTTTGCTTAAGTTGAGACCATGAGCCTACAAATGATATTGCTCGCAAGTCTGTTAATTCTAGTTTCTTTTTATTACCCCTCTTTCCTGGACGTGAGCCAATCTTAGCATTACTATAGTATTTAAGCGTACTCATTTTTTCCAAATAAGGAATAAATTCAGGATGTTGCTTTAAAGCATTGTACTTTTCAAAACTTGCATCTGCCATCTCATTTAGAAGGTCTCGGAAGTTTGGAGCTATGTCTGCATTTTCGATTTCTAAGAAATCATTAGAAAGACCCGCAGTGATTAACTGTTCACAGTTGTATTTGAACTTATCCTTTGTGCCAAAGGTAGATGTGATCGTTTGACCTTGTACAGTCAATTGTATTTCATTGTTTGCTATGCTTTTCCCATTAGAAGCATAGAAACGATGCGTTTTACCACCTCCACGTGCTGGTGGTCCACCACGTCCATCAAAGAAAATAGCCTTTATGTCGTGCTCGTCGGAAACCTTAGAAAGTACTTCTTTTGTTTGGTAGATCGACCAGTTAGCCTTGAGGTATCCTCCGTCTTTAGTACCGTCGGAGAAGCCAAGCATGATCGTTTGAATATTGTCTCGTTGCTTTAAATGGTTTGCATAATTGGAGTTCGAGTACAAGAACTCCATCGTGGTTTCTGCATTTTGCATACCTTCCATTGTCTCGAAAAGTGGAATTATATCGAATTTGATATCCTCCTTTTTCCATCCGCACCATTCAAATAATTTGTAAACGAAAAGAACAGAGTAAATATCTACAGAATTTGAGATGATATATCGGTGGCAACCATCCGAACCATTACTTTGCTGTATACTATTAAGCTGACTAATGTTTTTTATTGTATCAATGACCAAAGGATCTTCGAATTGTTCTGGATTTAGTTTGGTGTCTTTTTTTAACAAGTCCAACTGCTCTTCCCGGTCCATATCCTCAAATCTTTTTGTACTCCACTGATTTAGTTCAATGATTTCATTGATACAATTAAGGTGTACCGAATGATCCTGTCGAATATCGATGGAGGCAAAATGACTTTTGAAGATATTTACTTTATCAATGACCTTGTCCAATTCTTCCAGGTATAGATCACTGTAATGTGTAGAAATATTTTTTCTAATGTTGCTTAGATAAGCAAGGATTTCTGTGTGACTTAAAATTAAGCTACTGCTAAACATGGATTGGTATACTTTATCCTTGAGGCTAAGCAGATCATCTTTTACTAACCTGAATGTAAGCTGTCTCTCCAGTTCTTTGATGTCCTTGTAATAGCATTTCATAAGGGTCATGCGCAACTCGTCGGCAACATCCTTAGTTACATCAGCTGTTACAAAGGGGTTGCCATCTCGATCACCTCCAGGCCAGAATCCCAATTTTATTAAGTTTGGATTTGCTAATTCCCCCAAAGAAGAAAGATCTTTTTTTAGTTTGGAATAGAACGCTCCAATAGCGTCATAATATGTATATCTAAGGTAGTGGATGATATTCTTTGCCTCCTCGATAGGAGTAGGTTTTTTTGCATTTAGTAAAGAAGTCAATGCTAGTTGCTGTAATACTAAATCTGCGGATTCTATTTTATTCTCAGTTATAAAGGACCGAAGATTTAAAATTATGTTCAAGACATCGAGTGGATAGAATTGAGTAGGGTGGGCAGTTAATACAATGCGCACACTAAAATCCTGAAGTTTTTCAAACACTTTGTCTTGTGATTGGTCCGCTTTTAGAATATTTAAAAATTCTCGGATACTAAAGTTGTCACTTAGCTTATTTAATTCTGAAAAGGTAGCGTCTTCAATACTATCAAAAAGTACAACTTGTCTCTCGACATATTGTATTACTCGGAATAAGAAGTCAATTTGTTCTTGCTCATCCTCAGAATTGGTATGTGTTTGGAAAAAGCTTTGGATAATTTCTAAGGGATTTTTTCCTGCTTCGTATCCTTCCAAACAAACTTGATACAACAAGGGTAATAGATTGCCTGTATGTTGAATGTTCTTGAACGGAAGACTTAAGAATAGTGCGTTGTATAGATTGAATTTCTTTTCTACCAGTCTCTCATATTGACTGACTTTTTGTTGTGACCTCATTGGACGGTTATTATTGTGTTTTATCTACAGGGTTTTATTAGGTAGGCTTGAATTCTTAATATAAGGAATAGAATTGTTTTGTGCTTGTAAGTTCCTCGCAGATTTTAAAATAAAAGCCAAGTTTTTGATAAAACTTGGCTTTTATGATTTCAATTGACATAAAAAGAGGATACGGCTACTTTAAATAAAAGCGAGGCTTATGGCTTAGTACTCATTGAACGCGGAGATGGATAAGTTGTCCCAACGATAGGTTTTTGGCGTTTCTTTGGGTAAGAAGATATAACATCGAATTTCATCAATATCCTTTTCTGGAAATTTGCAGGTCATTTCTATTTGCTTCCAAGTTTTAGTATCCAGTAAGCGAGGAAATTTGATATGCCTGTACTTTATATTCTTTTCTTCCTTTCTAAATTCAACAACTAGTGCAGCCATGCTCCAAATGTCATATTCTTTTTGGTCCGTGAAGTAATCTGCTTTGATACTTAACCATTTTTTATCTAGAGGAATATCTTTTACTATGAATGTTTTTGAGTAAGGATATTTATTGTTTATGGCTTGAGCAGTTGTGTTATTCTTGCCTACTGCTGCTGTGCTTTCTGCAAGGTCCTCGTTTTCAAAATCAGACGATAGGAGCACTGAGGAAGCTGTTCGTTTGCCAGAATAGGCTTCTTTGCTATCCAGTAGTAATTTGTCTGTAGGTTCAAATGTGTTTTTAAAGAACATTCTCCAATAGTACGCACGGTTTGTATATTCTGCATCGAAAAGACCTGCCGTATGCGATTGCCAAATCTGAAAATTATTTAGAATGATGAAAAATATCATGAGTGGTGCGACTACATACATCTGAATACGTCTCTGTCTAAGTTGTTCAACAAATGCGGCAAGCGGAAAGGCCATTATCGCGTAGGATTGAACGAGTGCACGTTGTCCAAAGGATCCTCCATACCACCAGATATCCCAAGCGGATACGATATAGAAATTGACTAGGAAGAATAGGAAAGCCCCCCAGAAATAGGGTCTATG
>JAQXAY010000129.1 GCA_029252685.1 Saprospiraceae bacterium | reverse complement strand
TATTTTATTGATAATTCTTTTAAATAACGTTCTTGCTCATGTTCTCCTTTCTTAGCAATCGTCTTTATCTGTTTCCAATGTGGCCATCCCTCATCATCCAATCCCTCAAATTCATAGATACCGTCCTGACTCATCAATCGACAAACAGCAATGTGCAATAAATCTTGCTTCTCCTCTTTAGAAAATTCACTTCTCAACTGCCCCAATTCCTGTATTCCTGTCAAAAATAGAACCGTATTAAGGTCTGGCAAAACACTTCCTTTCAGTGTGTCTTTCACAAAATGTCTCACCTTTAACCATTCAAAATCCAACTCCCAATCTTCCATCATTTATTATTAAAGTTCTGAAAACTTAGCAGAAACCTTTCTTGCTTTATTTGCAGGAATAAGGCCTGCAAGTCCTCCTATAAATAAGACTGTAACACTTACCATAAGAATATCGCTTAATCTTAAACTAGCTGGATAAGCTGGCTGCACAAACCCTTGAGAAAGTGAGATCAATCCATGAGGCAGTCCCTTATGCACAAAGTAAAGGCTTATTGCTAAAAAAAGACCAATCACTAAGCCGATACCACTCATAAGAATCCCTTCCAAAAGAAAAATACGCCAAATCATTCCATCAGTTGCCCCCATCGCCTTTAATACTGCTATATCTTTTTGTTTAGCCAAGACAACCATCAACAAAGCACCCACCATATTAAAAGCTACCAACACAAGCGTTAAACTCAACAATGCAAATCCAAGTAACTTCTCAATATTCATAATCCGCAAATAAGCAGCTTGCTGCTCAAATCGATTTTTTATCAAAAACTTTTCCCCAGTAAGCTGCTCTACCGATCCTTTCACATCCAAAAATTCAATGCCAGGTTTAAGGCTGATTTCATATGCACTCAGTTTATTCTTTTTACTCATTAGAGATTGAGCATAAGACAAAGATGAAAGCATATATCGGTTGTCATATTCCTCTTGTACCGCAAACTTACCCGCTGGAAAAGCACGCTTAGTCTTGTATGGCCTGCTCATGATAGAGCCTTTATTATTTCGAGGTGTATAAACATTCATACGACTACTCAACTTGTTATCCACATAGACATCTAGCTTATAGCCCAAGCCATATCCAAGCACCAAGTAATCCAAGCCATCTTTCTCAAAAAAATACTCTCCAGAACGAATCATGGTATCTATCCCGCTCACGAGATTATAATTCTCACTCACTCCTTTTAAAACCCCAATATCTTGGCTATCATCATACTCAAAAATCGAAATAAACTCTACACTCTGAGCCACCTCATCTACCCCCTCTACGGCACTTAAAGCAGCGAGAAGATCTGGATCTTCATCAAAAAATTTTCCACTTGCAGCCTCAATTCGAATATCTGGATTAAAATTACTGTACAAACTCTTCAGCAGATCCTCAAAACCATTGAATACTGACATAATCAAGATCAAGGCTGCAGTTCCAACTGTCATTCCAAGAATAGAAATCCCCGTAATCAAGTGAATGGCATTTGTATATTTTCTTGAAAACAAATACCTACGAGCAATTTTTAATGTTAAGCTCATGCTTATATTTTTTCTACTAAAGCCTGATACACGGCTTCCTGTATCCGAGGTCTATAATTTAACCTTCCTAATTTATTATTCTTCATACTAGGATAAGTTCTGTTCGACAAAAATATATAAATCAAATTCTCTTTAGGATCTGCCCAACATGCAATCCCTGTGAAGCCAAGATGTCCGAATGTATAAGTCGAAGCAGATGCTGCCATGTTTAATGTTATAGAATCATCCAATTGTTTCATATCAAAACCTAAACCTCTGCGACTACAGGTCGAACACCTTTGCGTAAAAGTACGAATTGTATTTGCACTTAAATACTGCTTCCCATTATATCTTCCTCCATTCAATAGCATTTGCATAATCACCGAAAGATCAGATGCTGCACCGAACAAACCTGCATGACCAGAAACACCACCAAGCATAGATGCACCCATATCATGCACATAACCCTGGACAACCTGCTGTCTGAAATAGTTATCGCGTTCCGTAGGAGGAATCTCGCTCTTTTCAAACTTCTCCAAAGGATTAAATCCTAGTCGATCCAATCCTAAAGGACCATAAAACCGTTCATGAACAAAAGCATCTATTCTTTTTCCTGTTTTTTCCTTAACCAAAGCTGCAAGCAGATAAAACCCTAAATCACTATATACATAACCCTGCTCTGGTTTAACTTCAGACTCAACAATCTTCGCCCAAACAGAATCAACATAAGACTCCTTCATAAAAAGCTTGCTGGCTACTTCAATAGAAAAATCTACATCCTGTCTTTTCTTATACAATGAATCAATTGGCCTCTTTCTGCTATCTACCGTTTCAAGATAAAATGGTATCCACGCCTTAAGCCCTGATCTATGCCTTAAAACATCTGCAATAAGCAATTGAGATTTATTACTGCCTTCTAAAAAAGAAAGGTGCTGTCCAAGACTATCTTGCAGGTCAATAAGCCCATCCTGCTCCAAAGCCATCAATGACAAAGTCGTAGCAGCTACTTTCGTAACCGAGGCTAAATCAAAAACAGAAGATGCTTCAGTTTCATTTTTTCGCTTGTAGGTATGATGACCGTAGGCTTCCTCCAATACAATATGGCCATCTTTTGCAACAAGCACCACGCATCCTGGTGTAGCCTTTTTAGAAATTGCTTCCTCGGCTATTGAGTCTACTACAGTTTTTAAGTCAGACCTAAAGCCCATATCTTCTGGACTCGCAAAACCCATTATCAATTTATTTGACACAATTAAACCGTTATTGAATGCCGATTTTTTACTAGCTGTAACTGGCAATTTACCGTCGATACGATAAACACCAAACATGGATTGCGCAGCAATATCCCGAACATCTTTATGATCTGAATAAGCTACTAGAACTGATGAAACATCGTCAAACGCATACAATGAATAAGGGTTACCAAAAACAACAAGGGTCATGCCTTTGTGCTTTGATAGCGCCTTAACCAAGTCAATCTGCTCAACACTCAAACCAAAATTCTTTCGCTTAGAATTAGACATTCCGTGAAGGCTAACTATTACCTGATCATATTTCGCAGCCTTACTGACCAAAGATTTCAACTTACTTGAACGCACTGTTGATCCTAAATTAATAGCATCTACCGATCTAAAATCTGACAAGCGTTTTTGAAAGTCATTCACTTCTGAACTTCCAAGTGCAATACTTAAGACCTTCAATTCCTTATCTGCTTTTAATGGATAAACACTATGTTCATCTCTAACCAATGTCATTGAGGCTTGAACCAATTTTTTCCTAAAGACATAGGATTCTGCACGCTTTAGATCTTGCTCCAGATTCTCAAGTACTATTGGTTTATAATTTGCGAGACCACAGTTATATTTTGCTTTAAGTATACGTTTGACACTTGCATAAACCTGATCCTTATCCAAGGAGCCTTCCTCTAATCGCTTTAGAATATTGTCAATAGCCAATTCAACCTCACTAGGTATCAACAATATATCATTGCCCGCATCTAATGCAACACCTTCAAGTGTACCACGCTTATGGTGCTTAGTTACACCATCCATATCTAGACCATCTGTCATAATCAATCCATCATATCCCATTTCCTCCCGAATCAATCCGGTAACTACAGGCTTGGAAAGGGTAGTGGGTAAATTTGGTGTATCATCCAAAGCAGGCACGCTAAGATGAGCGACCATAATTGAACCTATACCTTGGTCTGTGAGGAATTTAAATGGAAATAACTCAATGGAATCAAGTCTCTTTCTATCATGCTTTATGACTGGAAGATCCAAGTGAGAGTCTGTATCCGTATCCCCATGTCCCGGAAAATGTTTGGCACAAGCTAAAACATCGTTGTCTTCATGTCCTTTAGAGTACATGTAGGATTTTATGGCTACATTATAAATATCCTCACCAAATGACCTGAAGTTGATCACAGGATTTCCAGCATTATTATTGACATCAACAACGGGCGCTAAATTGATATGAATACCCATCCTTTTGCAATCATCCGAAATATAACGACCTAACTCATAGATCAACTTATTATCCTGAATGGCCCCAAGTGCCATATTGAAAGGAAATGAAACCCCGTATTTCTTTAGGCGCATACCTAAGCCCCATTCTGCATCTGATGACACTAACAAGGGAACATGAGATACCTTTTCATTTAGCATGTTATTTATACGAGCTTGCTCATCTGGTGTTCCCTGAAAAAAACAAAGCCCACCAACTTGCTGCTGTTCTACAAGTTTAATCAATCGATCAACATGCTCTTGGCCTTTATCAGAATGAGCTCTCACCATAAATAACTGGCCAATACGCTCAGCTTCTGTCATTTCTTGAAATACAGAATCAACCCAAATCGCTCTTTGCTCATCAATATTCTGAGCAATTAGAAATACAGGGAATATCAGCACAAATAATACAAGCCAGTTTTTACTTAAGATCATATCTGAATATTTTCTAAATGGTTATCCATTATTGTTTTGCAACTTAACAAAAAAGTCGGGATCTAGTGACAGGATTTTCTGCTCCAACATACTTACCTGCTCTTCTTGTTTAAGATTCGCATAAGCAGTCAGCAAATTATAGTAGGACCAAGGATTGTTCGGTTCCAATTCTACACATTTATTGAAGTAGGAAACAGCCTGTTCAGAATTCTGAGAAATTCCATATGCAATACCCAATAAACGATTTACCTCGTAACTTTTATTTCCTCTCATCGCCTCAGCCTTATGTAAATACTGCAGCGCTTTAGTAAGGTTATTCTCTGTCTGCCCTGCATATTCACCGCCCTCAACATATGCTTCAAAAAGATTGTTCTGAGCATCTATATAACTTGGCGTCATCTTAAGAATTCGTTCATACCATTGGATAGCCTCATCAAACTCTTTAAGATAAAACGAAGCATTTCCTCTTAATAAATAAGCATTTTTATAGGTTGGATGAATGCGTATAGCATTTTCCGTATAGCTCTTAGCTTTTGTAAGCTCAGCTATTTTTCTACTTTCAGGATCATTTTTGTGTGTATCAATGATTATCCCTGCCGCCGAAGTACACAGCTTTGCAGAATTCGTTGACTTCTTGATATCTGTAGTGAATAGCGTATAATTATTTTTCCAGACCTTATTTCTATTGATAGTACTGATTGCTAAAATTAACATAAAGGCATAAACAGGTATCAAACCTAAGCTCTTTGGAGTTTCCAGTTTTTGCTTGAACATCTTTTCTCCAATCACACAGAACAAAAAGGATAGTAAGAGACAGAAACCTAAAGAAGGCATAAAAATGAATCGCTCTGCCATGTTTGTTCCAATAGAAATTAAAACGTTTGAAACGATGGACAAGCTTATCAGATAGAAAGCAATAGAAAAACTTATCAAGGGTCTTTTTCTAAATTGAGTGAAAAATAAAACGATTAGTCCTAAGTAGCTAAGCAAAGATAATAAGACCCATAAGTCTCCCCATTCCATCAAAGTGATATAGCGAGGATAATAGTCATGTGTTAATCCTACAGGAAAGAATAATAGTTTTATATAGCCACCCAAGGTGTAAATTACTGTTGGTAACCGTTCAAAAAATGATAAAACCTCATAGCTACTTCCAGTCCACTTTAGGAATGGATTATTCATCAATTCTAGTGATTCTGAACCCATTGAAAATCCTAGTACTGAAAATCGAATTGCTAAGAATATTAAAACCCCGACAAAAGCAGGAAGACTATACTTGATGAGCGCTTTAAAATTCAATCCTCGGAACAACAATAGACCGACAGGGATGATCAAAACAAAGGTGATTGCATTCTCTTTGGACATAGACCCAAGGAATAAGAAGAAGCCACTTAAAATCAAGCTACTGAACTTCCTGTGATCCAAATAACTCAGAATATATTTAAAACTTAAGACCGCAAACAGAAGTGCCAGAATTTCATCACGTCCTTTAATGTTTGCCACAACCTCTGAGTGAACAGGATGCACCGCAAACAACAATGCAGTCAGAAGTGCCAATAAATCGGAATAGCGATGATCCCGAAGTAAGGTTCTTAAGAATTGAAAAATCAAGGCACACAGCAAAGCAAATAAGAGCACATTTAACAAGTGTCCTATGAATGGATTTTCACCAAACAATTCATACTCTAAAGCAAACATAGCAAGACTTAAGGGCCTATATCTTCCTCCTTGAACTAAATTATCTTTCCCATCTTTTTTGAAGAACCCATAAAAAGTATCTTTGGAAAAGATGGAACCCATACCGGCCAACCCTTCTTTTGTGAACTGATTGTCGGTAATGACAATAGAGTCATCCAAGGCATAGTCATGCCCCAAGGTATTTGCATGAACCAAAAATGCAGCTAATAAAACAAGAAAAGGCATTTGTTTACCTTTTAGAAGATCCTTACCAAGTCTGGCCATAATTCATTAACATTAACGACTTTCCAAAAAGATATTATCCAATATCATTATACCTGTTTAGGTACAAAAACATGTATTGCTTCTTTTACACTTAAAAACGTACAGG
>JAQXAY010000107.1 GCA_029252685.1 Saprospiraceae bacterium | reverse complement strand
CTGAATAACGAAGTTTATTCAGGCCTTTTAAGTACTATTACTCTGATTCTTGTATCAGGGTTTTTATATGAACAAGAGAAGAAGTCAAATGTGATATTGATAAATGTGGATAATATAGGCAGTATATACTAAGGAGCACCAGCCATTGATTCCCTTTCTTTTTTAGAAATTCCTTGAAATCCCGTCTGGCAATATTCAGGGAAACCTTTTTTGATAAAGATTCTATAAACAACTGGATTGATTTTAATGTTGAGATTAGTGTATAAGCTTTCGATTGCAATTTTGCGGAGTGGGATTATTTTATCGGTAACTCGATTTGAATAGAGACCTATCCAAGACCATAAGCGTACGTTGCAGAGTAAGTAACCACAAATAAAAAATAATTAAGCAATAACATAGGCCAGCACAAAGGCCTTCTTTGTACATTTAAAACAAGTTAAAATGAAGGCCTTATTGATAATCCTAGGATCTATTGTATTAATTTTTGGAGTCGTTCAAATTCTATCTATGCGGAGTCAAAATAATATCGAGACTTATCCATTTACGGTCGTGAAAACGTATGACCAATTTGAGGTTCGCCAATATGAGGCAAGTTTATTTACGACAGTAAAATTGAATACTCAAGGCTATGAGGAGTCTTCGGGTAGAGGATTCTCAATTCTAGCAGGATACATCTTTGGAAATAACGATCGCAATGAAAAAATTGCCATGACATCACCCGTTGCCATGAGTCTAGAAGATTCTGTTACTATGATGTTTATGGTTCCAAGTGCCTTGAGTAAAGAAACATTACCTACGCCTGGACAATCGGGGATAGAATTTATGGAGGAGCCTGCTAAAACTGTTGCAGCAATTCGCTTTAAGGGCTGGGCAAATGATGATAAAATCAAAAAGTATAGAGAAGAATTAACGGCATCTCTTGAAGCAGAAGGTATAGCCCATACAAATCGGTTTTATTATTTGGGTTACAACCCACCTTACGAAGTTATCAATCGTAAGAACGAGATAATAGTGGAGTTGAAATCTGAAGAGACTGCGCCATAATGCAAATTATCAGACCTAGTTGCAGCCATTCGAAGGCATAGTGTCTAGGTCTGAAAACGTAAATATTACAGGCGTACAAGTGCCCTCTATGATCTCTTCTCTAAAGCTAACAAAGATCTGACCGACTTCTACGGCATTATTTTCAAGCCAAGTTAAGGAGGGGTTCATACCTGAATTGATTGCTAAGTACTGAAGGCTGTCTTTTACATTTGGGAAGATGTAATTGTTGGCTGAACTCACGTTATCAGGTACAAATTCAAAACTAACCTTTTTAGGATTATTTGGACAGTTGTTCTCTGTTGCTGGAGCATCTTCAATAGCTGTTATTGTAGCTTTTCCCGTATACTTAATGTAATTACAGTTCCCTCCCGTCATTTCTGATTCATCATTGTTGTCGCAAGCAAGTAAGGCTAATGTTACTGCTATTAAACAAAGTACATAAAGGTTTTTCATAGGATACTTATTTGATAGTTTTATCAGAGAACGACTCCAATAGTTAGAGATCTTCGTCTACCCAAGCCACTAAGTCTAAGCAAATAGAATAGGTATTCCTTGAATGGTAAGGTACATTTTTTACTTAAAAATCATCCCATTTATTAAAGGATCGAATTGTATAAATAAATCTTTTCGACTGAGATGAAACAATAGTATATTGTAAGGAAGAATTTCAATTCGCGTCATTGATCACTAAAAAAAACCTATGTTTCAGCGATTTACCATTTTTCTGTTTTTCATGCTTTTCAATCAGGTGGGCTTTTCTCAGGTTTCGGACCTAGAACCAAAATACCCCAATCTATTCAAAGTAATACCGGAATTGAAGGTGGAGGATCCTGAGTGGGTAAAAGCACTTTATTCATCTGAGCCTAATTTTCATTTAATTGAGTCATCTTTCCAGAGATATTTTAAGGATCATCCATTTGAGAAATCAGTACATACGCAGAATTTCAAGTACTTTGCAAGAATGGTGCGGAATGAGGGATATCTTCAAGATGATGGGACTATCCTAGCACCGAATAATGAAAACGTTTTAGGTTCTGTGCTGGTAAGTCAATCGCCACAAAGTGAAACATGGACTGCTTTAGGCCCTCTAGTTACTTATTTGCAGGGCGGACAAGAGCAAAAGTCAAGTCAAACCAATATTTATACCTTCGATCAGTGTATCAGTCAACCAAATGTGCTATATGCTGGTGCAGAAACTGGTGCTGTCTTTAAGTCTTCTGATAAAGGCTTGACTTGGGGATCTATAGGAGATCAGGTGTTTGATGCGGGTGGGATACGCCTTGTTCGTGTGGATCCTTCCGATCCGAATACGGTATATGTTGGATTGAATAACGCTTTATATAAATCAGTGGATGGAGGAGCGCAGTGGAGTCTAGTTTTGAACCAGAATAACCTTTGGCCTAAGGCAATGAGTATTCACCCTTCGAACACGGATATCCTTTACATGGCTGGTGACCAAGGTTTGATGAAGAGTCTGGATGGAGGGCTTAATTGGAGTAATCTTATAAGCACAAAATGTTGGGATGTCAAGCTTAAAACAGATGATCCCGAGACTGTATTTGTGATGAATTCAGATGCAAATAAAAATAGTACACAATTCCTGAGATCTACAGATAGTGGGGCGAATTTTACCGCACAAGATGAAGGTTGGTTTGATCCTATTGGTGGTCAGGCGGCCAGTGAAGGAGGCGCGCGCTTAGCGGTTACTGACGCAGACCCAAACCGAATCTATGTAATCCTGCTTGGAAATGAGATTGATTATGCGACAGATAATAACTTTATTGGCATATACAGAAGTGATGATGCAGGATCGAATTGGTCTACACCGTATGATGGAAATGGGGATGGTTTACCAGACAATGAGCCTGGAGGACCTTACTCAGATAATCACTGGTGTTTCACCTATTTTGGCGTGAACAGCACGGGCTATGATCAAGGGTTTTATAATCTAGATATTGCTGTGTCTGATACCGATCCAGACAAATTAATGATTGGAGCTTTGAATTTATTCAAGTCTGAAGATGGTGGAAAAACCTATACCCGTTGGGGAGGGTATGGTTGTACAGGTTGTGGTCCTGAATATCGACATCCGGATATTCAAGAAATCGAAATAAATGGATCAGATATATGGGTTTGTAGTGATGGTGGTATTGATCAATATGATGCGAACCTAGATTTTGTGAGTGGAAGAAATTATGGGATCAATGGCTCTGATTATTGGGGCTTTGATCAAGGGTGGAACCATGATGTATTAGTTGGAGGACGTTACCATAATGGTAATGCCGCTTACTACCAAAATTATGGAGCTGGTGAATTTTTGAGTTTAGGAGGTGCAGAATCTGCTACCGGATATGTGAACAAAGGAGATAATAGGAAGGTGTATCACAGTGATATTTCGGGCAAAGAGATTCCTGATGTTATTAGTGGAGCGATAAATAATATACCAGCATATACGCTTTACCCGAATGAAAGTTATGTGTATTCAAATCGGAGTGAACTAGTATCAGATCCGCGCTATTGGAATGTCCTTTATTTGGGTAAGGAGAATAAACTTTGGAAGAGTGAAAATGGAGGAGCAAGCTTTGAGGCTATATTTTCATTTGGGAATGTTGCAGATAACTTAGTTAAAGACATTGAAATCTCTAGGCAAGATCCAAATATCATGTTTGTTACTCAGAAGTTTGGAAACAGTGGTACACTATGGAAAAGTACGGATGCTGGGCTAAGTTGGAATCAGGTAAGCCTTCCTCAGTCAAACTC
>JAQXAY010000102.1 GCA_029252685.1 Saprospiraceae bacterium | reverse complement strand
AGGTAGGTTTCAATGATTGAAAATTTACCTTCTTGAGTTATTGCATTGGTAAATTCACTTCCGAGGATATGAATGCCGCTAAATGCAAAAGCCTTGTAGTCTTTTATGGGTTTTATTCTCCAGCGATATTCGTTTTTTTCATTGTGTTTCCACCCTGCTAATTCATGGTTTTCATTGAAGAGAAGCTGCCTAGATGAATTTCTTTGTTTAACAGAAAGACTAGCATGTGCTCCAGACGATTTATGCTGAGCCATAAATTCCTTGATATTCAAATCGGATACAATATCTGTATTGTAGATGAGAAGATCGCCCTTTGGTTTATGATCTAGAAGGACTTTTTTTATGCCACCACCTGTTTCTAGTAGTTCCTCTCTTTCGTCAGATAGAATAATTTGGTGGCCAAAATTTTTATTGGATTTCAGGAATGCTTCGACCTTATCAGCATAGTGATGCACGTTGATATAAAAGGTATCAACACCAAAGAATGCTAGTCTTCTAATTGTAAACTCAAGCAGTGATATGCCGTTTAGTTCGACAAGTGCTTTTGGACGGTCATTAGTTAGTGGTCTTAGTCTTGTTCCAAGACCTGCAGCTAGTATCATTGCATTCATGCAATGAATATAATAAAGTTTAGCTCATATACTTGGACAAATTTAAGACAAAAAAAATACTACTTGCCCAAGTATAGGCATGAATTAGGACTACTATCCTAGGAATTTGTAGTTATACTTAACTACGTATGTTATAAGCGAGAAGATGCAAAGGAAAGCAACAATTAAAAACATTAAAAAGTATCCTTTCTTTCCAGCATTTTGAATTCCTCCTGCCATGGCTTCTATTGTTTTGATTTAAAGTAATTGTAGACCTAATCGTAAAGGTCCTTATTTTATGCAAAAGTAAAGCAACCTTAAAGATTTTCCAAAAATTATTGGGTAGAAACAAATCAAAAGGACTTACAGATGATTTTTAAAGATTTTGTTTCTAAATTATGACATCAAATTACGATAATTCAAAACTAAGATGAGAGCAATAATTCAACGAGTAAGTTTTGCTAAGGTAGTGGTAGATGATAGCACTATAGGTGCAATAGATACTGGACTTTTAGTATTTCTTGGTGTAGAGGATGCTGATGGAATGGAGGATATAACATGGCTTGCACAAAAGATTCTTAAAATGAGGATCTTCTCTGACTCAGAAGGGAAGATGAATTTATCAGCAAATGATATAAATGGAGAAATCTTAGTTGTTAGTCAATTCACTCTACATGCAGGAACAAAAAAAGGTAATAGGCCTTCGTTTATAAAAGCTGGAAGACCGGAATTTGCTGAAAAGATGTATGAATTATTTATTCAAGAACTTAAAAAATCAAGTAGTCTAAAGGTTGAGGCTGGTATATTTGGTGCGGATATGAAAGTGAGTTTGTTAAATGATGGTCCAGTAACTATATGGATAGATACGAAAAATAAAGAGTAATGAAGATACAAGAAGCGCAGCAAACTGTAGATGAATGGATAAAGACCGTGGGCGTTCGTTATTTTAATGAATTAACGAATACAGCCATTCTGACCGAGGAAGTGGGTGAGTTGGCAAGCCTTATGGCAAGGATATATGGCGAACAATCATTTAAGCGAAAATCAGATGAAGATTCAGCTATGGAATCTTTAGAAGGTGAAATGGCAGATGTTTTGTTTGTATTGATTTGTTTAGCGAACCAATGTGGTGTAGACCTAGAAACAGCATTTAGAAAGAGTATTGAGAAAAAGACTAAACGCGATAAGGATAGGCATAGGAATAACGAAAAATTATAAGTTTAACGGGGTGGTTTCTCCACTTGTATCAATATAAATTGGTAGGCTAGAACTATACTCCCCAATAGGATTACAAGAGCAAAATATAGGGTGAATCTCAAAGACGATAAAATCAGGAATAAATCGTACATGCCATGGAGCAAAGTGCAAAAAAGCAGTCCAAGCACTAGTGATTTTTTTCTTGCCTTTGTAGTTTTAGAAAATTTAGACTGGCCTATAAAGTAACCCAAAATGATGCTGAAGGCACCATGTGCTATTTCTGTAGTGAAGGCTCTCTGAATATAAAAGGCCGATGGGTGATTCCCCGCAAAGATAAGATTCTCCGCTGTTGCAAATCCCATTCCGATCATTACAGCATAAATGATTCCATCAAAAGGTTCATTGAAGAAAGGTTGCTTGTAAAATAGCAGTAGTATAATGCCTAGTTTAAGCCCTTCTTCCACAAGAGCGACAGAAATAAAGCAATTAAATAGAGTTGCTAATATTTTTGGTGAATTTATTTCTAACAAACCACCTAAGCCTATAACTGGAATAATCAATAAAGTACCTAAAATGAATGACAGTAATAAGGCACCCATTGGTTCCTTCTCAAATTTATCTGATCGAATAATATAAAAACATATTATTAGTCCAGGGAGGATAGCTAAGATATACTGTATGAGGGTCATTCTTAGGTCTTGTTTTTTGTAATAGATTGGCTTTAAGTAATATAAATATTTTTTTGAGCCAAGCCCTCGATCTAAATGATATTTTTTACTTCATATTCTTTGCTGCAGATTATTGACAAATTGGCAGTTATTCATTTGTGGCATATTTATTGGTTTTCATAAACCAAACAATAAAATTCTATACGCATGCAAACGGGCAATATTTCGGTACAATCGGAAAATATATTTCCGATAATCAAAAAATTCCTTTACTCCGACCAGGAGATATTTTTAAGAGAGTTGATAGCAAATGCAGTTGATGCAACAACTAAGCTAAAGACATTAAGTTCTAAGGGGGAGATTAAAGGAGATTTGGGTAATCTACAGATTGAGATTATTCTAGACAAGGAAGCAAAGAAGCTGATTATTAAGGATGCCGGTATTGGTATGACAGAGGAAGAGGTTAAAACTTACCTTAATCAGGTTGCTTTTTCATCTGCGAGTGAATTTCTTGAGAAGTATAAGGATGATGCAGGTATCATAGGTCATTTTGGTCTAGGATTCTATTCTGCATTTATGGTTTCAGATATCGTTGAAGTTCATACCAAATCATGGAAAGAAGGTGCCGCTGTTAAGTGGACATGTGATGGGAATCCTACTTATACTTTGGAAGAGATTGATAAATCTGATCGTGGTACAGAGATAGTGCTTAATGTTTCTGAAGATAGTATTGAATTCTTGGAAGAATCAAGGATTCAAACCCTTTTGGATAAGTATTGCAAATTCCTTCCTGTTGAGATAAAGTTTGGTACAAAAACTGAGCAGGTTGAAGATCCAGCATCTACAGAAGAAGAGAAGAAAACAAAGGAAATAACAGTAGATAATATCATTAATAATCCGAATCCTGCTTGGAAAAGATCTCCTGCAGAACTTACAGATGAGGATTATAAATCTTTCTACAACGAACTATATCCTTATAGTCAACCACCTATGTTTTGGATTCATCTGAACATAGATTTTCCATTTAACCTTACAGGAATACTCTATTTCCCTAAGGTTAGTCAGCAAATCGAGACTCAAAAGAATAAGATTCAATTATACTGTAATCAAGTATTTGTTACAGATGAGGTGAAAGAGATAGTTCCAGAATTTTTAACGCTTTTACATGGAGTTATTGATTCTCCAGACATTCCATTGAATGTATCTCGTTCATACCTGCAGAGTGATAGTAATGTTCGAAAAATTACGGGTTACATCACTAAAAAGGTTGCAGATAAATTAGCTGAGTTATACAAGAAGGAAAGAGAATCTTTTGTGGCTAAGTGGCCTGATCTTGGCGTGTTTGTAAAGTATGGAATGATTACCGAGGAGAAGTTCTATGAGAAAGCAGTGAAGTTTGCACTTCTTAAGAACACGGATGGTAAATATGCTACAATACAAGAGTATATCGATCAAGTGAAGCCAGTTCAAACAGATAAGAACAACAAAACAATATTGTTGTATACTAATGATGCTGGTGCTAATGCAACCTTGATTGAAGCTGCTAAGGAGAAGTCCTATGATGTACTGATATTTGATCAGATGATTGACAACCATTTTCTACAGCAGGTAGAATCCAAGTTCGAAAATATTTCTTTCTCAAGAATTGATGCGGATACTTTAGATCAACTTATTCAAAAAGATGAGAATCAGGAATCTGTACTTTCTGATGAGGATGTTGAAAAAGTAAAGATCACTTTTGAATTGTTGACTAAGGAAATGCAAGGTGCTACTCTTGTTACAAAAGCTATGTCCCCAAGTGAAGCTCCAGTTGTGGTTACTAAACCAGAATTTATGAGACGTATGAAGGAGATGCAGATGATGCAAGGAATGGATATGGGTGCAATGGGCGACTTCTATAATGTAGTTATTAATACCAATCATCCATTGATAACAGATAAGGTTTTAAAGGCTTCTTCTGAAGATGATGCAAAACATTTGGCAGAGTACCTTATTAACTTAGCAAAATTGTCTCAACAGATGCTTAGTGGTAAGGATTTGGCGAATTTTGTTAAAGCAAGTATGGAGAGAATCTAATCTAAGTTAGATTGTTAAAATAGATAAAGGTGTAGGGCATTTACAGTAATGTAGATGCCCTTTTCACTAAATTTTAATCTAAAGCTACGCAGAAAAGAAAATGCTGCTTACCCGGAAAACTGATTAATCAGTTGTATAAGCGAGCTCTTCGTTTTTTAATTTGGGTGTTAACTTGTTCAATACACATAGTAAATTCATCTCCCAGTCAAGCAGAATATGCTTGATTGTCAAAATAGTCCATTGCAAGAATTTCTGGATTGACTGTTTTCGAGATAGGTTTGAATTGAAGTACATAAGCCTCAAGGTCATTATTAATTTCTAGACCTTGTTTCTTTGCAAAGAATAGGGCTAGATTTCCCATCTTTTGTGCAAAGAGATCAGTTTTGTTCATAGATTTCAGTAAGTCGATTACTCCAATACGTATCAATTCAAATTTATCAATCATTAATAGAAGTTCACTAGAGGATTTTTGACCAGGCATTAGACCTGTCTTCATAAGCCTGTCTTGTAAATCAAATTTGTTGAATCCAATTAACTCATTTCTAGAGGTATGCCACTCTTTCTCTGTGCCAGCTCTATGCTCTAAGAAATAAATTTTATGTTTTTCTTTAGCTTGAATTTGGGCATTCATAGAACACATAGATATTGCAAGTTCATAGGCTAGCTTCACCTGTTCTGTATTCAGTTCGTTTTTGATTTGATGTTTTCTTTGGAAGGCATTTAAGAAGAAGGCTACCTTCTTTTTATGCTTTGAAGGCACGTGTAAACTTATCAATTTGGCTAGCTCTACACCAAGGTAATAATCACATATTATTGATCCCTTAATTTTACGTTCTGCATAATCCTTCATTTTTGAAGGTTTTCGGATATCATCTTCAAATTGATAGAAATCACTCAACCATTTTTTACAATGGTTTGGGAATTGCTCATCTTTCAGACCGAGTGCCCTGTGTAATTGGGAGGCAATAACTACAGGAGTTCCTTTTTTGCTGATTAAAATTTGAATATCCATTGTTTTCTAATTGGTGATATACAAATTTAACAAATTGTTTTAAGTTTGTCAACTTTTAAAACAATTAAATTATAAATAAATCTGATGCGATGGCATCTGCGCGTAGCTTTGCCTCAGGTTTAAGAGCGTAGAAACCATTGGTATTAATGATGTTTCCGTTCTTTAAATGCGGTTCTATAAGTTTGTCGAAGTGGGTGAATATTTTTTCATCAAATTGTTTTAAGTTTTTTTCTTCGATGCCCCAGATGGTTCTTAGACCCGTCATCACATATTCATTATAACGATCCTTTTCTTCAAGCTTTTCAATTTCAAAATGCTGAATTTTGTTTTCAATATTTTTCATGTAAAGTGCATTATTGCTGATGTTCCATTGGCGATCTTCTCCATTGAAAGAATGTGCACCTGGTCCAATACCTAGGTAAGGAATGCCTTTCCAATAATTGGAATTGTGTTTTGCAAAGTGCCCTTCTAATGCAATATTTGAGATTTCATATTGAATGTATTGATGCTTTTCAAAGAAAGCTTGCATAAAGAGAAATTGATCAGAAGCATCTTTTTCTAAGGGGGCTTGGGTGAGCCCTTTTTTAATTTGATGCGCTAATGCTGTTTTCTCCTCTACGGTAAGACAGTAGCAGGATATATGAGGGATATTAAGCTCAAGCAAGGTATTCAAGTTTGCTTCCCAGCTTTCTAGTGAACTCAGGGGACTGCCATAGATAAGGTCTACACTAAATTCTTGAAAATCGTATTTTCGAGCTTTTTCGATACTGCTAAATGCTTCCTTTGCGTTATGGGCTCGATTCATGAATTTCAATTCTTCTTCATGAAAGGATTGAACGCCTATGCTCAGCCTGTTAATGGGGCTGTCGGATTTTAGGTATTCGAGGAAATCTTCATTTAAGTCGTCAGGATTAGCTTCGATAGTAATTTCCTGGGCACTAGCAATGTTAAAAGTTTGATCGAGTTGAAGGAATATTTGATTCAATTCGTTTGGGGAGAGAACAGACGGTGTTCCTCCACCCATATAGATGGTTTCTATAGGAGCACCTTTTAGGTAATGCTGTTGTCTTTCGATTTCCTCACAAATACTATCTGTCATGTCCTGTCGATAGCTAAGATTTGTTGAGAAATGAAAATTGCAGTAGTTACATGCTTGTTTACAAAATGGTATGTGGATATATATTCCTGCCAAAACAATGGTAATTATCAGGAAATACTTAGACCTTTATAAAGAATGGCATTTCCAATATGAATCGAATAGGAACAAAATTAGGCAAATACTTACTTCTTTTCTGTTTTATAAGCAGTACTGTGTTTTTGCATGCCCAGATTCAATACAGGGTACATGGCGTAGACTCCAGTTTTTTGGAGCAAGTTCCGGATAGTATTTATCTTCGTTCGGCTCCGGATTCTCTTGCAAAAATGATCGAGGAGACACTTTTGCTTGAATCTTATCTAGCCGTTTCCTGTGATTCAATAATCGTAAAGGACAGTATAGCTCATATTCATATGTTTCAAGGCCCTAAAATTACTTGGGCATCTCCTCAGGTAGATTCTTTGACAGGTGTATTGTTTGAGTCTTTTCAGATAAGTCCCTTGCCAGTCCTTGCAAGCACAGCAGAACTTTTAGCATGGCGTGCAGAGATTATAGAGGTATATGCGAATAAGGGATATCCTTTCGCTTCAATACAGTTTGATGATTTATGGATAAGGGGAGATACCTTGTATTCTAAAGTAGGATTTGAAAAGGGGGCTCTAGTTCTGATAGGTCGCGTCGAGAATGAATTTGATATAGGAATTTCTCCAGCCGTACTTGCTAGTCTTATAGGGATTTCTGAAGGAAGTATTTTCAAAATGTCTGCCATTCAGGAGCTGAATCGAACCTTGAAGAATTTCAATTATTTAGAGCAGACCCGAGATCCAAGGTTAAGCTTTGAGGATGGAGCTGCAGTGATCACGCTTTTTTTAAAACAAAAGAAGGGTAGTTCTTTGAATCTATTGCTAGGACTTATACCTGCGGGAGGAGTACCAGGGGCTAGGCTTACTTTGACCGGGCTGGCAGATGTTAAAACACAAAACCTTCTTGGAAGAGGAGAACGTTTAGCTTTTAAATTTGAACGCTTACTTGCCCAGACTCAAACTATAGACCTGAGTTTATCTTTCCCTTATATATTTAATCTTCCTTTTGGCTTTGAATCTGAAATGTATCAAAACAGGCGAGATAGTAGTTTTAATATAGTAAAGGGAGAAGTGGGAATTGCATCCTATTTTAAAGGGACAAATCGAATTTCACTCTTTTACGGCTGGGAGCAATCTAATCTACTAAGCTTTGATGAGTTAAGTTTAATTGCTCAGCGCCAACTACCAAATACACTAGATACAAGGGCGCGTAATTATGGATTGAATATAGATTACTCTAAGCTTGATTATATACTTAATCCTACCAAGGGTGTTGAATTGAGATCTAAGACAACCCTCAGCCAAAAACGAATATTACCTAATCCAGTGATTAGTGACCTATTGGATCCTGTAGATCCAGATTTTGATTTTGAAAGTCTATATGATGAGGCATTGTTGAGTGCCAATTTACTATTTATGCAAGAGCTTTATATTGCAACTTACTTGCCACTCCTTAAACGAGTAGTTTTCAAAAATGGAATTCGTGCTGCGTATCAATATGCAGGACGAAAGATATTACGGAATGAGCAGTGGATTCTAGGAGGGAATAGTAATCTTAGAGGTTTTAATGAGGGATTGCTGTTTGCTGATGCTTATGTCGTTGATGCTGTAGAACTGCGATATTTATTGGATCAGAATGCCTACCTTTTTGCCTTTTCTGATATTGCAAGGTTATGGACTGATCAAACTTTCACCGACTATGTCGGTGTAGGTTTAGGACTGAGTTTTGAAGTTCAGACCGGTATATTTGGAATCAGTCTAGCGGTTGGTAAACTTGGAGAATCACCCTTTGATTTTTCTAGTCCTAAGGTACACTTTGGCTTTATAAACCAGTTTTAGGAGAGGGTGCATTTTGTCTATGCTATAATAGTAGGTCGTTTCTGCTCCAAAACTGTTGAAGAACTTGTTGATTTCTGGAATATTTGAACCTTCGAAATCAAACACCTTTTTTTCTGATTGAAATTTTTTGAGTAAGAGGTATATGTACAAGGTTGCAGCACCTTTAGCATCTTTGGTTTTTAGAGAGGTGCTAAACAAGTTAATCACCCTTTTATCATCTAATATTACAGCGCCCTTGCAGACTGGTAATCCTGATTTCTTGTGTCTTATCTGATAGAATTTCGCCATGTTGTTTTCCTCGGCAACTTTAAAAAGATTGAGGGTTCTTTTATATGCTTCTCTATCTAGATTGACCTTGTCTTTTAAAATATTTTGGTAGAATTCAGTAACCTCCTTAGTGTCGTTTAGGCTTTCAAGAGGCCCAAGGTTTTCCAGTCCAGCTTTAAGATTTCTTCGAACGGATCTGTTGAATTTAAGTTCGATTTCTTCCATGCTCTGATCAAGATCAATGACTTGATTGATTCGTTTTATTGGGTTTAGGAAGCTGTGTGTTTTAGGTATAGTTATTTCTGTTGATAAATTTAGATTTAACCTCCAAGGGCTTACGGGTAAATTGTTAAAAAGTAGGCGTATAGTGTTTTCGCTAAGGGCCTCTTTAGAGAATGGACCTAATTGTTGAGATAGTATGGGTTGAGTATAAAGTTTAAATCCAAATTTCGTTACGAATGGGAGTGGAAGGACAACCTCATAATCATTGATTATTAGTGCATCCCAATTGTCACAGACTGCATTCAAATACCAGGCATAACCATAGGGGGTGGAATTATAAGCTTCTTTGATTACTTGATTCCATTTTACCTCATTAATATCAATATTATTAATCCTACGAATATCCATACCTATTTTTTCCTGAACAGAGCTAAACCATCCCTCAGTGGTAAATATAAGGATTCTAATCTAGGGTCTCTGGACATTTTTACATTGAAGTCATGAATGATCTGAGTATGATTATCCATGCTTTCGTCGAGTACTTTTCCGGACCAAAGTACATTGTCGACTAGTATTAATCCTCCAGATCTAACTTGTGGGAGTATTTGTTCGAAGTAGAACTCGTTATCTTTTTTGCCAGCGTCAATAAAGACAAGGTCAAAGATTCCTTCGATAGTCTTAATGAGTGCTTTTGCATCTCCAAAATGCTGTGTGATTATATCCTGAAGTTCCGCTTTTTGGAAGTATTTGCTCGAGATGAATTCTAGTTCTTCATTGGCCTCCAATGTTATTAATTCTCCGTCATCAGGAAGTGCAGATGCCATCGATATGGTAGCATATCCAGTAAATGTACCTATCTCTAGAATACGTTTACTGCCATGTATCTTTACCAGCATATGGAGCAGAGTCCCTTGAAGGTGTCCAGAAAGCATTCTGGGGTTAAGAGTTTTTAAATTAGTCTCTCTCTCCAGTTCTTTTAAAAGAGCTGATTGTGGTATACATAATCCTTCGCAGTAGGTTGTGAGAAGATCTAGGTCCATTATTATTTATCAAATTTTTTCTTTAAAAAAGGGTGCAGGAATACGGATGTTAGAATAACGACCACACCGATATAGAAGTTCGTATTTAATTCTCTGTGTTCATTGAGTATCAGCATTGCCAGAATGATTCCATAAACAGGTTCAAGGTTTATGATTAGGTTTGAGGTAAATGCACTAAGATGTTTTAGTGATTCTAAGTTAAGGAGAAATGCCAGCGTCGTGCAGCCCAAAACTAAAATTCCCATATAAATCCAATCTCGTCCATCCATCCAGAATTGGACTTCCGTGCTATATTTTAGATAAAATGGTAGCATAAGACTCATCGTTAAGAAGGAGGAAAACATTTCCACTAGAGCCATAGATTTGGTCTCAATCTGGTCTATATATTTTTTGTTCAGGATGGAAAAAATCGTTGCAAGTAATGCTGAGGTAAGGCCTATATATACACCGAGCATCATATCTGTTTCGAGGTCACTAACGATAAGCCACATGCCTGGTATTATAATAAGACCTATCATTACTTCATAGGACTTGAACTTTTGTTTCAGAATTAAAGGTTCAAAAATGGATGTCAAAAATGAAGTTGTTGCAAGGCAGACAAGAGCAATTGATGCATTTGCATATTTAATGGAGCCATAAAAAGTCAACCAGTGCAGAGCAATCAAAGCACCAACACCGAATAATCTGAATAAAACAGGTCTTGGGATGGATTTTAGGTGCTTAAAATTGACTAGGAATAGAAAACTAGCAGAAGTCAATAACACTCTCCACCAGACGATAGACAATGCAGATACTTTTATTAGATCTCCTAGGATAGCAGTAAGACCAAAGAGTAACACTGCCAGATGTATTTGGAGGTATGCCCTCTTGACTGATTTGTCCATTTTTTCTTTGAAAAATTAGCTGTTTATTGAGAATATCTGCAAATGTATTAATACCACGCATAAATTCAATTTATACAACTGATATTAGTAATTTGATTGTGTTTTAGTGTCTTGACATCAAACACTTTACTTCTTTTGTTGTTTTTTAAATAAAGATCAAATTTCCAGTATTAGGTACGAAAATTTTAATCAATAATTGGTAAATTTCTTCTTTTGGGTAAGTATTGTGTACTTATCATTGTAAAAGAGTGTTTTTTAGTAGATTTTAGTTTTTACCTTTGTTTAGCAAATTGAACTGAACATGATCGAAGAAAAGTTAGAAGAATTATTAGTTGACGAAGAATTGGAGGAGGTCTTAAGTGACTATACCTCTAATATCATTGTGTACAATGATGACCAAAATACTTTCGAGTGGGTTATTGAGTCCTTTGTTGATGTTTTAAAACATTCTTCTACTCAGGCAGAGCAACTTGCCTTTTTGATCCATTTCAAAGGTAAAGCTAATGTGAAATCTGGTTCACTCGATGAGTTGAGAACATTCAAGGATGCTTTGGTTGATCGGGGTCTTTCTGCTGTAATCGAGTGATATGCCTATCTATGCCCTAAGTGATGAACTTGCCTTTCCTAATCCGTCCTTTGCTGAAGATGGTTTACTTGCAGTTGGTGGTGATCTTAGTCAAGAACGCCTAGTCCTAGCCTATAAAAATGGTATTTTTCCATGGTATAATCCTGGAGATCCTATCCTATGGTGGTCACCTGATCCAAGATTTGTGCTTTTCCCAAAGGACTTGAAGGTCTCAAAGAGTATGCGGCCATATTTTAACCAAAAAAAATACAATGTTACTTTCGATACTGTATTTGAGCAGGTTATTGATAATTGTGCAAAGGTGAAAAGACCTGGTCAAGGTGATCTTGGCACTTGGATAACAGAGGAGATGCGTTCTGCTTATATTGGTTTGCACAAATCAGGATTGGCGCATTCTGCAGAAGTTTGGAAAGGAGAAACCTTAGTTGGAGGATTGTATGGTATAGCAATAGGAAAAATATTTTTTGGAGAATCAATGTTTGCACTTGCGCCCAATGCATCAAAATTTGGATTTATTTCATTGGTTAAGCGATTGGGGGAATTGAACTATGAATTAGTTGATTGTCAGCAGGAAACAGGTCACTTAGGTACACTTGGCGCAAAGCCGATAGACTTAGCAGAATTTCAGGATATCCTGAAGCGTAATGCAAGTGAAGGAACTCATCTTGGTAATTGGATGGACATTTTAAATACAGAATTGCCCAAAAAAAATATTTAGATTTAGCACATCTTTGGTTTTAGATTATTTTTTTGATTCTTTGAATTAGGGCTTACAGCTTATAGCCTTTCATGTTTTATTATCTTTATTAAATACATGTCTCGTATATATCTGATCTTATTTTTTCTTTGCCTCTTCAGCTTTATAAAAGCGGATAATCTACCTAAAGATTATTTCAATTGGCCAGTAAAACATACCGTCCGCCTTTCAGGTACTTTCGGAGAATTGAGGTCCAATCATTTTCATGGGGGTTTAGATATTAAATCTGAATACGGTGTAACTGGGGATAAGTTATATAGTGCTGGGGCTGGTTATATATGCAAAGTCAGTGTAAAACCTAATGGCTATGGCAATGCTCTTTATATAAGGCACCCAAATGGGTTTACTACGGTTTATGGCCATATGAATTCCTTTTCGGACTCCGTTGAGGATTATGTAAAAGCACAGCAATATGATCAGGAACGTTTTAGTCAGCTTATAGAGCTAGAGCCAGGTATGTTTCCTGTAGATAAAGGAGATTTTATAGGGAAAATGGGTAATTCAGGGTCTTCTCATGGTGCTCATTTGCATTTTGAAATAAGAGAGACTGCCAGTAACAAGCAGATGAACCCTCTGTTGTTTGGCTTGACTGTTCAGGATGTTGTCGCACCAATATTGTATACCTTGAAGCTGTATGAATTTGATGAAGACAATAAGGTGGTTTCATCGAAGGCAATCAAGCTTAGTAAAACAAAAACGGGATATAGAATTAATGGAGATACATTGAATACTGAAAGTATGTTCTGGGGCTTAGCCTTAAAAGCGTACGATAGGCATAGTGAGTCTCACAATAAAAATGGTGTTTATGCCATGCAGATGGATCTTGATGGAGAGAGACATTTTTCATTTTCCCTGGATGCTATTCCTGTGAAGGATTCCCGATATCTAAATGCCCATCTTGATTATAAAGAATGGCTTTTTAAAAGATCATACTATAATCGTTTGTTTAAGCTTCCTGGTAACAAACTGGATATGTATAAGGGAGCAGCAGGAGATGGTTTTGTGCGTAATTTAAACCAAGTCCGAGCTGTGGTTCTAGAGGTTGCTGATATAAATGGTAACACTTCCACCTTGGAGTTTTTTGTAAAAGAAACTGTCAAAAAGATTAAGCCTAAAGCTGAATTACATAATTACTATCTATTTCATAATCGTCCAAACCTAATAGTAAGAGATGATTTTGAGGTTTACTTTCCTGAGAATAGTCTCTATCTGGATGAATTGGTTCATATTGACCTTGTAAGTGATCGATCGGCAGGATATTATTCTGATGTTTTGAAGCTACATTCCAAACTTGTACCCTTGCATAGGCCAATAAATATTGCCTTGAGAATCAAAGATCCAAGTCTGTTGTCCGATAAGGATAGATCGAGATTATTCATTGGGCACTGTGATAAGAACGGACGAGTCAGGCGAGTAGGTGGGGCTTTAGAAGGAGATTTTGTAAAAGCAACAGTTTGGGGTTTTGGAGATTATGCCATTTTTATGGATACAATAAAACCGACGATACGATCAATTGGATTTCGTTATGATTCTAGGCGACTATCCAAACTTAGATTTGTGATTGATGATAATATACCAATGACGAGAAGTGCCGGAGTTTTAAGTTTTAGAGGAGAGGTAGATGGTCAATGGATTCTTTTTAATTATGACCAGAAATACAAAACTATAACGCATCAATTTGATGGGACTATTAAACCTGGTAAGCATAAATTACGTTTAGTAGTAGAAGATTTAAGTGGTAATATTGCCACCTTTGAAAAAGAATTTATAAAATAGATATGACACATCTTAAAGCGGGAGATAAGGCACCAGATTTTAGCGCTGTCATTGAAGATGGCTCTACTGTTAGTTCTGCTGATTATGCAGGCAAGAAGTTGGTTCTGTTTTTTTATCCGAAGGATAATACACCGGGTTGTACGGCAGAGGTCTGTGATTTAAGAGATAATTTTGATGCATTAAAGGCACAGGGTTATTCACTTTTGGGTGTAAGTCCAGATTCTGAAAAGAAGCATCAAAATTTCATCGCTAAATTTGAATTACCTTTTAGTCTGATCGCTGATACAGACTTGAAAGTTATAAAGGACTTTGGCTGCTGGGGACTTAAGAAGTTTATGGGCAGAGAATTTGAAGGCGTTTATAGAACGACTTTTCTCATTGGTTCAGATGGCTTGATCGAAGAGGTTATCACAAAGGTGAAAACCAAGGAACATGCAAATCAAATCCTTAAATAAAAAAAGCTCAGGCATTGCCTGAGCTTTTTTTATTTAAAATGGTAAATCATCATTCTGATCTTCTTCCGCTAGTGGAGCATCGTCCATATTTGGGAATGGATCATCAGGAGCATCAGCAACAGCTGCACTTGTATCTCCTTCTATTCTCCAAGCCTGTAGATTGGTGAAATATTTACCCTGCCATTCTCTACCTCTAAGGTTGAAATGAACTTTTATCTCGCTTCCTTCTTCAAATTTATCAACGATATCACATTTATCCTGTGTCAATTGGAAATTGATGAATTGTTCGTATTCGCCATCTTTTGTAACGATTACGAAGTTTCTAATCTTGAATGAAGATGATTTTTCTTCTGCATCAAATTTCTTGTGCAATTTGCCTATAACTTCAAATGCCATTCTGGTTCTTTTTTATACTTTTAACAAAACTAATAAAAAGGAGTTTTAGGAAAAAATAAACTGGACTACAATCTAAATTAATTTAAAAAATTGAGAACCAATGGCATTCATAAACGTTGAAATCAAAGCCAGAGTAGATTCTGCAGACAGATTGAGAGCTCTTTTGTTAGCTAAAAATCCAAAATCTGTAGGCACAGATCATCAAATTGATACATATTTTAATGTTCCACAGGGTCGGTTAAAGTTGAGACAGGGTAGTATTGAAAAACATTTGATCTATTATGAAAGGCCAAACATAAGTGGTCCAAAAACCTCTTTGGTAAGCTTGTTTAAGGCAGATAATCATAGTGAAGACTTGTTGAATACCTTAAATATGGCTCTTGGGAAGAAAGTAATTGTTGACAAGAAGCGTGAGATATATTATATAGGTAATGTAAAGTTTCATATTGATCAGGTGGAAGGATTAGGTGCTTTTATGGAGATAGAAGCTATGGAATGTTCGGATTATCCGGATCAGAACAGCCTGAAAGAACAATGTGATCATTATATGGAATATCTTGAAGTAGAAGATGATGATCTGATTCATCTATCATATTCAGATCTATTAATTCAGATGAATGAAGGAAAATAACAGAGCATATCATTCGAAGGTCTTACTGTTTGGAGAATATTTGGTGCTTGAACAGGCTCAAGCTTTAGCTATGCCCTTTAAAAAATTTAAAGGACATTGGGGGCAGGTAGATAATCCTAAGATTAAAAATCCTTATTTCAAGGAGATGCTTGAACTGCTATCTTTTTTTCAGGATAAAAAGCTCAATGAGTTTTTAGACCTCAAGACCTTGGAGCATGCAATTCAATCTGGTTTGATATTCAATTCAAATATAAGAAATGGCTATGGCACAGGAAGTTCAGGGGCACTCATAGCTGGGATCTATGATCAGTATTTATTTGATAATGCTCAAACGGATGACTTTATAGACATTCGCCAGAGACTTTCGCTTATGGAGTCTTTTTTTCATGGAAAAAGTTCAGGTGTTGACCCTTTGATATCTTTTTACGATACTCCTTTGTTAGTGGATCAGAGCGGTTCAATAGGTCAGGTCCATATTCCGTCGCAATCCTGCTCATTTTATTTATTGGATTCGGAGGTGTCAAGGTCTACGCAGCCGTTTGTTGATATTTATAATAAAAAAAAGAGGGTCTCTGATTTTGAATCAAAATTACTGCAACCTTTGAAAGAGGCCTCTGATCGAGCGATCGAAGGCTTTTTACAAGGGGACTTAAATTTCTTGTCTAATATTGAGATTCTTTCAAGGCTTCAATTCGATGGTTTCAAAGAGATGATCCTTCCCGGTTTTGTGCCACTTTGGGAAAAAGGCTTAAAGACAGGTGATTTCTATTTGAAATTGTGTGGTGCTGGTGGCGGGGGATATTATCTTGCTATAGGATCAGAGCAGCATATTTTAGATAATTTTGAAGGGACTGCTTTGAAGTTATTCTAGTCAAAATCTTCTAGTTGTGGTCTCCAAAGGACATCTTCAAAGTTCTTGACTTTGTCGTTTTCTACTCGGATACCCTCCGCTTCTAGTCTTTTTTGCATGATATCTGGGCTGCTAAAATGATTTCTACCACTAAGTTCACCTTTTCTATTTACTACTCGATGCGCAGGAACTTCGGGTTGGGATGAGAAGGACTTATTTAAGGCCCAGCCTACCATCCTGGCAGAACCTAAACCTAAAAAATCGGCAATTAGTCCATAGGTACAGACCTTGCCAAAGGGAATTTTTCGGGTACATTCGTAGACGAGCTCGTGATAATTGTTCTCCATAAGCTAATTGCTTTGTACATTTGTAAAAAAAACAAGATAATGCTAAAACTCGATGTTTTTGCCGGGACAATAGGTAACCTGACTGATGCAAGATATTTTGCTGCTAGAGAAGCAAAATGGCTGGGTTTTAATTTGGATAAAATGAACCCCTTGTCCGTGTCTGTAATGGAAGTCAACGCTATTAAAGAATGGCTTGATGGTGTGCAGATTGTAGGTGAGTTTGGCGATGTGTCCAATTTGGAGCTTGCTGATACTGTTGAAAGTATAGGTCTAGACGCCGTTTTGGCTGGTCCTTTTACAAGTAAAGAAGCAATAGAAGGTATTGGTGTTCCTGTATTCAAGGAGGTTGTGATAGAGAAGTCTATGACGGAGGATGAACTCAGTGGTCTCCTTGAAGAGTATGAAGGTAATGTAGCTTATTTTGTACTTGATTTTGATAAGAATAAGGTATATCCTGGTAGTACTGGATTTACAAAGAAATATTTAAGTGAACTCAGCGAACGTTTTCCATTGATAGTTAGTTTTCCCTGGGAACTTTACGGAATTGACGCTGCAACAAGTGATGGGAAGTGGTCTGGAATACTCATGCGAGGAGGAGAAGAAGAAAAGGTTGGATTCAAATCTTTTGATGATCTAGATGAGATTTTAGACTATCTTGAAATAGAAGAAGAATTTTAAATATAGGTCTATTGAGTGAGTCATCTATAACCAAGGAGCAAGCCATTATAAAGCTGCAACACTATTGCGCTTATCAGGAGCGCTGTCACCAGGAGGTTAGGAATAAGTTGATTAAACTAAATGTTTATGGAGACGATCTTGAACATGTAATTTCTTCACTTATTAGCGAAGGTTTCCTAAATGAGGAGCGTTATGCGCGTGCCTATGTAAGAGGTAAAGCTCGAATTAAACGCTGGGGAAAGATGAAGATTGTAGGCCAACTAAAAGCTAGACAGATCTCTGAATATTGTATTCGGAAGGGTTTTGAGGAGCTTGATCCATCTATGAATATGGAGAATATTAGGCATTGGGTGAAAAAAGTAGAACAAGATTATAAAAATATGGAGCCTTATTTATTGAATAGGAAAATTGTTGTTTTCTTAAATAATAAAGGGTTTACTTACGATGAGGTACAGAGTTTTAGGAATCTTGAAGACTGACTTATTTTGATACCTTGTTAGGTTTAAGTTTTGCTGCTACGTATATTCACAATATAAAATATTGATATTATGAAAAATGAACAAACACTAAACACACTAAAGAAATTTGAATTAAGTTCAGCAGATCAGCAAAAAGCTAAAGGTGGCTATGCTCCTAATGGACTTTTTAATTTTATTGAATTGGGAAAGAAATCTAAGATATGGGGCGAGGTTGAGGTTCGCAGGCCAATCAAGAAAAACAGTGTCAATATTGGAAGGGCTTTAGGGTCAATTGGCAAAGGAAACCGCAGATAGATTAAATGCTTTTTACAGCCTAGTCTGTTGTTTTTTTAATTCCATAAATGGAATATTCTTCAACTTAGAAATCACCCAGCTTTCCATGTCAAATAGGTTCATAATATTATTATCTATCCTATTTGACTTTATTTTTCTTATATCATTCAGAAGCGTTTCTAAGTTTCGAATCTCATCCGAACGGTCTACTGAATTGATGCTACGTCTGAAATATTTTAATACAGCTTCCTCGTATTTTGATGGTTTACTGTTCTTATTCAAGAATCGAGTAGCAGACCTTGTTAATGAATGAATAAGGATAGTGTTGCCCATTTCTTTATGAATAAGAAGGTTCAATATCCTTGCTAAAGCTTGAAGATCGTGTCGCTCTGTATTTGCCTTTAAGTCAAGCCAATCATTCAGATATTGTAATGCTAAATCAAATTGTGCCGCACCAAAGTGTAGGTAAAAGTATTGGAAGTAGAAGGAATGTTTAAGGAAGCTTTGCGATTTGTTTTTCTTTATGAATTTTTGATGCTCCTTGAATGCTTCAATCCCATCGTCGAAAGCACCTGTATGTATGTAATAAGCGAATAGGTTCATGTAATATTGACGATGGATTTTAAGCTCATCATCTGTAGTTATTGCATTGATCGTTTTGAACTTTTCCAGAAGCATAAGTACCTTGTCAAAATTTTCTAGTGTCCCATATCCAATCAATAGATTGTTTACTACCGATATGTATTCAGAAACTTCTTGCTTTAAGAAGTGTGGTTCTGATTCAAGCAGTTTCATCAATAAGATATTGGTCTCTATGAAGCCTTCAATATCACCTTCTATATACTTTTGCATAGAGATTAATCTATAAAAGATGACCTTTGTGTTATGCCCTGTTTCTTTTGGAAGAACTAACCTTTTTATAGATGTTACTAGCTGTTGTAAGTGCTGACCTTGCCCAGATCCTGGTCCTTGCTTTCGAATGTTGATTAGTAGTCTGAAGAACGTATTTCTATATCTTGTTCTAAGTTGATATTGTGCGAGGTGATAACGTTCTTCACGCTCTAGGTTCTCTAGTTCTTCGTCCAGGAATTTTATATCCGTCAATGCGTATGCTATCTTTTTTTCCCAACGTATAATTTCTAGTAAAAGTAGATGCTCCTCATATTTTGAGGCCAATTTTTTTGCTTTACCAAGATTCTGTCTTGCTTCTTTGAATAAAGATCTTCTGAAAAGTACCTGAGTGCCTTGCAGTAATTCTTGTAATCGAATATTGACATTGCCCTTCGTATCGTAAGCTTGAAGTGCCCTTAAAATAAGTTCAAAAAGATAGGATTTTAGCTCAGAGAATTTTCGGCTTTCTCCGATGTCACCTTCATAAACTGCCTGCTTCAATTCATCTTCATCTTGGATGATTCCTTGGTCGATTAAATCGAAGAGTATCAGGTATTTACTTTCTTTTTCAATCTTCTCACCAACATAGAGTTTGAAATATCTTTTTTCACTCCCGGTAAGCGCGTTTATTAGGTTTCTTAGTGATAGTGAAGGTGTTTTAGCCATAGTATTTTTGTGGTATTTTCTTGGACTTGCCTAAAATACATTTTTTTTGAAAAAATTAATATTTATTTGAACGCCGCTAGCCTGTATTTTAGAAAGTCTTTTCCTTATTTTAGGTGCTGAAAAGGACATGTAATATGAAGATCGTAGTCAATGCCCGGTTTTTAATCAGAGATAAGCTCGAAGGAATCGGATGGTTTTCCCATGAGGTGCTTCGCCGAATGGTAGAGGCAAATCCAGAGGATGAATTTATTTTCCTCTTTGACAGGCCTTTCGATGCTTCATTTATCTATGGGCCAAATGTTCGTGGAGTAAAACTTTTCCCTCCAGCAAGGCATCCTTTTTTATGGTATCTGTGGTTTGAATTTGCAGTCCGTAGGTTTCTGAAACGTGAAAATCCGGATGTATTTTTCTCGCCAGACGGTTATTTAAGTTTAAGTGCTACCTGTTCTCAAGTAATGGTTTGTCATGATATTGCCTTCATGCATTATCCACAGTATGTACCTAAGTTAGTGAATAAGTATTATAGGCATTTTATGCCCAAATTCTTGGCTCGGGCTCAGAAAATAATTACTGTTTCAGAGTTTGTAAAAGATGATCTTAAGGCCGTTTACAATACAAAAGAAGAGCAGGTCTTCGTTGCTAATAATGCTGCCCGAGAGGTCTTTAAGCCTTTAGAACCTTCCGTTGTCGAACGGGTTCGAGAAACCTATACTGCAGGAAAGCCTTATATGTTGTATGTAGGAGCTATTCATCCTCGAAAAAATGTGTCGTTAATACTTCAGGGTTTTGAGTATATGAAATCAAAATACCCCTCTGATCTTAAGCTCGTTTTACTGGGTAGGATGGCCTGGCAAACAGATGATTTTGAACGGAAAATAAAAGAATCTCCGGTGTCTAAAGATATTGTGCTTCCAGGATATTGTACTTCTGAAACTTTAGTGGAAATTACTGCTGCTGCAAAAGCAATGATTTATGTATCCAAATCGGAAGGTTTTGGCATCCCACTTTTAGAAGCAATGCGTTGCGATGTGCCCTTGGTTATATCTGATCAAACATCCTTGCCTGAAGTTGCAGGTGATGCCGCATTGGTAGTTGGCATAAATGATTATGAAGACTTAGGGGAAAAAATGCACGCTTTGAATACCTCAGAGGAGCTCCGTGAAGGGCTCATCAAGAAAGGTAGAAATCGAGTTTCATATTATACCTGGGATCGGGCTGCATCGGTTTGCTATGATGCAATCAAAGCTGCTACTACAATTTAGAAACTTAATTTAAGTCTCAGAAAGAATCCCTGTACTGGACTTGTATACTTTTCCTGCTTATCAAGTACTATCTGACCGAAAAATGCGAGATCCCAATTCTGTGCGATCGATACATTTAGGTTTGGGCTGACAAAAGTCGCATGTGCTTCTCCTGGAGAATATAAAAAAGACAATCCTCCACTTATTATTGGATTAAAACTCTGATTCATACTAAAGAAAAAAGTGGTTTTGAAGGGATATAGATTACGCGCAGATATATCAAAATCTAGAAGATTTAAAATATTAGTATCAGCCTCTCCAAGACTATTGTACAAGAATCCTAGACCGAAGTAGAGTGCCTTTTTGTTGATATAATCGAACTCAATGGAAAGGGAGTTTGCTGGATCTCCAGTAGTTCCAAGTGGACTAAATGTATTGAATTCACCCTTGAATCCAACTTGCTTTATCGCTCCAGACCATCCTCCTCCAAGTGCTAGATAATTCTCAGAAAGACCAGCAAGTATTTGATAATCGTAGTTCTTAAGGTTGAATTTATAAAGTAAACCTGCCTTGAGTTTTTTGATGTCGTCTGTGGCTGCTATTGCAAACTCTATACTAGAGGTGAATCCAATATATTTTCGGATTAAAATGGCATCGGAACCTGGTCTTTCCTCATAATCGAAATCTGTGAAGTTGTAGGCATTGAAAATGTCATTGGAGTTCCAGAATGTACTGATCCCCCAGTTGATTCGCTGCCTACCGATACTCATCTCCCAGTCGCCAAGATAGATATCTAGGTATAGTCGATCTATGATAGTTTGAGCAGCCCAGCTATCTTGGCTACTCTCGAGAGATAGGTCAAAATAGTCATTGCCTTGTTCAAATTGCTCCTTCATACGCTGGGGTGATTCCAGGTCACCGTAGAGGAATCTGTTCCTTAAGGATGAGTGAAAAACTACTTTTTCTCCTATTGTACGTGTGAAGTTTAGCCGATTGTGGATAAGATTACTTGAGAGTATTATTTTATCCACTCCCCCTGTAATCAGGTTGGGAAAATTGATAATTGATGCCGATTGCAAATTTTTTATATAACCATCTACTTCCCATGGAGAATCTTTCTTTTCTTCCTGAGCAAATAGAAGGCTAGGAGAAGTAAAGAGTATAAGAAGGAAGATTTTAAACAGCCTGTTGTTCATCGGATTCAATTTTACCATCAATCATGTTTACCACACGTCTTGCTCGTTCTATCACCCTGCTATCGTGTGTAGAGAATACAAAAGTAATGTTCTCTTCTTTGTTTAACCTTGCCATTATGTCAAGTAAATCTGCTGTTGATTTAGAATCTAAGTTGGCAGTTGGTTCATCTGCTAAGACGAACTTAGGTTTGGAAGCCAAAGCCCTTGCAACAGCAACACGCTGCTGCTGACCTCCTGATAACTGGGATGGTCTTTGGTTTAGTTTATCTTCTAGACCAACAGATTTTAATAGATCTACAGCTCGTTTCTCCATTTCATCTTTAGGTCTATTCTGAAGAAGCATAACAAACTCTACATTTTCTTGTGCCGTTAATACTGGTATGAGGTTATAGGCTTGGAATATAAATCCAATATTATTTTTTCTAAAATCAATCAGTTGATTATCATTTAAATCCTCTAGTCCAGTATCAGCGAGTCTTACCTTTCCTTGATTTGGACGATCCAACCCTCCAATGATATTTAAGAGCGTTGTTTTTCCAGAACCTGATGGACCGACAATTGCTGTGAATTCACCAACTTCTATTTCAAGATCTACCCCTTGAAGTGCGTGAACTGGAACGGTCTTTTCGTTATATATCTTATGTATGTTCTTTACACTAATAATTGACATAATTCAATCGTTTTAAATTTTTCTGATTGCTTCCACAGGCCTTAGGCTTATGGCTTTGAATGCAGGATAAAGAGAACCGAGAATTGCAGTAATCAGTACAGCTATCCCAAATGTAATGTACATATCCCCACTAGATTCAGGATAGACAATCTCAGACATTCCAAATTTCTGCATGCCTTTGGAAAAGTTTGAAAGATCCAATCCTACTCTTTTGAAATAGCCGACAGACAAGGTTCCTATAAGCATACCTATAGGGGCGGATATCAATCCAAGTAACAAAGTTTCTAAGGTAATCATCTTGAATACCTTTGCTTTGTTCATACCTATTGCCATTAGCATCCCTAATTCTCTCATACGCTCAAGTACAGCCATTAACATGGTGTTTATAATTCCGAATATGAGACCTAGCATAAAAATAAAAGTAAAGATGAATGTACTTAGCTGAATTTGCACATTGAATAATTCTATTTCTGGTGAGATCTGATCATAAACCCGAACCAACTGACTAGGAAGTAAAGCGGATAGGTTTTCTTGTATCCCATCTACTCCGTCTACATCATTTACCAATACAGCTATTTCGTGACTTTCTTCCCCAAGCCCTAAGACCCTGTTTAGGTCTTTTTGTCTCACATAAACATTGAATTGATCCTGTAGTTGATTTTTGGTATCATAGATTCCACAAACTCTGAATGCGACCTTTGTTGGGTTACCATTCTTATCGGTAAAGGAGAGTACCACTTTTTTTCTTAGACCTATATTGTACTTTTCAGCTTGTGAGGCACTAATCAATATTTGATTCTTCTTGTCCTTTTCAAAATAGTCTCCTTCAATCACAAGACTATGAATATTTGTTACGGCTTTTTCCTGAATTGGGTTGATTCCGTAAACATTTGCTACTCCCGTTTTTCCTGCAACTCCTACGAAAGTTTGGTGTGCATAAGATCGCATCGCAAAAGCCTCAACTTTTGGATCCGAAGCAAGTACTTCTTTTACCTTTGTAACATCCTGAATAAAATTATAGGGTGCTTTTTCCAATTCATTAGCCTCAACATCTGCGTTTATGAAATCAGGATTATGCACTTGGATGTGCGAAGTCTGATTTTCTATGGCTTTTTCAATATAGGTCATAATCATGCCTCTAGAGAAACTGAGCAGGAATACAAGTGACCATACTCCTATTGCAATGGAGCCTATAACTACGAAGGACCTAAGTTTACTTCGCCAAATATTTCGCCAAGCTATTTTTAGTAACATTAGATTATTATTTTCTCATTGCCTGAATCGGCTTCAATGAACGAATTACAAGGATTGGGTATATAGCCAATACGGTGCAAATTAGGAATACGATTAGTGCCTGACCAATAAAAATGTTTATATCAAAACTCATTGGAAATACTGGGTGGAAGCCAAATTTCTCATAGGTATTTGCTGCATCTTGGCTGAACTTCGTCATATCAATAGGGTTGCTAACAAAGTATTGCACAATGGGAATACTTCCAACAATACCTGCTATCGCTCCAACAAAGCCCATGAAAAGAATTTCCAACCAAACTGAAAATGCAAGGAGTTGTTTTTTCATGCCGATTGCTGTGAGTACACCAAATTCATATTGACGTTCCCTTGTCATCATCAAAAGCGTTCCGAATATTCCAAATGTGATTATTATATACAATATGCCCAACACTAAGAGTGAACCTGCTGCATCGAGGTTTTTGGCTTGCATCAAGTCAGGCATCATTTCCATCCAATCCATCACATCGTATTTTTCTGAGTCTAGTTTTGATCTCAAATTAGTGACTATAGATTCTAGGACATTATTGTTTTCTACATTAAGAACAATCCCTGTTAGCATGCCTTCTGCACCATAAAAGGTTTGGGCAGTTTTGATATCTAAATAGCAGAACTGTTTGTTGAGTTCAGGGTTATTAAAGCTTACGATTCCTTTTATTGGGTATAAATCAATGGCACTACTAGCATGGTAACCAATACTGCTTAGGATTAGACTATCCTGGAGTCCAAGATTCAGTTTTTTTGCAAGTCCTTCTGCAAGAATTACACCATGTTCATTGCTCGAGAGCAGCGAACCTTCTACCATCCTGTTTTCTAATTGACCAAGCTTATGTTCTTTTTCTAAGTCTGCTCCCACTACAAGTACAGCACTAGATTTTTCTCCGGATGAGGCTAGTGCAAATGATTCGATCCTTGGGAGGTAGTCTATCAGGCCTTCTGTTTGAATTTCTTCAAGTTGCTCCTTTATCAAAGATTCTTCCAGACTTGTATTTATTGATCGTTCTTCCCAAAAGCCTTTAGCGTGGATCTGCGCATAACCAATATGTAAGGATGTTACATTTTTGATCATCTCATTCCATGCACCTTTTTGGAGTGATTTCATGGAGCTTGAAAACAAAACAGCAAAGAAAACCGATGCTGCTGTGATTAGTGTTCTTCTTTTATTCCTCCAAATATTTCTCCAAGCTAGATTTAATATCTTTTTCATATTATTTGATGCGCTTCATATTTTGAATGGTAAAGAAACTATCATTATATTTTTTATCAAACTCAAGATTTAAATACTCTATAATAGTCTTATTGGCTTCATCCTCTGCTGGAGTAATCGTAAGCACTGTTGGTATAGGTCTACCAGCCATGTTCTTGATCTGCGAGAATTTTATAGTACTGACAAGATATTCGTCTTCATCATAAAACTCAGACTTCATTTGAATGAATTCTTTTTTGTCAATCCAGAATTTGATGCTTCCCCAAACAACAGGAACACCTTCCTTTGGAGTTAGCATGATTACATAGCAGTCTCTGCCTTCAACTTTTTCATCTTCTAATGCTTCATGTGTGAAGTCACTTACGAATGAACTTTGCCTTACTAGGTCATCGTTGGAGAAATCAGAACCCATCCATGATTGTGTTAACATGGAAGGAGGCATTTTGATTGTTTTATTGATCTTCGGTTGCCAATTCCATAGTTCATTTTCTCTTTTTAGAAACGTTGTGCCTTTGTCTCTTGCTGGCCCTGTTATTTGAATTAAGGCATAATTTTCACCTTTTGCCCATGATTTCATAGTCATTTCTCGAGACCAATCTGGGCGGATTATAGTCATTTTTAGCTCACTAAAATTACTGTTTCCACGCATAGTATTTTCCACCTTCTGGATGATCTGCTTTGAGGTAAGATTTTGGCCTTTTATCTGATCTATAGGCGCGCAGATAAGCAATAAGAATAATAGGGTGCTTGATAGGAATTTCATACTTCGCTTCTTTTTTACTTGAAACACATTGTAGTCTAAAAAGATGTCTGTTTAGCAAAAATAAAGTTATAAAAACTGCTTTGGATTAGTACAAGTAACTCGAATTTTAATAAGGGTTCAAGTATTAAGAACTTTCAGGTATCCATGAAGAGGCAGAGACTTATTTTTTCTTGTAAATCCAATGATTTGGATAACCGGATCGATAGATCAAACTCTTTAATTCATGTGTGCCATACTTGCCGTGTTTACGTAGGTTTCGTAAATGATTTGCACGTTCTTTTAGGACAAGGGTATGCAATGCCTTTTGCTCGGTTTTCTTTTTTGTAAATAAGGATATATTTAGGTCTGCATCTAGAAAGATTTTTTCTTTATGAAGTAAATCTGTAAAGGTTTGATTTCCTGTCCTGTTTTCCTTGTAAATGTATGCTTTGCCCAGAACTAGTTTAATCGCTTGGTAGGCAATCCAAATGGCAATTAAACTAAAAGAGAATTCTGAGAAAAGGAAATAGCTCGGTAGGCTAGACAATTCATCTGCGTAGATGAATTTGGACAAGAAGTTTGTGATTACGTATGTTGAATTGATAAATGCGAGTACATAAAGCACTTTTGTAATTCTTTTGAGCCAAAGTAATTTTTTTTCTCTCCACAATGGTTGTGAAGGCTCTGAAACTGTGGCGTATTTAATATATCGAAAAGAGAGGATGATGTAGGGAAAAAATGTGAGCAAGAAGATTATCCCTTCGATTGAATACAAATATTTGAAGTAGGTATTTTCTTGTTCTGGGTTCATTAATGCTTGAATACTTATCACGATATGCGTAAGTGTTTGAGCAATTGGTAAAACAAAATGTTTTAAATCTGATCCCCGAAGCAGATAATGCGGATAGATGATTAATTTGATGTAATAAAAGAATAGTGGCCCAAACCAAATGATATTCCACAGTGCAGATGTAAGCTGATTATCTGGTTCTATTTGGCCTGAAAGTATAAGCCCATTGCGGATCAAGGCCATACCGAAGGCAATAAAAAATATCGCTAGAAAGAAGTTTGATCTATAATTACCTCTTTTTCTGAAAAAATATAAAAAGGCACAGCTGCTTATGCATAAGCAACTGAAATACAAAAGGATGCCACTAATGTGATATAATTCTTGAATCATTTATAAAAATCAAATATTTAAAACAAATTGTTGTTTTTTTGTTTTAAATGGATTAAGTTTGTAAAACATTTTGTTTTAAAAACGTGATTTATGAAAACTATAATCTACGAAAAAATTCCTAGCATGTTTGCTCTGACTATTGGCTTTTTAAATTTTATCCTTGTCAAATTTAAAGACAATATCCTTGTTGTTTTGGTCTTGCTACTGATGTTGGATTCAAACAAGGACAATAAAGGGCAGATCGTGTTAAGTTTTCCCACGTTTTCTTTTAATAAAGAACAAGCTATTGATAAAAAGTCGCAGCAACCAAGCAATCTAGCAGCATCTTTATCTGTTGCTGAAGATGGTTCGAACATTGATGACACGAAGTTAGCATCTTTGAATGCTGATAAATCTGGTTCCTCAGCTACAATGTCTGTAGCTAAATGGAAGAAATTAGTTTCAGCAAAAGGGGTTTCAGTTAAGGAACTTCCAAAGTTTGAGTACTTAAAGAGATACGCAGGGGTTTCCATTGAAGAAATGAAAATCCACGGTATACCAGCTTCTATAACAATAGCTCAAGCTTTATTAGAAAGTAATGCGGGCAGAAGTAATCTTGCAGTTAAGCACAAGAATCATTTTGGTATTAAGTGTTATGATCAGAAGAACATAAAGGGTGCTTGTGTTGCATTCTATTCGGACGGACCTAATGACAGATTTAGGCATTATGAATCCGTTTGGTCAGGTTTTAGAGATCATAGTTATTTTTTGAAGCGCAGCAGATATGCATCGCTTTATGAACTGAACATCGACGATTATAAAGGTTGGTCAAAAGGCTTGAAAGCCGCAGGTTATGCAACAGATCCTGGTTATTCTAGGAAGTTGATCAATTTGATTGAACGTTGGGATTTACATCTTTTGGACAAGGTAAAATAAAAAATGCTGCCCATTGGGCAGCATTTTATTTTTCGTCTTTATCAGCTTCTTTTTTTTCAGCCTCTTTCATTCCATGCTTGAATTCATTTTCCAATGAATTTCTTGCAGTATTGAATTCTCTGATACCTTTACCGATACCTCTCATCAATTCAGGAATTTTCTTTCCTCCAAATAAAAGAATGATTGCCAGAAAGATTATAATCCACTCTGGGCCAAAAGAATTAAACAATCCAAATATTGCTGTATTCATAACAGTTGATTTCTTTATTTCTAATGCAAAAATACGATTTACTTTTTAAAGTATCTTTTAAATCGTATGATTAATTGATCTAATCGATAAAATAATCGTAAAGGTGTGACCTAGTTTTGACTTTATTAGGCGGATTAAGTTTAATCTATTGATAAAGATTATTTTATAATCCTGTTTGAATGTTCAGATAAGAAACTACTCCAATCTTGCTTCCCTTTTACTCTTTTTACTGGAGACGACTGCTCTTGATAATGACAAACCGCAGCTGCTAATGCATCAGATGAATCCAGGTAGTGATCATCAAATGATATTTTATAAATCATTTCAAGAGTTTTAGCAACCTGTTCTTTACTTGCATTTCCACTTCCTGTAATTGCTTGCTTGATTCGTTTAGGCGAATACTCAACAACATCAATACCACTCACCTTTGCTGCTGCAATTGCAACGCCTTGCGCCCGCCCCAACTTGAGCATAGATTGAACATTTTTACCATAGAAAGGGGCTTCCACAGCCATTTCAGAAGCTTGGTGACTTGAAATAAGTTGTTGTATGCGAATAAAAATGTGTTTTAATTTTTCGTAATGATCCCCTAACTTTTGAAGATTTACAACACCCATTTCGAGCGGGGTAAGTTTTTTACCTTTCACTTCAAGTACTGCATAACCTAGGATATTTGTCCCTGGATCTACTCCCAAAATTTTGTAGTTCGCTTTTGTCGACATCTGTATTTTTTAGGTGATCGGGATTGCAGAACATTTTTGTCCAAACAAAGTGTTATATATTTGTCCTCCTCGATTTTTCACCAGTTTCAAAACTCCTACGTATCAGGAATCTAAAATTAAAGCAATTTATAAAGATAACCATAGGTATTTTACTAATGGTTTCATTAGTATATCAATTTACTAAGCTTGAGGTTGGTTCCCAAGAGATAGCCTTATTAAAGCTTAGTATCTCTTCTAATTGGTTTTTCTTGGCTTTTGCCTGTTTATTGATGCCTTTGAATTGGCTAACGGAATGTGGGAAATGGTTTTTGACTATGCGCGTTAGTTATTCAATTAGTTGGCGCACCTGCATTAAATGTGTTTTGATGGGCGTATCAGTATCTCTTGTTACCCCAAATAGAATTGGTGAATATTTTGGACGAGTAGCAGGTATTAATCCTGATCAGCGAGGTGCTGGTATTTTGACTACTCTGTTAGGTGGTTTTGCACAAAATCTAATTACCTGGACTGCAGGCATACTTGCTGTCTTGTTTTTATTTAACGAACAGATTGAATTCTCTTCTTATTTCAATACTTCATACACCCTAGTGGTTATTCTTATAACTATAATTGGTTTTCTTTTATTTTTTAAGATTTCATTGGTCAAAAAATGGTTCACCTATTTGTCGGGGAAATTTAAGCTACTCAAATCCTATGTTGATGTCTTCGAAGTTTTAGAACAGCAGGACAATAGAATTTTGATCAAACTTTTAGGTCTATCTGCATGCAGATATCTATTGTATATGAGTCAATATGTCTTGTTACTCTATTTCTTAGGCATTGAATGTTCATTGCCATATGCTTTTGCAGGAGTAGCATTTATATTTTTCATACAGGCTAGTATTCCTTTGCCTGCCGGATTAGGTTTGATCATGCGTGGAAATGTTTCTTTACTGGTTTGGGGTACCCTATGCAGTGCTTCCATGTTAGGAGTAGTTGCTTCTTACTTACTGTTTATAATAAACTTTAGTCTTACAGCGTTTTTAGGAGTATATTTCTTTTTTAAATCAGACATTAGCTTTAAACAGATTAAACATGTTGAGAACTCTCATTAAATATTGTATTTGTGCATTTCTTTTTTCTTTGTCTTTGAATACTATTACTGCTCAATCTTTACAGAATTGTGCGACTAAAAATGTGGCATTTCAAGCAGGAGAGGAGGTTCGTTATAAGCTATATTATAACTGGAATTTTGTTTGGGTTCCAGCAGGGGAAGTGGTGTTTTCTGTTGAAGATATTGATGGCCTTCTTCGGTTTAAAGCAGAGGGGGAGACTTATAAATCTTACGAATGGTTCTTTGATGTAAATGATGTTTACGAATCATATGTCGATCCCAACACACTGCTACCAAAAGTGTCTGTTCGAGATATTCAGGAAGGTAAGTTTACCTTATATGATCGAGTTGAATTTAATAGAAGCTCTGGTGAAGCATATTCTCGAAGAGGAAAATCTAAGGATAAGGCAGTTTATAAAGATCCGGTTCCTATTCAGTCTTGTGTTCATGATATGTTGTCAGTTATATATTTTGCAAGAAACCTTGATTATGCCGGGATGTCTAAGAATGAGAGTTTTCCCGTTTCAATTTTTTTAGATAATGAGGTCTACCCTCTAGAAGTAAGATACAAGGGGGTAGCAAACAAGAAAAAGATAAAAGGATTAGGTGTATTTGAAGCCTATGTTTTTTCTCCTGCCACAATTGCAGGGGAGGTTTTCAAGGATGGAGATGAAATGAAAGTATGGGTTAGTAAAGATAAAAATCGTATTCCTTTACTTATCGAGTCGCCGATTGCTGTCGGTTCAGTTAAGGCAGTGTTGATGGATTATAAGGGATTACGTTATGAAGCACCCAAAAAATTAAATTCTAAAAATTAGTATTCGATTAATTTTTGTATTTTTTATCTGAATAAATCAAGTGTCGACTATGGCTAAGACTATGTTCAGAGTTTTTATGGTGTTATTTATCTTTGGAGCAGGTATTCTAGTTAGCTGGAATTTCTTTAATGCCAAGCCAAAGCAAGTACAAATTGCTTCTCAGGTTGTAATCAACAAAATTGAAGAGGTCTGCAAATTGGTTACTGTTGAAGGTTTTTTTTCTGAAGTGGTAGAATATAAAGACGAGTCAGACTTTTCTAGCTATATGGACTACCTTTTGATTAAAAATTACTTGCCCGTTCGAGCAACTCTAAAGGTCAATGCTACCGTCATGGTCGGTTATGACATGGGCTCTATTAAGATAGAAGCTATTGAGGAGGATAATACAATTATCATTAGTAACCTGCCTGATCCTAAGGTACTTTCTATAGACCATGAGGTGGTGTATTTTGAAAAGGATGAATGGACGTTCCTGAATGAATTAACTGAGGCAGACTATATTTATCTAAATAGAGAGGCGGAGGCCCAAATTCGAAAAGCTGCGGAACAATCTGATCTTATTGAGCTCGCAAGTACTAATGGAAATAAAATGGTTGATATGATGCGCTTTATTACAGAAGCATCTGGTTGGTCATTTGAAATTATAGGTATGGACTCTATTCCACAAAAAAACTTTAATACCTTTGAGTAAAATTTAAGTTATGATGGGGATAAAGTCAATAGACCTGGAGGAATTGAAACAATGGGAGGAAGAGGAAAGGTCCTTTCAGTTGATAGATGTTCGCGAAGATTCTGAGCGTGCTCATTTTAATATTGGAGGGGAATGGATTCCACTTAGTGAGGTCGTTAACCAAAAGAATAAAATTAATTTAGACCAACCTGTTGTCTTTTATTGTAAGCGGGGTATTCGCTCTCAAATAGCCATTCAAAAATTAAAATTTCATCTTAAGTCTAGTAACTTTTACAACCTAAAGGGTGGAATATATCCACTACTGAATCATTAATTTTGCCTTTTGAAGGCGGTATTTTGTGAAAGTAGATTCTTTATAGCCACTTCTTATAGAAAAAATTATATTTTCCTACCCGTTTAAATACTAATTCAATATTAAAATCTATTTAAATAAAAGCATATGAGT